>JAEWEW010000132.1 GCA_023389175.1 Pseudomonadota bacterium | reverse complement strand
GGCCATGCCGTGACCGGTCTCGCGCGCGTAGATCGCCGCGACGTTCTCCACCGGAATGGACAACTGCTGCGCGACGCCGCTGAAGCGCGCCTGGAACTCGATCAGGTCGTTGCCCATCGCCATCTGATTGGTGGCCATGGGCGACACGTTGAGCACGATCTCGCCGTTCTTCACATGCTGGCGCGGCACGAGCGTGTGCCGGTCCACGACGACGGCGAGGTACGGGGTATACCCGTTGTCGCAGCACCACTCGTAGAGCGCGCGGATCAGGTAGGGCTTGGTTGAGCTTTCGGCCATCAGGGCCTCCGGTGTTCGGTTGCGCTCGGCCACCAGCCCGGACCACGCAGCCCGGACCCGTGCCTCAACGGCGCATCACCTTTTCGGACGGCGTCAGCGCCTCGATATAGGCGGGACGCGAGAAGATCCGCTCGGCGTACTTCATCAGCGGCGCGGCGGTCTTGGGCATCTCGATCGCGTAGTGATCCAGCCGCCAGAGCAGCGGTGCCATCGCGACGTCGAGCATGGAGAACTCCTCGCCCAGCATGAACTTGTTCTTCACGAAGATGGGCGTGAGCTGGGTGAGCCGGTCGCGGATCTGCATCCTCGCCCGGTCCATCATCTTGCCGGTGTCCTTGTTGTGGTCCCGGCGCTCGAGCTGCTGCACGTGCACGAACAGCTCGCGCTCGAAATTGAAGAGGAAGAGCCGCGCCCGGGCCCGCATCACCGGGTCCGCCGGCATGAGCTGCGGATGGGGAAAGCGCTCGTCGATGTACTCGTTGATGATGTTGGACTCGTACAGGATCAGGTCCCGCTCCACGAGGATCGGCACCTGCCCGTACGGGTTCATGATCGAGATGTCCTCGGGCTTGTTGTAGAGATCGACATCCCGGATCTCGAAGTCCATGCCCTTCTCGAACAGCACGAACCTGCAGCGTTGGCTGAACGGGCAGGTGGTGCCAGAGTAAAGAACCATCATGGAAGGGATCTCCTGAAATGACGAAGGTGAGCCGACACCGGCTCACCTGCGTGTCGGTGGGGTTGGGGTGCGCTACTTGACGTCTTTCCAGTACTCGCGATTCAGCCACCAGGTCAGGATGATCAGCACGCCGATGAAGATCAGCACCCAGACACCCAGGCGAATCCGAGTCGCGGCGCTGGGATCGGCCATGTAGGTCATGTACGCCACGAGGTTGGCCACCGTCTCGTCGTAGGCCGGCTGCGACAGGCTGCCGCCCTGCGCCGGAGTGAGCGTCATGGTGCTGCCCTCGTGCGGATGCCCGCCCTCGATCTTCTCGGTCTTCTCGCTCCGGAACCCCTGGTTGTCGACCGTGATCGTCGTGCGGGTGAAGCCATGGCCGTCGCCGGCGTCGCCGTTGGCCGCCTTGACCTGCTCGATGATCGCGCCGCGCGATCCCTGCAGCGTCCACAGCACGTGAGGCATGCCGACGTTGGGGAACACGGCATTGTTCCAGCCCAGTTCCCGGGTGCCGTCCCGGTAGAAGCTGCGCAGGAAGGTGTAGAGCCAATCCGCGCCGCTTCCCGCACCGGAGGATCGCGACCGTGCCACCACGGTCAGGTCCGGCGGCAGCGCCCCGAACCATTCCTTCGCGTCCTCCGGACGCATGGCCACCGTCATCAGGTCGCCTACCTTCTTCCCGGTGAAGATCAGGTTGTTGGCGATCTGGTCCTCGGTGAGGCCGATGTCCCGCAGGCGGTTGTAGCGCATCATCGATGCGCTGTGGCAGCTCAGGCAGTAGTTGACGAACGTCTTCGCGCCGTCCTGCAGCGACGGGAGGTTGGTCAGCTTCTCCAGCGGAAAGTGATCCAGGGCCACGCCCTCCCCGGCAGCCTGCGCGGCGGGCGGAAGACAGAAGGCGGCAGCGGCGGCGAGGATCCCGAGGGCGCGGCGGATGGATACCAGTGCGTTCATGCTTCGTTCTCTCAATGGGCCGCGAACACCACACGGTCTGGCACCGGCTTGAACCTGCCCATCGCGCTCCACCACGGCATGAACAGGAAGAAGGCGAAATAAAGCAGCGTGCAGACCTGCGAAATGCGGTTCGCGACCGGCGATGGCGCCTGCACCCCGAAGTAGCCGAGGATCAGGAACGCTACGACGAACACCGCCAGCACTGCCTTGTGCCAGTCCGGCCGGTAACGGATCGACTTGACCGGGCTGCGGTCGATCCAGGGCATCGCGAAGAAGATCATCACCGACGCGCCCATGGCGACGACGCCCCAGAACTTGGCGTCGATCGCGAAGAACCCGATGACCATGAGCCCGATGACCACGGTGGCTGCCACCTTGGCGAGGCCGCTGCGGGCGGTGAGCAGCACCACCGCGAGCAGCACCAGCAGGAACGGCAGCAGCCCGAACATGACGAACTCCTCAGTGGTGGCCCGCAGGATGGAGTAGAACGGCGTGAAGTACCACACCGGTGCGATGTGCAGCGGCGTCTTGAGCGGATCGGCCGGGATGAAGTTGTTGAACTCGAGGAAGTAGCCGCCCATCTCGGGCGCGAAGAACATCACCGCGGCGAAGATGGCGAGGAAGATCGCCACGCCGAACATGTCGTGCACGGTGTAGTAGGGGTGGAACGGGATGCCGTCGAGCGGCCGGCCCTGCGCGTCCTTCTTCTCCTTGATCTCGATGCCGTCCGGATTGTTGGAGCCGACCTCGTGCAGCGCCAGGATGTGCGCGGCGACCAGCCCGAGCAGGACCAGCGGGATGGCGATGACGTGGAAGGCGAAGAACCGGTTGAGCGTGGCATCGCTCACGACGTAGTCGCCGCGGATCCACACCGAGAGGTCCGGCCCGATGATCGGAATCGCCTCGAACAGGTTCACGATGACCTGCGCGCCCCAGTAGGACATCTGGCCCCAGGGCAGCAGGTAGCCGAAGAACGCCTCCGCCATCAGGGCGAGGAAGATCAGGCAGCCGAAGATCCAGACGAGCTCACGCGGCTTGCGGTAGGAGCCGTACAGCAGCCCGCGGAACATGTGCAGGTAGACGACGATGAAGAAGGCCGAGGCGCCGGTGGAGTGCATGTAGCGGATCAGCCAGCCCCACGGCACGTCCCGCATGATGTACTCGACCGAGGCGAAGGCCCGCTCCGCATCCGGCTTGTAGTGCATCACCAGGAAGATGCCGGTCACGATCTGGATCACCAGGACCAGCGCGGCGAGCGAGCCGAAGAAGTACCAGACATTGAAGTTCTTCGGGGCGTAGTACTCGGAGGCATGCGCCTTCCAGGAGGAGCTCAGCGGAAAACGCTGATCGACCCAGCCGAGCATGCCCTTCGTGTCCACCTGCTTCTCTGCTGCCATGACGATGTCCTGATTCTCTGGTCCTGACCCCGACCCCCGCGGGATGCGGCCGCGGAGAGGGCCGCGGTGGAGAGGTCGTCTCGTTCTTTTCCTGCCGCGCCCCGCGTGGCGCCGGATGATGCCGCCCCTGAAGGGGCAGCCCGTATCCCTATGCCTTGGTGCTCTCGTCCTCGCCGATCACCAGCTTCGTGTCGGAGACGTACATGTGCGGCGGCACGTCGAGGTTCGCGTTGGCCGGCATGTTCCGGAAGACGCGGCCCGACATGTCGAACATCGATCCGTGGCAGGGGCAGAGGAAGCCGCCTGGCCAGTCAGCCGGCAGCGACGGCTGCGCTCCCGGCTGGAAGCGCTCGCTGGGCGAGCAGCCGAGGTGCGAGCAGATGCCCACCACTACCAGGTACTCCGGCTTGATGGCCCGGGCCGGATTCTTGGCGTACTCCGGCGTGGGAATCTGGTAGTAGGCCTCCGACTTCGGATCCAGCACCTGGTTCTCGGTCGCCTCGAGCGACGCCACCATCTCCGGCGTGCGCCGCACGATCCAGACCGGCTTGCCGCGCCATTCCACCCGCCGCAGCTCGCCGGGCTGCATGCCGGCGATGTCCGCTTCCACCGGCGCGCCCGCTGCCTTGGCCCGTTCGGACGGCTGGAAGCTGACCACGAACGGAACCGCGACCCCGGCCGCGCCGACCGCGCCGACCGTGCACGTGGATATCAGCGCGGAGCGGCGAAGCGAATCCATGGTGGGATCGTAGGTCTCGGACATCGAAGAACCTCTAGGGGGTGGGGAGATGGCGGTCTGTGACAACCCGAAAGTATAACGGACGGCCATGATGCACCGCCACGCGAGTCCGTCCTGCGCCGGCCCCCCGTTGCCTTGGCCACGACGCGCCTTGCTGGGTCCCGCCTCCGAGGCCGATACTCCCAGTGCCGCCTCGTCGGCCGTCGTCCAAGGAGAGCAACAATGTCAATGATGTCGGAGTTCCGGGAATTCGCGATGCGCGGCAATGTCATCGACCTCGCGGTCGGTGTCATCATCGGCGCGGCGTTCGGCCGGATCGTGGATTCGCTGGTGAAGGACCTGGTGATGCCGATCGTGGGAGCGATCTTCGGCGGACTGGACTTCTCCGAGTACTTCATCGTCCTGTCCTCGAAGATTCCGGAGGGCGTCCCCCGCACCTACGAGGCGCTCACCAAGGCCGGCGTACCACTCTTCGCCTACGGCAATTTCATCACCGTCCTGCTCAACTTCCTCATCCTCGCCTTCATCATCTTCCAGATGGTGCGCCTGTACAACCGCGCCCAGCGCATGTTCATCGCCGAAAAGCCGCCGGCGCCGCCCGCGCCCCCGGCCGAGGAGGTGGTGCTGCTCCGGGAGATCCGGGACTCGCTCAAGCGCGCCTGATCGCGGCAACGGCGGCCCTCGCAGCCCTTGCGGCGCGGGCCGCCGGGATGCCTGCCGCCCGGTCAGGCGGGATTCGGGTCGTCGACGAAGACCGCTTCGATCCCGAAGGCCTGGGCGACATGCCGCCCCAGCGCCTGGATGCCGAACCGCTCGGTCGCATGATGGCCGGCCGCCGCGTAAACCACCCCCGCCTCGCGCGCGAGGTGCGTGGTCCGCTCGGAGATCTCGCCGCTCACGAAGGCATCGGCGCCCAGGGCGACCGCCTCCTCGATCAGGTCCTGGCCAGCGCCGGTGCACCAGGCCACCCGCCGGATGTCCCGCCCCAGGTCCCCCACGAGCAGCGGCGTGCGGGCGAGCGCCGCCTCCAGCTGCGTGCCGAGCTGGTCGGCCGACACCGGTGCAGGCAAGGTCGACAGGGCGACCAGGCCGCGGTCGCCGCCGGTGGCATCGATCCGCCAACCCATTCGTTCCCCCAGCTGGGCGTTGTTGCCGAGCTCCGGATGCAGGTCGAGCGGCAGGTGGTAGGCGATCAGGTTGAGGTCCGCGGCGAGCAGCGCGGCCAGTCGTCGACGGCGCGAGCCGACCACCCGCGGATCCTCCCCGCGCCAGAACCAGCCGTGATGGACGACCAGCGCCTGGGCGCCCTCGGCCGCCGCCTGCTCCACCACCGCGAGGCTCGCGGTCACCGCGAACACCGCCCGTGAGACGACGGACGCGCCTTCCACCTGCATACCGTTTGGACAATAATCCTTCATCGCCGCCGCGCCCAGCAGCTCGTCAAGGTGGCGCACCAGATCCGGCGTTCCGACCATACCGCTCATCCCTTCCTTCCTTGGTCCCGCGCTCAGGAGCTCCTGCGGATTGAAAAAGTACTGGTTGCTGTTCGCCCAGGGCGTGACCATCGGGCTGGCCGTGCTGTTCGTGCTGGCGGCCCTGCGGCCCGAGTGGCTGCCTTCCCCGCTCGCGCCTGCACCGGGCAGCGCGGCGCTTCCGGCGGCCGGGTCGGCCGCTCCGGCCCCGGCCAGGGCGCGGGA
>JAEWEW010000115.1 GCA_023389175.1 Pseudomonadota bacterium | reverse complement strand
GCACCACCTCGCGCGAGATCGTGCAGATGGCCCGCGAGGCGGGCGCGAACAAGGTCTACTTCGCCTCCGCCGCGCCGCCGATCCGCTTCCCGAACGTCTACGGCATCGACATGCCCACCCGCGACGAGCTGATCGCCCATGGGCGCGACGACGAGGAGATCCGCGTGGCGATCGGCGCCGACGCGCTGCTGTACCAGGACATCGAGGGCATGAAGCGCGCGGTGCGCGAGGCCGGCCCCCAGGTGAAGGAGTTCGAGGCCTCCTGCTTCGACGGCGTCTACGTGACCGGCGACATCACGCCGGAGTATCTCGACCGCATCGAGGAGGAGCGCCGCCATCCGCGCGACCGCGTCGAGGATGCCGACCGCAACCAGATGAACCTGAAGTTTTCTGCAGTGCAGGAATAGGGTATATTGGAAACGCGCTGATTTGCCCCGGCTTGCGAGCGCGTAAGAAATGCAGCTAAACCGTGGGGCGAAGGCGTTCGCGCCCGTCCCGCCTGCTGTCTTTCCCTGAATGAAATCTTCCCGTGGCAACCGCCGTCGAAACGGCCTGCCGCGGCGCAGGCGGGATACGACATCGCCGGCAGGGCGCCGGCCAGGATCATGAACGCATCCTCTTTCCCTTCGGACGACGGCACGGGCCGCGACGACGACCCGATCGGCCCCCGGCCGGACGCGGACTTCGACCTCGAGACCCGGGCGGTTCGCGCCGGCTTCGAGCGCACGCCCTATGGCGAGCACACCGAGCCGATGTTCCTCACGTCGAGCTTCGTGCACACCAGCGCGGCCAATGCCGCGGCGAAGTTCGCCAACGAGATCGACGGCTACATCTATTCCCGGTTCCGCAATCCGACGGTGCGGCTCTTCCAGGACCGCCTTGCGGCGCTGGAAGGGGCGGAGGCCTGCCTCGCGACCGCCTCCGGCATGTCGGCGATCCAGTCGGTGGTGCTGAGCCTCACCGCATCGGGCGACCATATCGTGAGCTCCCGCGGGGTGTTCGGCACGACGGTGCAGCTCTTCGCGCTCTTCGAGCGCTATGGCGTGCGCACCAGCTACGTGCCGCTCACCGACCTGGCCGCCTGGGAGGCGGCGATCGAGCCGACCACGCGCTTTCTCTTCGTCGAGACGCCGTCCAACCCCGCGACCGAGGTGGTGGACCTCGCGGCGCTGGCCGCGCTCGCCCGCCGCCGCGGCGTGCCGCTGGTGGTGGACAACTGCTTCTGCACGCCGGTGCTGCAGCGCCCGCTCGAGCTCGGCGCCGACATCGTGGTGCACTCCGCCACCAAGTACCTGGACGGCCAGGGCAGGGTGCTCGGCGGGGCGGTGCTGGGGCGGGGCGACTACGTGAAGCAGAAGCTCGAGCCGGTGCTGCGCTTCGGCGGCCCGACGCTGTCGGCCTTCAACGCCTGGGTGCTTGCGAAGGGCCTGGAGACCTTGCCGCTGCGGATGCGCCAGCAGTCGGCCAACGCGATGGAAGTGGCCCGATGGCTGGAGCGCCAGCCGCAGGTCTCGCGGGTGCTGTACCCGGGCCTGGAAAGCCATCCGCAGTATGCGATCGCGAAGCGCCAGCAACTCGCCGCCGGGCCGGTGCTCTCCTTCGAGGTATGCGGCGAAACCCGCGAGCGCGCGCGCGCCAATGCCTGGCAGGTGGTGGACGGCTGCCGCATGCTGTCGATCACGGCGAATCTCGGCGACGTGAAGACCACCATCACCCATCCGGCGAGCACGACCCACGGCCGCATGGATCCGACGGTGCGTGAAGCGGCCGGCATCACCGAAGGGATGCTGCGCCTTGCCGTCGGCCTCGAATCGCCTGCGGACGTCTGCGCCGACCTGCGGCACGGGCTGTCGGGAATCGCTGCGGGGTAGCGCGCTCCCTGCCGGCTGGTCGTCGCTTGTTGCCGGCTGGTCGTCGCTTATTGCCGGCTGGCAGATGCCTGCTCTGCGTGTCGTGGCTTTGCCGCAGCTCGGTCCGCGGGCGCGCTATGTGCCCGCTATCATGATTCATCGCTCGGGTGTTCGGATGCACGGTGTCTCGTGCGTCGCGGGCGTGCGTGAATCGTCGGGAAGGGAACATGAAGAATTTCGAAGATTTTCTTTCGATCCTGCGCTGCCCTTTCTGCGCGGGAGACTTCAGCTTCAGGTCGCGGACTTCTCCGCCGGGACAGGGGCACTACGGGATCCTCGCCTGCGGTTGCAGCAAGTATCCCGTGCTCGACGGCGTGCCGGTCCTCATGAAGGGCGAGATCGGCATCATTTCGCACTGGAACGACGGCGCGATCCACGCCGGGCCACGGACCGAGAAGCTGGTCGCGGACATCGAGCGCGGCGTCACGGTCGATGCGCTGCTGGAATGCCTGGTGTTTCCCCGGCGCTATCCGCTGCAGGCGCGGCTCACCCGGGCGCATGCCTGGCCGGCCGGGCTGGGCGAGAAGGCCGGGCTTGCGCAGACCCGTGCCGGGTTGCGCAACCTGATCGAGCGTCCGGATGTGCGGGCGCAGGACGTCTTCAACTTCTTCTACTCCAAGCGTTCCGGCAACAACCCCTACCTCTCGGAGTACTTCCTCAACCGCTTCGTGATGCCGCGCTACCTGTCGGC
>JAEWEW010000090.1 GCA_023389175.1 Pseudomonadota bacterium | reverse complement strand
GTCCATCGCAGCCGCCAGCTCCGCAGCCGCCTTCTTCGCGGCTTCCGCGGCCCTCGCCTTGGCCTCCTCGGCCTTCGCCTTGGACTCGGGCGTCTCCGGCGCGGTCGGCAACGCCGCGCCGGCAGTGCCCAGCCACAGCGCAAGCGCGGCGGCTGTCACGGCCTGCCGCGAGATGGATAGGGTACGGCTCATCGGAATCTCCTCGTTCGCTGCGATTCAGGCGGCCGGCTGTTCGCCACCCGGCTGGACGACCGGCTGCTCGGAGCCGGCAATGACCGGGGAGCGCTGCGCCGGAACGCGACCCGACTTGATGTCCTCGTACCAGTACTGGTGGTGCTCCCTGGCCCAGGTCTCGTCGACGTAACCTTCCTTCATCGCCTTGAAGGCGCCCTGCATGCCGAGCGTGCCGATGTAGATGTGACCCATCGCGCCCAGCATGAACAGCACCGCGGCGATCGCGTGCCACGTCCAGGCGAGCTGCATCTGGGCGCGGGTCTGCTCGAAGTTGGGGAAGTTCAGAATGAAGCCGGTCACCGTCATGATCAGGCCGAGCAGCGTGAGCCCGCCCCAGAACCAGGCTTTCTCGCCCGCGTTGAAGCGGCCGCTCGGGATGTGCGGCATCTTCCTGGAGAGCAGTCCGCCGAAGCGCTTGAGCCAGGTTGCGTCGCCCTTCTCCGGGAAGTTGTCCCGCACGAACAGCACGAAGGTGATCACGATCGAGAGCGAGAACACCGGCCCGATGAAGTTGTGCAGCGCCTTGGAGACCTGCGCGATGCCGGAGAACGCGACGTAGCCGAAGACCGGCAGCACCACGTGCTTGCCGAACAGCATGATGATTCCGCTGATCGCCAGGATCAAGAAGGTGATTGCCGTGGTCCAGTGGGCGAACCGCTCGACGGCGGTGAAGCGCTCGATCAGCCGCCCGGTGCGCGGCTCGCTCAGCCGGATGGTTCCACGCAACAGGTAATAGGCGAGGATCAGCAGCAGCATCGCCACCAGCGCCCAACCACCCCACTGCGTGACCGGTCCGTTGCGCAGCTGGCGCCATTCCTCGCCGGCCGGCTGGATCAGCACGCCGCCTTCGCGTTGCGGCAGCGTGGTGAAGTACTCCTGCGGGGTGTTCACGTCCCGCCAGAACGGGGCGTTGTTGCCCGGCTGCTTGACCTGGCGCTCGGCCTGGGTGTCGGGCAGCTCCGACGGCTGCATCTCCAGGATGTTGGCCGGTTGCGGGCCACCCTGCGCCATCGCCGGCACGGCCTGCCCAAGCCCGAGGGCCGCGGCGAACGCGACCAGGGCCAGCAGGCGCGTCATGACGGAGCGAAGTGTCGTGGCGGCGTGGGTGCGCACGCCGGACGGGTATCTGGCCGGAGGCCTTTGCTGCATGTCGTTCTCCCGGTCCGCGGGCTCGGGAGCACCGAGCCCGCGATCATTGCCTGGCGGCGGCTAACGGACGGCCGGTGCGTCGCCGATGCGGACGTACTCATGCTGGCCGAGCGTGCGCTGCTTCAGCCCATGCTCGTAGGCATTCTTGTCGTCCTTGACGTAGCCCGCCACCGAGTACGGCGTCTTGTCTGCGGTCCACGGCGCGGTGTCGCGGGTCACCGTGGTGCCGGCCTGCTTCTTCGGCCCGTCCTGCGGCAGCTCGCTGCATCCGGCGAGCAGCACGGCGAAGGCAAGCGCGCCCAGGACGGCGGCGACCGGACTGCGCAGCCAGCGCGGCTGCCCGGAGTGGGATCGGCGATAGCGTCTCATCTAGTTCTTCCTCGGAGCAGGCTGCTGGCCGGTTTGCGCCGGCGGACCGTAGGCGGTGCCCCAGCCCCAGACCTCCGCGCCCTTGCCGCGCTGCACGACACGCGTGCGGTAGATGTCGGCGAGGATGTCGCCATCGCCCCCGAGGAGCGCCTTGGTGGAGCACATCTCCGCGCAGGCCGGCAGCTTGCCTTCGGCGAGCCGGTTGCGGCCGTACTTGCGGAACTCCTCGTCGCTGTTGTGCGCTTCCGGCCCGCCCGCGCAGAAGGTGCACTTGTCCATCTTGCCGCGGATGCCGAAGGCGCCGGCCTGCGGAAACTGCGGCGCACCGAACGGGCAGGCGTAGAAGCAGTAGCCGCAACCGATGCACAGGTCCTTGTCATGCAGGACGACGCCCTGCTCCGTGCGGTAGAAGCAGTCCACCGGGCAGACCGCCATGCACGGCGCATCCGAGCAGTGCATGCAGGCCACCGAGATGGACTTCTCGCCCGGGACGCCGTCGTTGATGGTGACCACGCGCCGCCGGTTGACACCCCAGGGCACCTCGTGCTCCTGCTTGCAGGCGGTGACGCAGCCGTTGCACTCGATGCAGCGCTCCGCGTCACAGATGAACTTCATTCGTGCCATCGAAAGTCTCCTTGCTGTCGTCCGATCAGGCGAACTTCTCGATCCGACAGATCGTGGTCTTGGTTTCCTGCATCATGGTCACCGAGTCGTAGCCGTAGGTCGTCGCCGTGTTGACCGACTCGCCGCGCACGATCGGCGCCGCACCCTCGGGATACGACTCCAGCAGGTCCTTGCCCTGGAACCAGCCGGCGAAGTGGAACGGCATGAAGGCATGGTCCGGGCCGACCCGCTCGGTCACCTGCGCCTTGACCTTGAGGGTCGCGCCGGTGGGCGTCTTCAGCCAGACGTAGTCGCCGTTGCGCACGTTGACGTCGGCCGCCACCTTCGGGTTGATCTCCACGAAGGCATCCTGCTGCAGCTCCGCCAGCCAGGGGTTGGAGCGCGTCTCGTCGCCGCCCCCCTCGTATTCCACCAGCCGGCCGGAGGTGAGGATGATCGGAAACTTCTCGTAGAGCCGGTCCGCGACGTTCTTCTCCTGCACCGACTTGTACAGCGTGGGCAGACGCCAGAAGGTCTTCTTGTCGTCGTGGGTGGGGTACTTGGCGACCAGATCCGGCCGCGTGCCGAAGATCGGCTCCCGGTGCAGCGGCACCGGATCCGGGAAGTTCCACACCACCGCGCGGGCCTTGGCGTTGCCCCAGGGATGGCAGCCGTGCTTCATCGCCACTCGCTGGATGCCGCCGGAGAGGTCGGTCTTCCAGTTCTTGCCCTGGGCCGCCTTCTGCTCCTCCGGGGTCAGTTCCTCCCACCAGCCGAGCTTCTTCAGGAAGACGTCGTCGAACTCCGGATAGCCGGTGGTGATCTCCGCGCCCTTGGAGTGCGAGCCGTCCGCCGCGAGCAGCGACTCGCCTTCGCGAGAGACGCCGAAGTTCGCGCGGAAGTTGCCGCCCCCCTCCATCATGTGGCGGGAGGTGTCGTAGAGATTCGGCGATCCGGGATGCTTGATCGCCGCCGTGCCGTAGCAGGGCCACGGCAGGCCGAAGTAGTCGCCGGTCAGGTCGTAGCCGGTCTGGGCATCCTTGCCGCCCTTCGCGCGCAGCGTCTTCACGTCGAAGACATGCATGTTGCGCATGTGGGCCTTCAGCCGGTCCGGCGACTGGCCGGTGTAGCCGATCGTCCAGGCACCGCGGTTGACCTCGAGGAGGACCGACTCGATCTCCGGCTCCTTCCACTCGACCCCGTGCTTGCTGAACGAGATGATCTTGTAGTTCTTGGCGAACTCGCGCCCGAAGCCCAGACGGTCCGCGAAGGCCTGCATCAGCGTGTGGTCCGGCATGGACTCCCACAGCGGCTCGATGACCTTCTCGCGCCACTGGATCGAGCGGTTGGAGGCGGTGACGGACCCGGCACACTCGAACTGGGTCGCCGCGGGCAGCAGGTACACCTCGCGGTTCGGATTGAGGTCCTCGGGCTTGCCGGGCATGGCGGCAAGCGCCGCGGTCGCCGACGGATACGGATCCACTACGACCAGCAGGTCGAGCTTGTCGAAGGCCTTCTTCATCTCGACGCCGCGGGTCTGGGAGTTCGGCGCATGGCCCCAGAACACCATCGCCTTGACGGCGTGGGCCTGGTCCATCACGTCTTCCTTCTCCAGGACCGCGTCGATCCAGCGCGAGACCGTGGTGCCCGGCTTGGTCATCATGCCCGGCGCGAACCGCGACTTCATCCATTCGAAGTCGCAGCCCCAGACGGCGCACCAGTGCTTCCAGGAGCCTTCGGCCACGCCGTAGTAGCCCGGCAGCGAGTCCGGGTTGGGGCCGATATCGGTCGCGCCCTGCACGTTGTCGTGGCCGCGGAAAATGTTGGCGCCGCCACCCGAGACGCCGACGTTGCCGAGGGCGAGCTGCAGGATGCAGGAGGCGCGGACCATCGCGTTGCCGATCGAGTGCTGGGTCTGTCCCATGCACCAGACGATCGTCGACGGGCGATTCATCGCCATCATCTCCGCGGCCTTGTACACCAGCGCCTCCGGCACGCCGGAGGCTTCCTCGACCTTGTCCGGCGTCCAGTTGGCCAGGACGTTCTCACGGACCTTGTCCATGCCGTACACGCGCTCGGCGATGTACTTCTTGTCTTCCCAGCCGTTCTTGAAGACGTGATAGAGGATGCCGAAGAGCAGCGGGATGTCCGTTCCCGAGCGGAACCGCACATAGACGTCAGCCTTGGCGGCAGTGCGGGTGAAACGCGGATCGCAGACGATCATCTTCGCCCCGCGCTCCTTCGCATGCAGCATGTGCACCATGGACACCGGATGCGCCTCGGCGGCATTCGAGCCGATGTACAGCGCACACTTGGTGTTCTGCATGTCGTTGTAGGAGTTCGTCATCGCCCCGTAGCCCCAGGTGTTGGCGACGCCGGACACCGTGGTGGAGTGGCAGATGCGGGCCTGGTGGTCGGTGTTGTTGGATCCGAACATCGACACGAACTTGCGCATCAGGTACGACTGCTCGTTGTTGTGCTTGGACGAGCCGACCCAGAAAACCGAATCCGGGCCGCTCTTCTCGCGGATCCCGTTGAGCTTGGCGGTGACCTCCTCCAGCGCCTGCTGCCAGCTGATGCGCTGGTACTTGCCGTTGACCAGCTTCATCGGCGTCTTGAGGCGATGGTCGCCGTGACCGTGCTCGCGAACCGACGCCCCCTTGGCGCAGTGGGCGCCCATGTTGAGCGGCGAATCGAACACCGGCTCGTGGCGCACCCAGACGCCGTTCTCCACCACCGCATCGAGCGAGCAGCCGACCGAGCAATGCGTGCAGACGGTGCGCCGCACCTCGATCTTCTTGGTGCCGGAGTCCTGCGCCTGGGCGGCCTGGGCGGGACGGATCGACCGGAACGTGATGGTGCTGGCCGCGGCGCCGGCGCCGAGCCCGATCCCTGACCGCTTCAGGAACGAGCGGCGGTTCATCGTGGCCGACAGCGCCGATTCCACCCCGCGGGCCACGCTGTCCACGAGGCCCGCGGTGCGGCCGTGCCTCGTGCGAGCGGATGAGTTCTTCCTGGTCAAAAGCATTTCGATCTCCCGTGTCTCCGTGGGGAAGGGGCGCCTGGCGAGGCTCAGACCTTCGCGCTGTCGTAGTACTTGCGGACGTGCTCGGTGACGTGATAGCCGCGCGGCGCGGGCTTCGCCGCCTGCGGGATGTCTGCCTCGAGCGGCTCGGGCG
>JAEWEW010000066.1 GCA_023389175.1 Pseudomonadota bacterium | reverse complement strand
GGCCCGAGCTCGCGCCAATCGAGGAGTCCGGTGCGCGCGAGCTGGCGCTGCGCGCCTCGCTGCTGGAGGCGCCGCGCCGCGAGGTGCCGGCCAGCGAGCTCGCCGCGGTGGAGGATCCGGATACGCGCGAGAACTACCGCATGTTCCTCGCCTTGCGCGGGCGGCTGCTTGGCGCCTCCACCCTGCAGGCCGCCTACGCCGGCATCTTCATCGACGGTCGCAAGGCGGGACGCATCGACGTGGCGCCGCTCTTCGTCGACCAGCTCGCGCAGATCCTGATCCATCACATCCTGGCCGACTGCACCGACGGCCTGACGCTGCGGATGGCGGAACTCTGGTTCCGCGAGCAGGCGGTGACGATCCACGAGGGCAGGGTGGTGCTCGCGGATGCCGAGTTCGTCGAGAGCCGTCGCGCCGATCCCGGCTACGGCAACATCGGCCGGCTGCTTGCCCAGGGCAACGTGGATGCGGCCGGCGTCGACCTCGACGTGCTGGACGCGTCCAACGCGGACCAGTACTTCGGCCGCGACGAGCGCCACGATTTCGCGGTCGAGCTCACCGTGGGCCGCAAGTCGGCCGAGGTGTTCGCCGGCATCGTCGCACGCTGGGTGAGGCACATGCTGGGCGTCAGCCTCAAGGTGCGGCCGCTCGGCGCGGTGGAGGACGACCGCTGGCGCTGGCACATCGGGCTGGATCGCAGTGCCAGCGAGCTGCTGGACAAGCTCTGGCGCGGCCAGGGCCTCGAGCCGGGCGAGCACCGGCGGCTGCTGCTGCTCATGCGGGCGGACTTCGAGGACCTGAACGACCAGCTCGAGGAGGTGGCCGGCAACCCGGTCTACCTGGGGCTCGCCATGGACGAGGCGCAGCGTCTGGTCCTCAAGCCGCAGAACCTGCTGCTCAACCTGCCGCTTGCCCGACCCCTGGACCGTGACGAAGGCGCCCATGTCCACTGACGCGGCAGTCGGGTCGCCCGCCTGGTGGGACGAGGCGGTGGCTTGTCTCGGCCGGTGCGATCCGGTCATGCGCGAGCTGGCGGCGCGGTTGCCGGGGGAGCGGCTGGTGCCGCGCGACGATCCATTCATTGCCCTTGCGCGGGCCATTGTCGGCCAGCAGCTCTCGGTGAAGGCGGCCCGCACCATCTGGCGCCGGCTGGAGGAGGCTGCGGGCGACGTGTCCCCGGCCAGGCTCTCCCGCATGCGCGCCGCGACGCTCTCCCGCTGCGGCCTCTCCGCGCGCAAGGCCGAGTACCTGCGCGATCTTGCGGTACATTTCCGGACGGGCGCGATCGAGCCCGCGCGCTGGCCCTCGCTCGACGACGAGGCGCTCATCGCCGAGCTCGTGGCGGTCAGAGGCATCGGCCGGTGGACGGCCGAGATGTTCCTCATGTTCAACCTGATGCGTCCGGACGTGCTGCCGCTGGACGACGTGGGGCTGTTGGCCGCCATCGGGCGCCACTACAACGCCGGAGAGCGGGTGACGCGGGAGCAGGCCGCGGAGATCGGCAACCGCTGGCGGCCCTGGCGCACTGCCGCCTCCTGGTACCTGTGGCGCAGCCTCGATCCCCTGCCGATGGAAGAATAAGCATCCATGAAGACGAACTACCTTGACTTCGAGCAGCCGGTCGCGGAGCTCGAGGAGAAGATCGAGCAGCTTCGCTACATGCAGGGCGAATCCGCCGTGGACATCGCCGAGGAGATCGACCGGCTGCGCGAGAAGTGCGACAGCCAGATCAAGGACATCTACGACAAGCTGACGCCATGGCAGGTGGCCATGGTGGCGCGCCATCCGCAGCGCCCGTACACGCTCGACTACATCAACCTGATGATGTCGGACTTCCACGAGCTCCACGGCGACCGCACCTTTGCGGACGACCCGGCCATCGTGGGCGGCATCGGCCGATTCAACGGACAGTCGATCATGGTGATCGGCCACCAGAAGGGCCGCGACGCCAAGGAGCGCACCTACCGCAACTTCGGCATGCCGCGGCCGGAGGGCTACCGCAAGGCGTTGCGGCTGATGAAGCTTGCGGAGAAGTTCGACATCCCGGTGCTGACCCTGATCGACACGCCAGGCGCCTTCCCGGGCGTCGGTGCGGAGGAGCGCGGCCAGTCCGAGGCGATCGGGCGCAATCTCTACGAGATGTCCGGGCTTGAAGTCCCTGTCGTGAGCGTCATCATCGGCGAAGGCGGGTCCGGCGGCGCGCTCGCCCTCGGTGTTTCGGACATCATGCTGATGCTCCAGTACAGCGTGTACTCGGTGATCTCGCCCGAGGGATGCGCCGCCATCCTCTGGAAGAGCGCGGAGAAGGCGCCCGAGGCCGCGACCTCGCTCGGCATCACCGCCCAGCGGCTGAAGGGGCTCGGGCTGGTGGACCGGATCGTGCCGGAGCCGATCGGCGGCGCCCATCGTGATCCCGGCCAGATGGCCGTGGCGCTCAAGCGGGCGGTAGCCGACGCCCTGCGCCAGTTCTCCGGCATGCGCACCGGCGAGCTGATCAAGCAGCGCCAGGCCAAGATCGCCGCCTACGGGAAGTTCAAGGAGGTGGCCGCATGAAGCTGGGCCGCATGAAGCGAAGGGCGAGGGGCCCCGCGGGCTGACGGCGGTGCCCAGGCTGCCCGATCTGATCCTCGCCGCGCTGGCCGGGGGCGGATCGCGTGGCGACGGCGAAAGCGACCGGGACGTCGTCCTGCTCGCCTGCTCGGGCGGGATGGATTCCCAGGTGCTCCTGCATGCAGCCGCGTCCGTCCTGCCCCGCGCGCGACTGGTGGTCGCGCATGTCCACCATGGCCTGCAGCGCGATGCGGATGCGTGGCAGGAGTTCTGCCGGCAAGCCGCCGGCGCCGCGGGCCTTGCCTTCCTTGCCCGTCGGCTGCCGCGCATGCCGGCACGGCCGGCCGGCGGCATGGAGGCCTGGGCTCGCGAAGGGCGTTACCGCGCACTGGCGGCGATGGCGGACGAGGCCGCCGCGGCATTCGTAATGACCGCCCATCATGCCGGCGACCAGCTTGAGACCCATCACCTGCAGCGCATGCGAGGCGCTGGCATCCACGGCCTGGCGGGCATGCGTGAGCGGGGAGCGCTGCCGACCGGCACCCTTCCTCGCGGCGAGGTGCTGCTGCTGCGCCCGTTCCTCGGGGTTGAACGGACGCGCCTCGCAGCCTACGCCGCGGCGCACCGGCTCGACTGGGTGGAGGATCCGAGCAACCACGACTTGCGCCATGCCCGCAACCGCGTCCGCCGCCAGCTGGCGGATGCGATCGCCGACGACCCGGCGCTGCTGCCGCGCGAGCTCGCGCGGATCGGCGAGCTTCAGGCGCTCGCCGATGCCGCGCGGCGCCAGGCACGGCTGGACCTGGAGGCCTGCCGCCTCCATCTCGCGGCCTTGCGACCGCATTCCGGTGTGGCCGCAACCGGTGTCGAGGTCGCGCCGCCCGCTGCCCTGTCGCGCGCCGCGCTTGCGCGGCTGCCGGCAGGCCGCGCGGCCGAGGCGCTGCGGCTCTGGATCGCCGGGCTCGGATGCCGGATGCCTTCGCGGGCGCGGCTTGCGGAGGTGCGCCGCCAACTGGTCGACGCAACGTCCTCCCATGCGCGACTGCGCCACGACGGGCGCTGGCTCCTGCGCTACCGCGACCGGATCGACGCGGCGACGGAGCTGCCCGCCGCGATCCGGCCGGTCTGGTTCCGTTGGGCCGGGGAGCCCCTGCTCGACGTGGCCGGTGAGCGCTTCCTGTTCCGCCGCTGCGCCGAGGGCGAGGGCGGCGTTGCCGCGGGAAAGCTCGCGGCGACAGACCTGCTGCTCGACCAGGGTCGGGGCAGTGACCGGATCCGGGTGGGCGGGGGCGGGCACCGGCGCACCTGGAAGAACCTCTGCCAGGAAGGCGGCGTCGCACCCTGGGCGAGGTCGGCGCTGCCGGTCTTCCGGCAGGGCGAGACCGTGGTCTTCGCGGCGCCCTTCGGGACCGTCGCGGATCAGCCGGCAGAAGCGTCCGCGGGCGCACCGCCGCCGGCAGCTGACCGGATCGCCATCGAGTGGCTGCCCGACCCGTCCGTTGCGCGATGGCTCTGAATCGGCAACAACCCCGGCACATTTACGGCCATGCCGCTCGCTATAATCCTTGGCTTTTCTCCCGATCATGGCACTGATAGTCCAAAAGTACGGCGGCACGTCGATGGGCTCCATCGAGCGGATCCGCAATGTGGCCCGCCGTGTCGCCAAGTGGCACGACGCCGGCCACCAGATGGTGATCGTGCCGTCCGCGATGGCGGGAGAGACCAACCGCTTGATCGGCCTTGCCCGGGAGATCCAGGCGAATCCGGATCCGCGCGAACTCGACATGGTTGCCGCGACCGGGGAGCAGGTGTCGGTCGGGCTCCTCGCCATGGCGTTGAAGGCGATCGGCAAGGACGCGGTGAGCTACGCCGGCTGGCAGGTTCCGGTGAGGACCGACTCGTCCCACACCAAGGCGCGCATCGAGTCGATCGATGACGCCCGCGTCCGTGCCGATCTGTCGCGAGGCCGCGTGGTGATCATCACCGGCTTCCAGGGCATCGACAGCCAGGGCAACATCACCACCCTCGGGCGCGGCGGCTCGGACACGTCGGCGGTCGCGATCTGCGCGGCGCTCAAGGGCGACGAGTGCCTGATCTACACCGACGTCGACGGCGTCTATACCACCGATCCGCGCATCGTGCCCGAGGCGCGGCGCCTGGAGCGCGTGACCTTCGAGGAGATGCTGGAGATGGCGAGCCTCGGCAGCAAGGTGCTGCAGACGCGCTCGGTCGAGTTCGCCGGCAAGTACCGCGTCAAGACCCGGGTCCTGTCCAGCCTCACGCCGCCGGAAATGCCGGTGGAGCAGGAGCGCGCATCGGGTACCTTGATCACCTTCGAAGAGGAATTCGGGAAGGAAGCCATGGAAAAGGCCGTCGTATCCGGTATCGCGTTCCAGCGCGACGAAGCCAAGATCACGCTGACGAATGTGCCGGACAAGCCCGGTGTCGCCTTCCGCATCCTCGGCCCGATCGCGGCGGCGAACATCGACGTCGACATGATCGTGCAGAACCAGAGCGTGAACGGCACGACCGACTTCTCCTTCACCGTCGCCCGCGCGGAATACCAGCGCGCCATGGACGTGCTCAACGCCGGGCTGGTCGAGAGCATCGGCGGCGGCAAGGTCATCGGCGATCCACGCATCGCGAAGGTGTCGATCGTCGGCATCGGCATGAAGAGCCAGGCCGGCATCGCGAGCCGCATGTTCGAGGTGCTGGCCAACGAGGGCATCAACATCCAGATGATCTCCACCAGCGAGATCAAGACCTCGGTGGTGATCGAGGACAAGTACCTGGAGCTGGCGGTGCGGGCGCTCCACAAGGCCTTCGGGCTCGACGCCGACTCGGCGTGACGCGGGTCGATGGCCAAGAGCATCGAGCAGATCAAGCGTGAGCACGCGCTGCTGCTCGAAAGCATCGAGGTCACCACCAATCCGTTCGCGGTCTACGACAGCCAGGACCGGCTGATCGCCTGGAACCAGGCATACGAGGCGGTCCACGCGCTCGGCTTCAGCAGGCTGCGCGACAAGGCGAATGGCCGGCGCCTGCACTACGCGGACCTGGTCCGCGTCATCGCCGAGCAGGTGATGGAGCCCGAGAAGGTGGAGGACTACGTCCGGCAGCGGGTCGAGCACCACCGCCGCGGGGACGGCATCGGCCTCGACCTGCTGTATCCGGGCGTGGGCTGGTTCCGGGTCACCAAGTTCCGCACCCGCAGCGGCAGCATCGCGACCTTTGCGGTCGACATCAACGAGAACAAGCGGCGCGAGGCGGAGCTCGAGCAGGAGATCAAGCGACGCATGGCGCTCGAGGAGCAGCTCCGCGCCCAGGCGAACACCGACCCGCTCACCGGCTTGGCCAATCGTGCGGCCTTGCTGGAACGGGGCAACTCCGAGTTCATCCGGGCGCGTCGCTTCGGCGATGACCTGGCGGTGATGATGATGGATGCGGACCACTTCAAGCAGGTCAACGACCGGTATGGCCACGGCGCCGGCGACGAGGTGCTGCGCCGCCTGGCGCGCACCGCCGCCGGCACGGTGCGCAACGTCGACCTGGTCGGCCGCCTGGGCGGCGAGGAATTCGCCATCATCCTGGTGCGCACCCGTGCACGCGAGGCGGTGGCCTGCGCCGAGCGAATCCGCGCGAGCATCGCGGCGCTGGAGTTCGAGAGCCCGAACGGCACCTTCAGCATCACCGCGAGCTTCGGCGTGACCCAGGCCATGGGCGACGACGCATCCTTCGCCGCCGTGCTGAACCGCGCGGACAAGGCGCTCTACCGGGCCAAGCACGACGGGCGCAACCGGGTCGCCTGCCTGGACCCGCGCAGGGATCCGGCACCTGGCGCGATTGCCTGACCGGGCCGCCGGTCCGCGGCCCGTCAGGCCGGCACGACGGCCGCTTCGCGGGCTGCCGCGGCGAGCAGCGTGTGCTTGGCCGCGTGGATGTGGCAACCCATGATGCTGCGTGCCCAGCCGCTGTCGTGGGCGGCGAAGGCATCGATCATCTCGCGGTGCTGGCGGAAGCTGCGCTGCAGCTCGTCGGGCGAGTAGGTCCGGAACGTGCGCTGCACGATCGGCATCTCGATCGCGCCCGCGAGCGTCGCCACCAGCCGCTCGCTGTGGCTCGCGCTCGCGATCACCCGGTGGAACTCCCGGTTGAGCGGTCCGATGCGGGCGGTGTTGGTCGCGCTGGTATCCACGCCCTGGCGCTCCATGTCGTCCTGCAGCGCGCGCAGCTGCCCGACCTGCGCGGCGGTGATATGGCGCGCTGCCAGCTCGGCGATCTCGCCCTCGATCAGGACCCGCAGCTCGAAGATCTGCCTGATCTCCTCGGCCGACCAGGTGCGGACCATGGTGCCGCTGTTCGGCTTGAAGATCACGAAGCCGTCGGCAGCCAGGCGCCGCATCGCCTCGCGCACCGGCGTGCGTGACGTTTCGAACTCGGCGGCGAGCTGCTGCTCCGTGAGCCGTGCCCCCTGGCGATAGCGACCGTCCACGATCCGCTCCTTGACCACCAGGTAGATCTGGTGGGCCATCGTCGCTGGGGCGATCTCCAGGGCGGTGGTGCTCAAGGGAGCTCCTGCAGCGGGCGCACTTCCGGTTTCAGTACCGCTCGAGCAGCGAGCCGAAGCCGCTCACCTTGTCGGTGATGCCGGAGTCGCGCAGCGCATGCCAGTAGATCGCGGTATTGATCGCGACCACCGGGCGGTTCAACCAGACCTCGGCCTGCGCCGCGAGCCGGGCCATCGCCAGGTTGGTGCCGACCTGCACCAGGCCGTCGATGTCGTCGCCGTCGAGCTCCTGCAGCGCGGCGCGCAGTTCGGCCTCCGTCACATGTGCGATCTTCACCGGGCTCTCGCACTTGAGCCCGTTGATCCGCTTCACCTGGTAGCCGGATTCCTCGAAGAAGCGGATGACGTTCTGGTCGCCCACGGGCTGGTAGGGCGTGACCACGGCGATCTTCTTCAGGCCGAGGGCGGCGAAGGCCGAGTCGCAGGCATCCGATCCCATCGAGATCGGCAGGCCCGTGCGCTGCGCGAGGTGCTCCTTCAGGCGCCGGCTCGCGGCGAGGCCGCCCCAAAAGGTCTCTGCCGAGATGCCGAGCACCAGGCGGTCCGGCTCGCACGACATCACCGCGTCCACCGCTTCGTCCTGCGCGCGCTCGATGAGCGAGATGAGCCGCTCGAAGTCCTCGTTGGTGTTGAGCGGGATGTTCGGAATGCGGATCCGGCTGATGTGATTGGTGACCCCCGGCGGCCGCATGTCGTCAAACTCCGGCTGCACGCTGGTGTTGGTGGAGGGGACGAGGACGGCGAACTTCTGTCGCCAACCGAGCGAGTCATGCGTCATGGTGTGCTCCGCGGAAGGATCGGAGATGCGCGCAGCAGGCCTCTTGCGCGCCCGGAAGTCGCTGCATAGAATGGACCGATTGTATACATACGGGCTGCGAGGCAATAGGCGATAGGTGCCCCATCGGGGAGTATTCTGCGCCTTCAGGTGTAACTCGCCATACCCTGGAGGCAAAATGTCGACAATACCGGCTCGCGACCGGCTCGCCGGCCGGCCTCATCGTCACCAAGGAATTCCATGTCAGACGCCGATCGCTCCCTGCCCCCCACCGAAGGCTTCTTCACCGTGAAGGACCATATCCCGATCGAGCGGCTCGCCGCCGTGGAGGGCGTCAAGCCCAAGGGTCGGGTCGAGGTCCGCCGCATCATGGTCGGCAACGAGATTCTGATGCTGCATGTCTTCCGCGAGAAAGGGCTGGTGGACCCGGTCCACAAGCACTTGGACCATGAGACGGTCGCTTACCTCATCAGTGGCCGGCTCCGGCTGGTGATCGGCGGCAAGGAGTTCATCGCGGAGCCGGGCACCTCGTGGATCCATCCGCGCGGCGTCGAGCACTATAGCGAAGCGCTGGAGGACTGCGAGCAACTCGAGATCAAGTCGCCGCCCCGCAAGACCTGGGTCACCGAGTAGGCAGGCAGCCGTCATGGACGCGATCGTCGGCCGCATCGCGTGGATCTCCCGACTGCTCGCCCGGGCCGCCGGTGCCCTCATCCTGTTCTGCGCGGTGCTGGTGTCGCTGGACGTGGTGTTCCGCAACCTGTTCAGGCTGACGGTCTTCGAAAGCTTCGAGCTCACAAGCTATGCCGTCGCCATGGCGATCACCTTCGGCTTCGCCTGGGCGCTGGTGACCAAGGCGCACATCCGCATCGAGGTGATCTACAACGTCCTGCCGTTGAAGTGGCGCTGCTGGCTGGATGCGGTCGCCCTCGGCGTGCTCGCGATGGTCGCGGTGATCACCACCTGGTGGGGCGTGCAGGTGGCTCTCGACAGCTTCGCGATGCAGTCGCGCTCGAATTCGTCGCTCGCCGTGCCGATGGCATGGCCGCAGGGCCTGTGGGCACTCGGGCTGCTGTGGTTCGCCTCCTGCGCGGTGGTCCTCTTCGGCGTGGCGGCCTACGGCCTCGCGCGCCGTCGCTACGACGACATCCGGCGCATCTTCGGGGTGGCCTCGGTTGAGGAGGAGATCGACCTCAGCGTCGAGCCGGTCCGGGCGGGCGATCCCCTCACCGGCGGCGCGCCGCAGGCGGGGCGCTGACATGACGCCGGCCGTGCGGGCAAGCTGAGGCCGGCATGCTGGGCGCGACGCTGATGCTGCTGCTCGTATTCGTAGGCAGCAGCCTGTTCGTCGGCTCGGCGCTGGCCATTCTGGGAGCCGTGCTGGGTCAAGCCTA
This sequence comes from Pseudomonadota bacterium, assembly GCA_023389175.1. Classification (GTDB taxonomy): domain Bacteria; phylum Pseudomonadota; class Gammaproteobacteria; order Burkholderiales; family Burkholderiaceae_E; genus Lautropia. Next base: position 9,048 of record JAEWEW010000066.1, on the reverse strand, counting down.
CAGCACGCTGCCGCTGTTGCGCGGCGCGGGCGAGATCGCCTGGGGCGCCTCGGCCGACTTCGTCCTTGTCGCGGTGCCGATGTTCATCCTGATGGGCGAGATGCTGCTGCGCTCGGGGATGGCCGAGAAGCTCTTCGATGCGCTCGACAAGTGGGTGGGCCACATCCCGGGTGGCCTGATGCACACCAACATCGCGGCGAGCACGCTGTTCGCGGCCACCTCGGGATCGAGCATTGCGACGGCCGCGACGGTCGGTACGGTGTCAATCCCGAACATGCACAAGTTTGGCTACAAGCCGTCGCTCTACCTGGGGACGATCGCAGCCGGTGGCACGCTCGGTATCCTCATCCCGCCCAGCATCAACATGGTGCTTTACGGCGCGCTGTCGGAGACTTCCGTCTCCGAGCTGTACCTGGCCTCGATGATCCCGGGGCTGGTGCTGGCGACGCTTTTCTCCGTCGTGGTCTACGGTGTCTGTCTCGCCCGCGCGGACCTGGCGCCGCGCAAGCCGCCGGCGGCCTGGTCGGTGCGCTGGAAGTCGTTGGCGCATGTCGCGCCGGCGATCTACCTGTTCGGGCTGGTGGTCGGCTCCATCTACGCTGGCTGGGCCACGCCGACCGAGGCGTCCGCGCTCGGCGTGGTAGGCACGGTGATCTACGTCGTCTCCAGCGGCCGCTTCGGCTGGGCCCAGCTCTGGGCGGCCCTCGAGGGAACGGTACGCACCACCTCCATGGTCATGCTGATCGTGATCGCGGCGTTCTTCCTGAACTTCGTGATGTCCACCATCGGCCTCACAGACCTCGCTGTCAAGGCGGTGGACGGGCTCGCCTGGGAGCCGGCCTACGTCATGCTCGCCATCATCGGCATCTACCTGGTGCTCGGCTGCTTCGTGGAAACGCTGACGCTGATGGTGGCCACCACGCCGATCATCGTGCCAATCGTCAAGCAGCTGGGCTACAGCCCGATCTGGTTCGGCGTCGTGTTCGTCATCCTGATCGAGCTGGCCCTCATCACGCCGCCGATCGGCATGAACCTGTTCGTCGTGCAGTCGGTGCGTGGAGGCGGTCGGTTCAAGGAGGTCGCAATGGGTGCGCTGCCATTCGCCGCCATCATGCTCGCCATGATCGGCCTGCTGATGATCTTTCCGCAGCTCGCGCTGTGGCTGCCGCAGGTCTATGCCGAGGCCACCCGCTGAAGGGTTGGTCCCGATCCGAAAGTCCATCCACCAGGGGAGTACCGCATGAAGCCACTGCCAATCGCCGCTCTGTCCGCCGCGCTCGCGCTCGCCGCTCCTATGGCAGGTGCCCAGACTTATCCGAAGATGCAGCTCAACGTGGTGGGCAACCTCGGGATCACCACGCAGTCGAAGGAGCTGGAGGCGCCCCTCTGGAGCAAGATCATCCCCGAGGCGACTGGCGGCAACGTGACCGCGCAGTTCAAGCCGTGGAACGAGATGGGGCTCAAGGGGCCGGAGGTCATCAAGCTGCTGCGGCAGGGGCTGTACGACATCGGCACCACCCAGCTCGGCTTTCTCGCCGGCGACAACGCGATCAACGACGCGATCGACCTTGCCGGCGTGGCCCCGACGATCCAGGACTTCGAGCGAGTCAAGGACGCCTTCAGGCCGCATCTCGAGGCCTATTACGAATCCCAGCAGGGCGCCAAGGTGCTCGCGCTGACGTCGTACCAGGCCCAGGTGCTGTACTGCCGGCCGGAATTCCGTGGGCTCGAGGACCTGCGCGGCCGCAAGGTGCGGGTGTCCGGAGCTTCCCAGGCGGACTTCGTGGAGTACTTCGGCGGCTCCGGAGTTCCCATGCCTTTCGGCGACGTGCAGCAGGCGCTGCAGAACGGCGTGATCGACTGTGCCATTACCGGTACGCTCGGCGGTTACAAGGCGAAGTGGTTCGAGGGCGCCCGCTACCTCTATCCGCTCGGCATCAACTGGGCCTCGGGGATCGTGGCCGCGAGCCAGAAGTCGTGGGCGAAGATGTCGCCGGACCTGCAAAAGCTGCTGCTCAAGACCTATGCGGAGCACGAGGACCGCATCCTCGAGCAGAACATCCGCGAGAACGACCTCGGCATCGCGTGCAACACGGGAACTGCGCCCTGCAGCGAGGGGCCGCCGGCCGACATGAAGCTGGTGCCGGTGAAGGAGACGGACCTGGAGCTGCGCCGCAAGGCGCTCGACGAGCGGGTGCTGCCGCGCTGGGCAGCCCGCTGCGGCGCCGCCTGCGTGAAAGCCTGGAACGAGACCGCGGGCAAGGTGACCGGCCTCACGGCGGTCGCCGGGAAGTAGCGGCAAGGGGCGGACGCAACGCCCCCGCGGAAGGAGTCGGTTCGATGACAGCCACCTGGACGGATCACGAAGAGCACGAGCTCACCACGGAGAACCTCGCACTGTTGCTGGACAACCGGATATCGGTCATCCGGATCCGCGGGTTCGCGACGCCCGAGGAGTGCGCCGCCTTCTCGGCCGCGGCGCGACAGGGCAATATGCAGTACTACAACGTGAGCGAGCGCATCGGCTACATCGGCATGGCGCAGTACCAGTATCGCTGGACGCGCACCAAGGCCGAGTTCCTGGCCGACGTGCCGAAGGCCGAGGCCGACGTGGCGTTCGTCTTCGCGCGGTCATTCGACGCGCGCCAGCGCCTCATCGACCGGTTGCAGGCGGTCTGGCCCCACCCGGTCGGCGTGGCGGAGGAGGAGGGCAAGCCTTACTTCGCCGGCATCATCCGGTCCACGGCCGACCGCATCGACCTGCATGTGGACTGGGCACCCGTCAACTCTCCCGACTACCTGATCGGGCGCATCGACGGACAGGTCGGATGGAACTTCTTTGCCGAGGAGCTCGAATCCGGCGGCCACACCACCGTCTACAACGCGCCCTGGTCACCGCAGCCCGCGCCGGGAGAGATCCCCAAGAGCTATGGGCTGGACCGCTCGCTGGTGGAGGGGGCGCCGCGGGTCCGCTATCGGCCGACTGCGGGCGACGTCGTGATCTTCAACACCCGCAATCCCCATGAGATCGAGCCTGGAACCGCCCGGCCCGGCGGCAGCCGGGTGTCGATCGGCTCCTTCGTCGGGCGCATGCCCGACGGTCGGCTGGTCCTGTGGGCCTGAGACGAAGGAGGCAGCCGCCATGGTCGTCGAGATGCGCAGCTACCTGCTGCACCCGGGCGCGCTCCCCGGGTTCATGAAGCTGATGGAGGCCGAGGGCATCGCGATCGAGCGTCCGATCCTCGGCAACCTCCTCGGCTACTACACCAGCGAGATCGGCGACCTGAACAAGGTGATTCACCTATGGGGTTACGACAGCTTCGAAGAGCGACAGCGCCGTCGCCTGCTGCTCGCGGGCGATGCCCGCTGGGCCGCCTTCGTGCCGAAGGTGCTGCCGCTCATCCGCGACATGCGCAACGAGCTGCTGCAGCCCGCCTCGTTCTCACCCTGCTGAACCTCCGGTCGGACGCGGTCCCGACGGCGCCCGGCAACGCACTACCCTGATCGAACATGACTGCCACCAAGAAATCGCCCCTGGCCGACCTGGTCGTCCTCGACCTGACGCACATGCTGTCGGGCCCGTACGGAACCATGATGCTTGCCGATCTCGGCGCGCGCACCATCAAGGTGGAGCCGCCTGGCAAGGGCGAAGGCACGCGCCAGCTGCTCGCCGACACGCCGGAATACTCCCGCGACGGCATGGGGGCCTACTTCCTCACGCTCAATCGCGGCAAGGAGAGCGTGGCGCTCGACCTCAAGTCGCCGGAGGGGCTTGCCGTCTTCTACGACCTGGTGAAGCATGCCGACATCGTGTTCGACAACTTCAGTGCCGGCGTCACCCGCCGCTTGCGTGTCGACCACGAAACGCTCGCCGCGATCAACCCCCGAATCATCACCTGCACCGTATCCGGCTTCGGCGAGACCGGTCCAGACACCCAGCGGCCCGCCTTCGACCAGGTCATCCAGGCGATGGGAGGCGGTATGTCCATCACCGGCGAGCCGGAGATGCCGCCCACGCGCTCCGGCATCCCGATCGGCGATCTCGGTGGCGGCATATTCGGGGCGATGGGCGTGATGGCCGCCGTCATCGCGCGCCAGAGCACCGGCCGCGGCCAGCATGTGGACGTGTCCATGCTCGACGTGCAGGTCTCGCTGCTCAACTACATGGCCACCATGTACCTGATGTCCGGCATCGTGCCGCAGCGGATCGGCAACGGTCACTTCGTTCACGTGCCCTACAACGTCTATCCGACACGGGACGGCCACATCGTGGTCGCCTGCATCGGAGATGCGTTCTTCGCCCGCTTCATCGAGATGCTGCCGCTGCCGGAGTTGCTGAAGCCGGAGTATGCCCGGCAGCCGGCTCGACTCGCGGACAAGTCGCTGATCGACGCCGCGATCTCGCGCGAGTTCGCCAAGCACGACACCCGCGAATGGCTCGCGCGGCTGCGCGAGGCACGGATACCGTGCGGGCCGGTCAACGACTTCTCCCAGGCCCTGTCGGATCCGCAGGTGCTGGCGCGTGACATGGTTGTGTCCATGACGCTCGAATCCGGCGAGGCGGTGCGCATGCCGGGCGTGCCGATGAAGTTCTCCGAGACCGGAGAGGTCGCGTTCGGTCCGCCGCCGGGCGTCGGACGCGACTCGCGGCGGGTCCTGTCGGAACTGCTCGGCTACGAACGGGATCGCATCGAGTCGTTGTGCCGGTCGGGCGCAGTGGGAGCGGCATGATGACCCGGACGATCCACATCACCGATGTCGGGCCGCGCGACGGCCTGCAGAGCCAGCCGACCCAGGTCGACACCGACGGCAAGCGCGCGCTGATCGCCGCGCTGCTCGCCGCGGGCCTGCGCCGGATCGAGGCGACGAGCTTCGTTTCCCCCAAGGCAGTCCCGCAGATGGCGGACGCGGACGCCCTGGTCGGCGGGCTGCGGGCTCCGGCGGATGCGCGCATCTCCGTCCTGGTGCCGAACCGGCGCGGGCTCGAGCGGGCGGTGGCCGCCGGCGCCAACGAGATCGCGGTGGTCCTGTCTGCCACCGAGACCATGAACCAGAAGAACATCCGGATGGGGCTCGGCGAGGCGCTCGCGACCTGCAAGGACACGCTGGGCGCGGCCGTCGCCGCCGGCCTGCGTACCCGGGCCTATGTCGCGGTCGCCTTCACCTGTCCGTTCGAGGGGGATACGCCGACCGACCGCGTCGTCGAGCTCGCCCTGCAGATGCAGGCAGCCGGTGCGCAGGAAGTGGTGATCGCCGACACCATCGGTGCCGCGGCGCCGACCGACGTGGAGCGGGTGCTGGCGGCGCTGCTCGAGCGCATGCCGACGGATCTCGTCGGCATGCATTTTCACGATACCCGCGGGCTCGCGCTTGCCAACGCCTGGGCGGCGATCACCCGCGGCGTGCGTCGCTTCGACGCCAGCATCGGGGGCCTGGGTGGCTGCCCGTTCGCGCCGGGTGCGGCCGGCAACCTGGCCACAGAGGACCTGGTCCTCATGGCGACGCAGTGCGGCTACGAGACCGGCATCAGCCTCGATGCGCTGCTCGATGCGATCGACACCGCCGGGCGGCTGGTCGGTTATCCGGTCGGCGGGCGCAGCGAGCGGTGGCTGCGGCGTCGGAACCGCGCCGTCGCCGAGCAGGCGCAGGCGCTGAAGCCCTCTCCCACGTCCGCCGCGGCGGGGACTTGACCTCCAGCGCGACGCAGTCCTCCGGGGCCTCGCTCGCGTGCACGACGCCGCGGGGATGGATCCGGTCAGCGTGCAGCGTCGGACGGCGGCGCCGCATGTTCGCCGAGCAGCGCCAGCAGGAAGCGGCAATCCGGCGCGGCGGTGGGGTCGCGCAGCCAGGCAATCGCTTCCTCCATCTGGGCGTCGGCCTGCGGCGAGTCGCCGCGGGTCATCCGCCAGCACAGCCGGAACTTGTCCTCGCGCTCCTGCGCAGAAAGAGGCAACTCCGGGTGTCCCCAGGCGAACGGAATGGCGCGCTCAGTCACGCGGCCGTCGCGCAGCGCGAGCGTGAGTGACTGCGGGTAGAAGGCGTTCGGGTCGGGATTCGGCAGCTCGACGACCCGCACCTTGCGCGCGAGCCGCTCGATCTCGTCACTGGCGAGCCGCTCCGGCAGGAAGCTCGAGGGATCGACGTTGCCGTGCAGCAGCTGCACCGCGGCGACATACGGCACGCACAGCCGGGCGTAGTTGGGCGGCGGCCGATGGATCATCGGCCGGCCGACGAGCCGCACGCCGAGCGGCGGCATGCCCACCGTGATCGAGTCGACCGCGTCGCCGGCTGCGGATGGAGGCAGCGGCAGCTCCGCCTGCAACTCCCGCAACGCATGGATCGTACCGTGGGTGACCCGTCCGCTCGGAAAGGGTTTGTGCGACAGGCGGGTGACCTTCCAGGGCGCCGCGAGACTCGCCAGCGCTTCGTCGATCGCGCTTTCGTGCTCGAAGTTGTTGAAGTAGCCGAAGCGGCCGTCCAGCACCTGGACCGGCGCGGTGACGCCCATCTCCGCCATGTCGTACGCCTGGACCGCATTGCGGGCGGCGAAACCCATCTGCATGGCAAGCATCATCGACCCTTCCTCATGCGCCTGCATCGGGCCGCACACCTGGGAGTAGACGATACCGAAGGCATAGCGCAGCTGCTCGCGGGTGAGGGGACGGAGGCAGGCGAGCGCCGCGAGCGCGGAGAAGGCGCCGGTCGTCGCCGGGCGGAAGAAGAACATGCCGCTGCGGGCCGCAGCCGCTAGGGTACAGGAGACCTCGGCCGCGACGACGAAGGCAAGGAGCAGGTTCCTGCCGGCGGGAGGCCGGTCGGTTGCGGCAAGCCGCTCGGCCTGCGCCATCAGCGCCGCGAAGATCGGCGCCGCAGGCAGGATGACGCCGGGCTCGAAGACGCAGTCGTACTCCAGCGCGTGGCACTGGTACCCGTTGAGCAGGGCCGCCACCGGGGCACCGGTCCGTCGCCCCGTGCTCCAGACCGTGACCGGCTCGTCACCGGCCTCGCCCCAGCGCCGGGCAGCCGCCAGCAGGCCCGGCATGCCGGGTGCGAGCCGGCCGGCGCAGGCGACACCGACGGTGTCGAGGAAGAACACCTTGCCCGCTGCCACCGCGTCGGCAGGCAGGTCCTCGAAGCGGGTGTCGAGCACGAGGTCGATGAAACGCTCAATGGAATCGGGACGGCGTTCCTGCGTCATGGGTGCTCCGGTTCGTCCTGGTGCGAGGGAAAGCGGGGTGGCCGCTTCTGCAGGAACGCATCGCGTCCCTCGTGGAAGTCGCGGCCGTCGAAGAGCGCCTGGAAGCGTGCGGTCGCGAGCGCCCGGGCCTGCGGATCGTGATGGCGCACCGCCCCGAGTGCCTGCTTCAGCGCCGCGAGTGCATCCCGCGAGCTCGCGGCGACCGCGCCGATGACGGCGGCGCACTCTGTCGCGAAAGCGTCGGCCGGGACGAGGCGATTCACCAGGCCCGCGGCCAGCGCTTCGCGGGCGTTCCAGGGGCGCGCGGTGAAGAGCAGCTCCGCCGCGCGGGCGAAGCCGCAGGCGGTGGCAAGCCGCTCGACATCGTCCGGATGGTAGGAGAGTCCGAGGCGCGCGGGCGTGACGGCGAAGGTGGACCGGTCGCTCGCGAGCCTCAGGTCGCAGGCGATCACCAGCGAGACGCCGCCGCCGACGCACGCCCCGTCGATCAGGGCGATCGTCGGCAGCGGGATGGACGCAAGCGCGGTCACGGCGGCCTGGATCTCCGCATTGGCGGCTGCCGTCTCGGCGGAATCGCGGTAGGTCGCTTCGAACTCGGCGATGTCGGCGCCGGCGCAGAATGCGCCGTCGACCGCGCTCTCCAGCGCCACCACGCGGGTTGCGGGATGCGATCCCGCCGCCGCGCAAGCGGGTGCGAGCGCGCGCCACATGGCGCGCGACACGGCGTTGCGCCGCGCGGCGTTGTCGATCAGGATGCGCGCGACCGGTCCGTCCTGGACATGCCGGATGGCGGTCATCGCGGATCTCCGGCGGGGGGAGGGCACCGGCCCGCCGGCGCCTTGTCGGTTGCAGGCATGGCGTCGATAATATGTCCGTACAAGTTGTTCGGCAACGGCTCGGGCGCCTCGCGCCGCGGCCCGCATTCCATGGTGACGGCATGAAGTACCGCAACGCAGAAAAGGCCTACGCCTGGCCGGGGGACGCGCGGCTCGCGCTCTCCGTCGTCGTCAATGTCGAGGAAGGCGCCGAAGCCAGCGTCGCCGACGGCGACAAGTATCCGGAGCCGGTCGACGAGATGGGCATCGCGCTCAAGCGCTCCGTTCGCAACTACGCCAACGAATCGAACTACCGCTATGGCCTCAGGCGGGGCGGGCCGCGAGTGATGCGCCTGCTGGAGGCATACCGGGTCCCGGCGACCTTCACCGCGTGCGCCCTGGCGCTCGAGCGGTCGCCGGAGCTCACCGCCGAGATCGTGCGCCAGGGCCACGAGGTGGCTTCGCACGGCTATCGCTGGGCCCACCAGTTCCTGATGGACGAGGCGCAGGAGCGCGCGTACATCCGCAAGGCGACGGACTCGATCACGGCGACCACCGGCATGCGGCCGGTCGGCTGGCTCTCCCGGTATCTCACTACCGCGCACACCCGGCGGCTGCTGCTCGAGGAGGGCTACCTGTACCACATGGACGATTTCAGCGACGACGAGCCGTTCTGGGACCCGCTCCAGGGCGGTCCCATCGTGGTGCTGCCTTACCAGCTTGACAGCAACGACATGAAGATGTGGGCAGAGCCGTCGTACACGCCGCAGCAGTGGCTGCAGTACGCGATGGACAACCTGGCGTGGTCGATCCGCGAAGGCGACCACGAGGTCAACATGATGTCGATCGGGCTGCATCTGCGCATCATCGGCCGGCCCGGACGCATCTGGGCGCTGGAGCGCTTCCTCGAGCATGTGCGCGGCCTTGCCGACGGCGGCTCGGTGTGGATCGCGACGCGGGCGCAGATCGCCCGTCACTTCGCGCAGCAGGTGCCGTTCGCCGCCGCAGGGCAGGGGTGACCGCAGCGCTCAGGCG
>JAEWEW010000054.1 GCA_023389175.1 Pseudomonadota bacterium | reverse complement strand
GGGTCCGGTTGCGGTGCTTCGGCGTCGCCGCCGGCTCGTGAACCAGGGCGGCGGGTCATGCGCGATAGAGTCCGCGGCTCGCGATGTATTCCGGCACGCCCGGCGGCAGCAGCTCGCGGGGCATCTCGCCCCGGGCCAGCTGATCGCGCAGGACGGTGGCCGAGACCGCGACCGGCGGCATGCGGAACAGGACGATATTGCCGGCCGGCGCGTCCGGCAGTGCATCGCGACCCCGTTCCGCCAACAGGCTTTCCACCGCCGGCGGCAGCCCCTGCAGGGGAATGCGCTCGCGCTGCGTCGTGGCGATGTGCGCGAGGTCCAGCAGCTCCGTCCAGCGATGCCAGGTCGGGAGGTTGTGGACCTGGTCGCTGCCGAGCAGCAGCACGAGCGCCGGCTCCGCGCCGAACCGGCGGCGCAGCGCGATCAGCGTGTCGATGGTATAGCTCGGCCCCTCGCGCTTCACCTCGATCTCGTCCACCTCCCAGTGGCAGCCGTCGTCGCGGGCCGGCTGCGATTCCACGGCGAGGCGGACCATGGCGAGCCGGTCGGCGGCCGGTGTGCGGGCCGGCCCCTCGCCGGACTTCTGCCAGGAGTTGCCCGTGGGAATGACCAGCAGCCGGTCCAGCCGCAGTGCCTCGCAGGCGGCCCGACCGAGGGCGAGATGGCCGACATGCACCGGATCGAAGCTGCCGCCCAGGATGCCGATCCGGGCGCGCGAGCGCTTCGTCACACCCACTCCCGCGGCACGAGATACTCGGCCGCAAAGCGCGCCTCCACCGATCCCGGCTCGGGTGAGTGGCGATAGCGCCAGGCGGCCTGGGGCGGCATGGAGCAGAGGATCGACTCGGCGCGTCCGCCCGAGCGCAGGCCGAACTGGGTACCCCGGTCCAGGACCAGGTTGAACTCGACGTAGCGTCCGCGGCGCAGCCCCTGGAAGGCCCGCTCCCGCTCTCCCCACGGCACATCCATCCGACGTCGCACGATCGGCTGGTAGGCCGGCAGGAAGGCGTCGCCCACCGCGCGGGTGATGGCGAAGCTGGCGTCGAAGCCGGGCTGGTTCAGGTCGTCGAAGAAGACGCCGCCGATGCCGCGTGCCTCGTTGCGGTGCTCGATGAAGAAATAGCGGTCGCACCAGCGCTTGAAGCGCGGATAGAAATCCGCGCCGTGCGGCGCCAGCGCATCGCGGCAGGTGCGATGGAAGTGGCGCGCGTCCTCCTCGAATCCATAGCAGGGCGTGAGATCCATGCCGCCGCCGAACCACCACACCGCCTCGCTGTCCGCGGTCGCCGGCGCGAGGAAGAAGCGCACGTTGAGATGCACGATCGGCACGTAAGGGTTGCGCGGGTGGATGACCAGCGAGACGCCGGTGGCGGTGGCCGCGCGCCCGGCCAGGTGCGGCCGGATGGCGGAGGCGGCCGCCGGGAGCCGGTCCAGGTGGACCTCCGAGAAAAGCACGCCGGCCCGCTCGAACACCCGCCCGTCCTCGAGCACGCAGGTGAGCCCGTTGCCGGCGAATCCCGCGCCCTCGGCCCCCGGCTGGCGCTCCCAGGCATCCTGCAGGAAGCGACCGCCGTCCAGTGCCTCGAGGCCGCCCACGATCGATTGCTGCAGGTTCCGAAGGTAGCGATCCACCGCGGTGCGGTCGATCCCCGTGCTCACCTGCGCGCTCCGGAGCCGCCCGGCAGGGCCTGGTGGCCGATATCCGTGCGGAACTGCATGCCGGGGAAATGGATCCGGCGGACTGCCTCGTAGGCGCGGCCGTGGGCCATCTTGAGCGAATCGCCCAGCGCGGTCACCCCGAGCACCCGTCCGCCGGTGGTCACCACGCCGCCCTCGGCCGGGGCGGTGCCGGCATGGAACACGACGACATCCTCGTGGTCGGGATTGCCGCCTTGCGCGATGCCGGCGATCGGCAGGCCCTTCTGCGGCGCCTCCGGGTAGCCCGGCGCGGCGAGCACGACGCAGAGCGCGCTGCGCCGGTCCCACTGCGCCTCCACCCGGTCCAGCCTGCCGTCGATGCCGGCGCGGATCAGCTCGCCGAAATCGCTCTTCATGCGCGCGAGGATCACCTGCGCCTCGGGATCGCCGAGCCGGCAATTGAACTCCAGCGTGCGGGCGTTGCCCTTGCGGTCGATCATGAGGCCGGCATAGAGGAAGCCGGTGTAGGTCATGCCCTCGGCCGCCATGCCGGCGACCGTCGGCACGATGATCTCGCGCAGTGTGCGCGCCTGGATGTCCGGGGTGATGAGCGGCGCGGGTGAATACGCGCCCATGCCGCCGGTGTTCGGCCCCTGGTCGCCGTCCTTGAGCCGCTTGTGGTCCTGGCTGGAGGCGAGCGTGAGGACGTTGCGGCCATCCACCATCACGATGAAGCTGGCTTCCTCGCCCTCCAGGAACTCCTCGATCACCAGGCGGGCGCCGTCCTGGCCGCCGCCAAGCATCGCGTCCACCGCCGCATGGGCCTCGGCCACCGTGCCGGCCACCACCACGCCCTTGCCCGCGGCGAGTCCGTCGGCCTTGACGACGATCGGCGCGCCGCGACCGCTGATGTAGGCCTTCGCGTCGACCGGATCGGTGAAGGTACGGTAGTCCGCGGTGGGAATGCCATGGCGCTTCATGAAGGCCTTGGCGAAATCCTTGGACGATTCCAGTTGCGCCGCCGCGCGCGTCGGGCCGAAGATCGGCAGCCCGCGCTCGCGGAAGACGTCCACGATGCCGTCGGCGAGCGGAGCCTCCGGCCCCACGACGGTGAAGTCGAGCTTCTCGCGCTCGGCGAAGAGCGCAAGCGGATCGATCGCGGTCAGCGGGACGTTGCGCAGCCGCGGCTCGAGCGCGGTGCCGGCGTTGCCGGGCGCGACAAACACCGTCTCCATGCCGCGCGACCGGGCGAGGCGCCATGCCATCGCATGCTCACGGCCGCCGCCGCCGACGACCAGGCACTTCCTCGATCCCGACAATCAATCCTCCAGGACCGCGTTGGTGTAGACCTGCTGCATGTCGTCGACGTTCTCGAGCGCGTCCAGGATCTTGTGCATCCTGGCCGCGTCCTCGCCACGCAGGACCACCTCGTTCTGCGGCTTCATCACCACGTCGGCCGCATCCGGCTTGAGCCCCGCCTTCTCCAGCGCGTCCTTGACCGCCGGGAAGTCGTTCGGACTGCAGATCACCTCGATGGACTCGTCGTCGTTGCTGATGACGTCTTCCGCGCCGGCCTCGAGCGCCACCTCGAGCACCTTGTCTTCGGCCGTGCCGGGCGCGAAGACGAACTGACCGCAGTGCTGGAACTGGAATGCCACCGAGCCGTCGGTGCCGAGGTTGCCGCCGTGCTTGGTGAGCGCATGCCTCACGTCCGCCACCGTGCGGGTGCGGTTGTCGGTCATGCAGTCGATGATGACGGCCGCGCCGCCGATGCCATAGCCTTCGTAGCGCACTTCCTCGTAGTTGGCGCCCTCCAGGCCGCCCGCGCCGCGCTGGATGGCGCGCTGCACGGTGTCCTTCGACATGTTGCCCTCCGACGCCTTCTCCATCGCCATGCGCAGGCGCGGATTGCTCGCCGGATCCGCTCCGCCCAGGCGCGCGGCCACCGTGATCTCCTTGATCAGCCGGGTGAACAGCGCGCCGCGCTTGGCGTCCTGGCGCCCCTTGCGGTGCTGGATGTTGGCCCACTTGGAATGGCCGGCCATGCGAGATCCTTATGAACTAAGATACCCGGGAAGCCGGCCGATTTTAACTCCATCACGGAACAACCTTCCGGACCCGCCCATGACGCAAACCGCCGAACCGATGATGCTCGGGCGCAATGACCAGCGCGAGGTCTTCCTGTTGCCGGGACTGGCCAACCGCCACGGCCTGATCACCGGCGCGACCGGTACCGGCAAGACGGTGAGCCTGCAGGTGCTGGCCGAGCGGCTCTCGGACCTCGGCGTGCCCAGTGTCATGGCCGACGTGAAGGGCGACCTCGCCGGCATGGCGCGCGCAGGAAAGTCATCGCCCAAGCTGCTGGAGCGCCTCGAGAAGTACAAGCTGCCGGTTCCCGCCTTCCAGGGCTATCCGGTGTCGCTGTGGGACGTCTACGGCAAGGACGGACATCCGCTGCGGGCCACCGTTTCCGACATGGGACCGCTGCTGCTGTCGCGCATGCTCGGCCTGAACGACACGCAGGAAGGCGTGCTGCACCTGGTCTTCAAGGTGGCCGACGACAACGGCCTGCTGCTGCTGGACCTGAAGGACCTGCGCGCGATGCTGCAGTTCGTCGGCGACAACGCGAAGACCTTCACCACGAAGTACGGCAATGTCTCGGCCGCCTCCATCGGCGCCATCCAGCGCGGACTGCTCGCGCTGGAGCAGCAGGGCGGGGAAACCTTCTTCGGCGAGCCGATGCTGAACATCGCCGACATGATGCAGACCGACGCGAACGGACGCGGCGTGCTCAACGTGATCGCCGCGGACCGGCTGCTGAACTCCCCGCGGCTCTATGCGACCTTCCTGCTGTGGCTGCTGTCGGAGCTGTTCGAGCAGCTGCCGGAGGTCGGGGATCCGCCCAAGCCGCGCATCGTGTTCTTCTTCGACGAGGCGCACCTGCTCTTCAACGAGGCGCCGCGGCCGCTGATGGAGAAGGTGGAGCAGGTGGTGCGACTGATCCGCTCCAAGGGCGTGGGCGTCTTCTTCGTCACCCAGAACCCGCTGGATATCCCGGACACGGTGCTGGGCCAGCTCGGCAATCGCGTCCAGCACGCCCTGCGCGCCTTCACGCCGCGCGACCAGAAGGCGGTACGCGCCGCGGCCGAGACCATGCGCGCCAACCCGGCCTTCGACGCGGAGAAGGCGATCGGAGAGCTCGGTGTCGGCGAGGCCCTCGTGTCGCTGCTCGACGAGAAAGGCCGGCCGCACATCGTGGAGCGGGTCTGGATGGCCGCCCCGGCGTCCCGGATCGGGCCGCTGGAGCCGGCCGAGCGCGAGCAGGTCATGCGGGCATCCGTGGTCGCGGGGATCTACGACAAGACGGTGGATCGCGAGTCGGCCTTCGAGATGCTGCGCAAGCGCGAGGAGGAGACCGCGGCCACCGAGGCGCAAGTGAAGGCCGAGGGCAAGGCCGCGAAGCCAGGCGACGCCGAGGCGGGCGCCGATTGGGGCGGCCTGCTCAAGGGGTCGCTCGGCGGTCTGCTCGGCGGCAGCGGACGCAAGGATTCGGTCATCGAGACGGCGGCCAAGAGCATGGCGCGCACGGTCGGCAATTCGATCGGCCGCGCCATCTACCGCGGCGTGCTCGGTTCCATCACGCGGTCAACGACCAAGTCACGATAGGGCCTAGGCAGGCCTTCAACGGCGCCTGCGCCGGCTCCTGACCGACCGGTCGAGGGCGGCGGCGCGGCAGGCGCGAGTCTGGTGTCACCATGGAGGATCGGTAGAGTGGATCTCGGTATCAAGGGGAAGTGGGCCATCGTGTGCGCGGCGAGCAAGGGTCTGGGCTACGGCTGCGCGCGCTCGCTCGCCGGCGAGGGGGTGAACCTCGTCGTCAACGCGCGCACCGAGGCGACCCTGCAGGAAGCGGCGGAGCGGATCCGCAAGGAGACCGGCGTCGAGGTGCGCGCGGTTGCGGGCGACATCACGACGGAGGCCGGCCGCAGCGCGGTGCTGGCGGCGGCGCCGCAGGTCGACATCCTGGTCAACAACGCCGGCGGCCCGCCGCCGGGCGATTTCCGCCAGTTCAGTCGCGACGACTGGATCAAGGCGATCGACGCCAACATGCTCACGCCGATCGAGCTCATCAAGGCGACGGTGGACGGTATGATCGAGCGCCGCTTCGGTCGCATCGTCAACATCACCTCCAGCGCGGTCAAGGCGCCGATCGAGATCCTCGGCCTCTCCAACGGCGCGCGCAGCGGACTCACCGGCTTCGTCGCCGGGCTCGCCCGCAAGACGGTGGCGGCCAACGTCACCATCAACAACCTGCTGCCCGGGTACTTCGATACCGACCGCCAGCGCTCCAACGTGACCGCGCTCGCCAAGAATGCCGGCATCACGCCCGAGGAGGCGCTCAAGCGCCGCGTGGCCACCATTCCGGCCGGCCGCCTCGGCGACCCGCACGAGTTCGGCCAGGCCTGTGCCTATCTCTGCAGCGCCCAGGCCGGCTGGATCACCGGCCAGAACTTCCTCATCGACGGCGGCGCCTACCCCGGCACCTTCTAGCGCCCCGGCATGCGTCCCGGCGCGCGTGTCGATTGCAGTGCCATGCCGTCGGCAACCGGGGCTCCGCTCCTGCAGGGCGCCCTGCTTCATCCCACAGACGGAGTCCTCCTTGTCGTCGCATTCCGCACTGCCACTTGGGGCGGTCCTGGGGTAGCGGCGGCGGGGCGCCTCGAGGGCGCCGCGGAAAGCGCCTCGGTCGTGGGCATCGGCAAGCGCGGCGAGCCGATAGCGCCCGTCGGAGGCGCCGTCCAGGCGCCGACTCGGGCGCGGCCCACGACCGAGGCGCTTTCCGCGGGAACCGGCGCGAAGCGCCGGCGCCCTCGTCGAAGCCCCGCCGCCGCTACCCCAGGGCCGCCCCCTTACGGGACTCAGGCCGGAGCGCCCCGACAAGCCCCCAGGTACGAAGTCAACGTGTCCCGGATGTGCTCCGACAGCAGCCGCCGCGACCGCGCCGCGTCCCCGCTGCGGATGGCCGCCACGATGCGCGCGTGGTTCGCCTGGCAGTGCCCCACGCGCTCGTTGTCCTCCGGCAGGCGCGCGCGCAGCGCGTTGATCTTGTGCGCCACCAGCTGGTAGGCGGCCTGCAGGTAGTCGTTGCCGCAGCATGCGAGCAGCGTCTCGTGGAACGCCTGGTCCAGCGCCGGCAATGACCGCAGGTCGTGCGCGGCATGGGCGCGACCCATCGCCTCGAGGTTCGCGTCCAGGCGCTCGAGCAGCGTCTCGCGCGAGCGGCGCATCGCCTCGCCCAGCGCCGCGACCTCGATGACCTCGCGGAAGTGGCAGAGCTGGGCGACGCCATTCTCGTCGAGCGAGAAGACGAAGGTGCCGCGCTGCGGATGCACCTCGACGAGCCCCTCGGCACGAAGGCGCATCAGTGCCTCGCGTACCGGCGTCTTGCTGATGCCGAGCCAGGCGGCAAGCGTGGCTTCCGAAAGCTGGGCGCCGAAGGGATGGCGCCCGCTCACGATGTCGTTGCGCAGGCGCTCGGTGGCGATCTCGGTGAGACTCTTCGGCCGCTGGACCGGCGCGTCCATGAAAGCGGTTTCCGGTGGTCAGTCCGGGCGCGACGGCGGCGCAGAGTCGAGCAGCGCCCGCACCGCCTCCGGCCGCGGCAGCGGCGCGACGGCGCCGAAGCCGGTGGTCGAGAGCGCGGCGGCGGCGTTGGCGTAGCGGGCCGCGGCCAGGATGTCGTCGCCGGCCGCGATGCGCGCGAGGCAGGCGCCGCAGAAGCAGTCGCCGGCGCCGGTGGCGTCCACCGCCGCGACCCGGTGGCCGCCGATCGTCACGCGCCGGTTGCCGTCGCTCACGATCACGCCCTGCGCCCCGAGCTTCAGGAAGACGGTGCGCGCGCCCAGCCGATGACACCAGTCGAGGATCGCCTGGGGCTCATCGAGGCCCGACAGGACCGCGGCATCCTCCAGGCTCGGGAAGAAGTAGTCGGCAAGCGCGGCTGCCGCGCCGATCATCGCGCGGGCGCGGGCAAGCGGCCAGAGCTTCAGGCGCAGGTTGGAATCGAATGCCACCTGGCGGCCCGAGTCCCGCGCCGACTCGAACGCCTGGAGCACCGCGTCGCAGGCGCTCGAGGAGATTGCCTGGCTGATGCCGGAGGCATGCACGATCCGCGCGGTGGCGAGGATGCCTTCCGGCAGCGTCGCGGGCGAGAGCCGGCTCGCCGCCGAGCCGGCGCGCAGGTAGCTGAACACATGGCCCTGGCTGCCGTGGGTGACGAAGTAGACGGCGGTGTGGGCCGTGCCGTCGATCGCGACCGGGGAGCAGTCCACGCCCTCGGCGCGCCAGAGATCGAGGAACATGCGACCGAACTCGTCGTCCCCGAGGCGGGTGACATAGCCGCTGCGGGCGCCGCTGCGCGCGGCGGCGATCACCATGTTGGAGGTGTCGCCGCCGAAGCCCTGCAGGTAGCGCGGCGCGCCGGGATCGGTCTGGTTGAACTCCACCATGGGCTCGCCGATCGACACGATGTCGACCTGCGGTGGGATGCCTTCCGTCGCAGCGGCCATGCCTTCGTACCTCCGTGCCTCCCGCGGGCGGGCCGGCGTAGCCCGGCCCTGCGGGTCCCTAGATCCGTCCGTACTTCGCGAGCCCTTCGCGCAGCGACTTCGCCTCGACGATGAGCCGTGCCTGCTCCAGCTCGCGCCGATCGATCTCCTGCGCGAGCTTCAGCACCTCCTCGGCGCTGGCGCGCGGCACCACGACCACGCCGTCGATGTCGCCGACGACGATGTCGCCCGGACGCACCTCCACGCCGCCGCAGGTGACCGGCACGTTGGCTGCGACGGTGCGGTGGCGCCCGACAGTCGTGCCGGGCGAAACCGATCGGGAGATTACCGGAAAGTCGTAGTCCCGGCGAATCTCGGCGATGTCGCGCACGCCGCCGTCGAGCACCGCGCCCGCAAGGCCGCGGGCGTAGGCTCCCGCGGTCATCAGGCCACCCCACACCGCGACGTCGCGCTCGCCGCCGATGGCGATGACCACGACGCTGCCGGCCTCGGCGCTGTCGATGATGTCCAGCGCGTGCTGCGGCGGCACCTTCTCGGTGGTCGGCTCCTCGAGCACGGTCACCGCCGGCCCGACCACCCGACGGTCGTTGATGCGCGGCTTGATCTCGTGCTCCATGTAGCCGCGCCGGCCGCAGACGGTGTCCACGGCGTCCGCGACCGATGCCGTCGCGACGGCGGTGAAGCCGTCGACTAGCTCCTGCAGAGTCATGCTTGCCTCCATTGCCGAATCCGCGAGGTCACTTGCTGGTGGCCTCGATCGCCTTGAACAGGCTCTCCACGTAGCTCTTGCCGATCTCCTTCTCCGCCCACTGCCGCACCGGCGGCTGCGCGAGCTTGCGGAACTCCGCGACTTCCGCCTCGGAGAGCTCGGTCACCTGCATGCCGAGCTTCTCGAGGATGCTCTTGGCGTTCAGGTCCTGCTCGGACGTCATCTTGCGGTGAATGGCGATCGCCTTGGCCACGCCCTCGTCGACCGCCTTGCGCTCGGCGTCCGACAGCCCCTTGTAGAAGCGCTCGTTGATCACGTAGCCGTGAACGCTCCAGACGTGCCCGTCCAGGGTCGCATACTTCTGGTGCTGGTAGAGGCTCGCGGCGAGGATGTTCGTGACGCCGTTCTCCTGGCCGTCCACCACCTTCTGCTGCAGGGCGGTCGGCAGCTCCGCCCAGGGAATTGCCGAGGCCGACGCGCCGAGCGATTCCACCAGCGCCTGGAACACGGGTGACGGCTGGATGCGGATCTTCATGCCCTTCATGTCGGCCGGCGTGCGGATCGGACGCAGGCTGTTGGTGAAGTGGCGCACGCCGTTGTCCGCGAGGCCGAGCAGGCGGATGCCCTGCTTCTTCACCATGTCCTCCGAGAACTCCGCGAGCCAGGGGCTGTCGTAGACCCGCCAGGCATGCTCGTGGTTCTTGTAGAGGAACGGGATGCCGAGCACGCCGATCGGCTTGTGCACCGTGGCGATGGCGCCGTCGTGGGCCACGGCGAGCTCCAGCGTCCCGAGCTTCACCCCTTCCATGGTGGGCTGGTCCTTGCCGAACTGGCCGGCGGGATAGATCTCCACCTTGATCTTGCCGCCGGTGGCGCTCTCGACGTGCTGCTTGAACGCGAGCGCGGCGACATGCTTGGGCTGGTCGTCCTTGGCCGGCTGGAAGTGCGCGTACTTCAGGACCTTCTGGGCGTGGGCGAGCGGGGCGGCGAAGGCCATCGCGGCGGCGAGCGCGCCGATCAGGAATGCGGGTTTCATGGTTTCTCCTCCTTGGGTCGGGTCTAGCGTGAATAGCCGAAGAGAGCGGGCACGGCAGTGCTGAGCGACGGGAACAGCACGACCAGCAGCAGCACGGCCAGCTCCGCCGCGAGCAGCGGGATGACCGCGCGCGACAGGCGCATGAAGTTCAGCCGTCCCACCGATGTCATCACGAACAGCACCGCGCCCACCGGCGGGGTGATCATGCCGATGGTGAGGTTGAGCACGATCGCCATCGCGAAGTGCAGCGGATGGATACCGAACTGGTCCGCGAGCGGCCCGAGCACCGGCACCAGGATGATGACCGCCGGCAGCGTGTCAAGGAACAGGCCGCAGGCGAGCACGAACACGGCGACGATGAGCAGGATCGCGAGCGGGTCGCTCGCGAGCGTGCCGATGCCGGCGGCGATCGACTGGGGTATCTGCAGCAGCGTGAGCAGCCAGGCGAAGAGCGAGGCGGTCGAGACGATGAGCAGCGCCGCGGCGGTGACCAGCCCGCTCTGCAGCAGCACCTTGGCGATGATCGGCCCGTTCAGCGTGCGGGTCACGAACAGGCCCACCAGCAGCGCGTAGAACACGGCCACCGCCGAGGCCTCGGTGGGCGTGAACGCGCCGCTCAGGATGCCGCCGATGATGATGGCCGGCATGGCGAGGATGGGAATCGCACGCCCCAGGGCCGCCAGCCGCTCGCGCCACGACTGCCTGCGCGTGGCCGAGCCGTAGCCGCGCCTCACCGAGACGACGTGGTTGACGACCATGAGCGCGCCGCCGAGCAACAGGCCCGGCAGCACGCCGGCGAGGAACAGCCCGGCCACGGTCACCCGGCTGTCGGCCAGTGCGTAGATGACCATGATGATCGACGGCGGGATGATCGGTCCGATGGTGGCGGTGGCCGCCGAAAGCGCCGCCGAGTAGTACTTGTCATAGCCGGCGCGCTCCATCATCCGCATCTCGATCGCGCCCGGGCCGGCCGCGTCGGCGAGCGCCGAGCCGCTGATGCCGGCGAACATCACCGAGGTGACCACGTTCACGTGGCCCATCCCGCCGCGGATGTGGCCCACGACGCTCTGCGAGAAGCGCAGCAGCGCGGTGGTGATGCCGCTCGCGGTCATCAGGTCGGCGGCGAGGATGAAGAACGGCACCGCCATCAGCGGAAACGAGTTGATGCCGTCGAACATCCGCTGTGGCACCGACAGCAGCGACAGGTTGCCGCCCCAGGCGAGCGCTGCGAGGCCGGAGAGGCCCATCACGAATGCCACCGGCACGCCGATGGCGAGCCCGACGGCGAAGACGACGAAGAGGACCGTGGTCAATGGACCCTCCCGCGGCGAACTGCGGCCGGCCCCGGGGCGGCTCTCAAGTCCCGCTCCTGCCGGACGCCGCGCCCGGGGCCGGATCCAGCGCCGCCTGGAGGCCCAGCGCCTTGGCGCCGGTTGCCTCCGGATCGAGATCGTCGCTCGCCTCGAAGCGGCGCTCGACGAAGTCGCGGAACACCAGCACCAGGTGCAGGCCGCAGACCAGCGCGCCGATCGGCACGCCGAGATAGGGTATGCCGGTCCGGATGTTCATCACCGGCGTCTCCTGGTTCCAGGTGAAGGCGGCGATCTGGAAGCCGAACCAGGCGGTGGCGAGCAGGAACCCGAGGATGGCAAGGCCGATGAAGATGCGCAGTCCGCGCCGAAGGGGCGTCGGCAGCAGCCCCTCGAGCAGGTCCACGGCGACATGCCGTCCCTGGCGCAATGCGAGTCCGGCGCCCAGGTAGGTGATCCAGATCATCTGGTACTGGGTCAGTTCCTCCACCCAGATGATCGAGTGGTTGAGGACATAGCGCGAGACCACGTTCGCGAAGACCAGCGCCGCCATGGATCCCATCAGGCCGATGACCAGCCAGTTGTTGGCGGTGACGAAGGCGGCCTCCCAGCGCGACAGGCGCCGGTGCTCCGGCGCCGAGGTCGGAATCACTGTCTCCATGGAATCTAAGATATCAGATGGCAGTTGCCGGCCGCAAGCGGTCGCGTCGATATACTTGCTGCGACCGCCCGGCAACCGCGCGGCATCCGAGTCAGGCAACTTCCAGGAGAGCAAACCCATGCCCAAGGCCAAGGCCATCCGCATCGACAAGACCGGCGGGCCCGAGGTGATGAAGTTCGTCGAGGTCGACGTGGCCGAACCGGGGCCCGGCGAGGTCCAGGTGCGCCACCATGCGATCGGCGTCAACTTCATCGACGTGTATTTCCGCACCGGCCTCTATCCCATGCCGCTGCCTGCGGGCATCGGACTGGAGGGCGCGGGCGTGGTGACGGCCGTCGGCGCGGGCGTGACGCACGTGAAGGTGGGTGACCGCGTGGCCTACAGCGACCGGCCGCCTGGCTCGTATTCCGAGACGCGGGTGATGCCGGCCAAGCCGCTGGTAAAGATCCCGGACTCGATCGACTTCGAGACGGCCGCCTGCATGATGCTCAAGGGCATGACGGTGCAGTACCTCTTCCGCCGCACCTACAAGCTGCAGAAGGGGCAGACGATCCTCTTCCATGCCGCGGCCGGCGGCGTCGGGCTGATCGCGATGCAATGGGCGAAGGCGCTCGGCGTGACGGTGATCGGGACGGTCGGCTCCGAGGAGAAGG
>JAEWEW010000044.1 GCA_023389175.1 Pseudomonadota bacterium | reverse complement strand
CGCTGTGGCCGAGCGGGGCGAAATCAGCGTATCCGCGCACGTCGATCGCGTGCTGCGGGCAGGCCTTTACGCAGGAGTAGCACTCCCAGCACATGTTCGGCTCGATGTTGTAGGCGCGGCGATAGGTCTCGTCGATGTGCATGATGTCCGAGGGACAGATGTCGACGCAGTGCCCGCATCCATCGCACCTCGTCATGTAGACGAAGGTAGGCATAAGTCTGCTCCTTGAGCGGTTCCTGATGAGCTTGGTGGTCTGCTTTCTAGTAGTGGCGGGGCGCCTCGCGCTTGATGCCGAGCCCCATGTCCATCGGAGCGTCGCGCAGCAACTCCATGGAGTGCCGCTTCCGTTGCTCGGGATCGTCGCGTGTCTGCGTCGGCAGGTTCTGGGCCGTGCCGTTGGCCTCGGACATCCGCTTCTCGAAGGCCGCGGCCGGCTTGAAGAACATGTTGGCGAACTTGGACCACGGAACACCGCCGAAGAGGACGATGGTGGCCAGGAGGTAGAGCCAGAAGAGCACACCCATGCCCCCGCCCGTGGCCGCCCACAGGACGCCGAGCGTCACGCTCACCAGCAGCGACAGGACGAAGAGGTCCGCCTTCACCAGGCGGAAAGGGGAGCGGCCTTCCGCCACGACATCCACGCGGATGAAGAACCAGAACCAGTAGCCGCCCACAAGCACCATCAGGGCGCCGATCCACCAAAGCACCGGCCAGATGGCCGGCGTGGACGCGACGTCGGTTGGGTAGCGGAACACCATAACCGCCGTGGCGATCAGGTAGAGGATGAACCCGTACATGCCCAGCAGGTGCGCCACCCGCCGCTTCGTGTTGCAGAACTCGCCCGAGGCGAGCACGTCGACGACCGCGGTCTGCACGGCGATCGAAACCGTCTGGCCACCGCCCACCGCGCGGCCCTCCTGCTTCGACCTGCGCATGTTCGCGAAGAAGTACCGCGCGCTGCCCTTATGGATGACGTCGAAGAGGGTCCCGGCCACCACGAGCACGGCCATCAGCACCAGGAACCACTGCAGGAAGCTGGCAGGCAACGATTGGCCGGCGACGGCATAAGGATTGGTACTCAGCATGGGAACTTCCTCTTCTATGGGAATCCCGACGGTGCACGCAGGGAAGCAGGCGGACGTCGGGCCGAGGTGGTGTTCCTCGACAGGATGCGCGATGTGCCGCGCTGCAATGTGCCATGGGCGGTGCAACTACACAATCGAAGTCATTTATCCGCCGATAAGTGAGCCCGATATTGCGACGCACAATCGAAACGCTGGGGTCGGAAAGGGCCGCGAGACGAGCAAGCGTATCATCCGTGGAAGGGCGTACAGGCTTGGAGTGCGCCCTCCTTCCCACCCCCGCGCCCCGCCCCCACCCGTTCTCGTACCTGTTCTATGTCGGATCGTAGGCTCCAGGTCTTCAATGCCGTGGCGAAATACCGGTCGTTCACCAAAGCGGCCGACGCCCTATGCATGACGCAACCGGCCGTCACGTTCCAGATCCACCAGCTGGAGGATCACTTCGGTGCCCGCCTGTTCGATCGTGCCGGCGGCCGTATCGCGTTGACTCCGGCGGGCACCATTGCGCTCGCCTATGCCCAGGACATCCTCGCGCTTTACGCCGAGCTGGACACCCGGGTGAAGGAGCTGAGTGGACAGGAGTTCGGACCGCTGCTGATCGGCGCCAGCACGACGATCGCCGAGTTCCTACTGCCCCGTGTCCTCGGCGAGTTCAAGGTGCATTGCCCCGGGGTCATCCCGCAGCTCATCGTTGCGAACTCCGAGACGGTCCAGGCACGGGTCGTCGAGCGGACGTTGGACCTGGGTTTCATCGAGGGTGACTCGCGTACCCCGACGCTCATCACCGATGTCTGCTGCGAGGACGAGCTGCAGGTCGTGTGCGTGCCTTCGCATCCGCTCGCTCGAAGCGAGGACGTCGCGATCGACGCCTTGGCCGAGCATGCGTACATCAGCCGCGAGTCCGGGTCGGGCACGCGGGAGGTCATCGACCGCTATCTGGAGAAGGCCGGGCTGTCGTTGGATGCACTGCAGGTCGTCATGGAAGCGACCAGTCCGGAAGCGCTCAAGGGGCTCGTCGCAACGGGGGTCGGCTTCGCGATCATGTCGCGCGCGGTGGCGGAGAAGGAAGTGCGACTCGGTGACCTCGTGCGGATTCCGCTGGCACCGCCGCTGCTGCGCCACCTCTCGGTCGTGTATCCGAAGGAGCGCATCCACCCCAAGGTGGTGAGCGAGTTCATCCGATTCGCCAAGGAGCGCCTTGCAGCCGCGGGCACGACCGAAGAGCGCGCCGCGGAGGTGCAGGGCTGAACCCGGGCCGGCCCGGTCCGGCCCGGTCCGTGGAGGGACAGACTCCTAGCGTGCCGAGTGCCCCTTCAGCTCCACCTTCACGTTCTCATGCGCTTCGAGCGACGCGTAGTAGTCCCGGAGGATCTCGAGCACTTCCGGCCTGCTGAACTCGGCGGGCACCGGGCTGCCTTCGGACAGCCACTTTCGCAGCTTGGTGCCCGACACGAGCAACCGATCGGCGTCGCCGTGCGGGCAGGTCCGAGCCGACGCCATGGCTTCGCACTTGTAGCACCAGAACGTCCAGTCGACCCGCATCGGCTCGATGACGAGTGCGTCATGCGGAATCTCGTCGAAGATCCGGTGCGAGTCGAACGGGCCGTAGTAGTCGCCCACGCCTGCGTGGTCGCGCCCCACGATCAGGTAGGCGCAACCGTAGTTCTGTCGAAACACCGCATGAAGCAATGCCTCGCGCGGGCCCGCGTAGCGCATGTCGAGCGGATATCCTGCCTGTACCACCGTACCGGCACGGAAGTATTTCTCGACCAGGACCTCGATGGCCCGCGTGCGCACTTCCGCGGGAATGTCGCCGGGCTTGAGGTTGCCGAGCAGCGAATGCACCAGTACGCCGTCACACACCTCGATCGCGACCTTGACCAGATATTCGTGCGAGCGATGCATCGGGTTTCTCGTCTGGAAAGCGGCGACACGCGACCACCCCAGCCGCTCGAACTCGGCACGAGTTTCCGCCGGCGTCTTGAACAGCGCGCCGTACTTCTCCTTGAATCCGCCGTCGCCGAGCACGCGCAACGGCCCGGCCAGGTTCACATCGCCCTGCTGCATGACCATCCGCACGCCGGGATGCTCGGTGTCGGTGGTCCTGAACACCGACCGGCATTCGTGCGCCTTGTCGATGCGGTATTTTTCGCTCACCGACAGGACGGCGAGCAACGCGTCGTCGTCTGGGTCCGCCAGCGCAACGTCCTCGCCGATGGCGATCGACCCCGCGGTCGCATCGTCGACCGATAGCGTGATGGGAATCGGCCAGAACACGCCGTCGGCCGTCCGCATCTCGTCGCAGACCCCCAGCCAATCGGCATGCGTCATGAAGCCGGCGAGCGGTGTGAACCCGCCCATGCCGAGCATCACGACGTCACCCTTCTCGCGCGGGGTGATCCGCAAGCGGCGCAGCGAGCCTGCCCGCTGCAGTTCCGCGGCGTGGGCGCCGCCTTCGAGTTGGAGCGGCCGCAGGTCGGGGCCGCCATGTGGCGGTACAAGTCGAGCCATGGTCTTACCCGCTGTCAAGGTGTCTGGCGTCCACGCTATCGCACGATGACCGGTTTGTCCGATGAAATTGCTGATGGGGCGATAAACGTGATCGATGCCGCGCCTAACAGCACCTGTGGACGGAATGAAAGCGCAGCCGGGCGCGAGGCGCGTGCGTTATGATGCCACCGATGAAAATATGTATCGTTTCCGACAGTCACGATCGATCGGACCCTCTCGCGGAAGCGGTCCGCGCGGCCGCGGCGGAGGGTGCCGAAGCCGTGATTCATTGCGGGGATGTCATCGGCACCCAGACACTGCGGGGGGCGATGGAGGTCGGACTGCCGCTTCACGTGATCCACGGCAACAACCTCGGAGATCCGGTGTCGCTCAGCCGCTGGGCCTATGAGAGCGGGGGGCTGATGCGGTACCACGGCGCAGACGCCCGGCTGAATCTGCACGGACGACGCATCTTCGTCGTGCACTATCCCGAGTATGCTCAGGCGATGGCGTGCACCGGTGACTGGGACCTCGTCTGCTGCGGTCACTCGCATGTCGCCGGCGTTCAGCGCGTCGACAATCTCAAGAAGGACGTGACCTGGGTCGTCAACCCGGGAACGGTCGCAGGCCTGTCCGCGCCGCGCACATGGATTCTCGGCGACCTCGAGACGATGCAGTTTCAAGTGCGCATGACATCCACCGGCCGCTAGCGGAACACGACGGTCTTGTTGCCGTCCAGCAGGACGCGGCGTTCCGCGTGCCACTGCACCGCCCGCGCCAGCACGACGCTCTCGACGTCGCGGCCGATCGCGGTGACGGCGTTGACGTCCATGGCATGGTCCACCCGCGCGACATCCTGCTCGATGATCGGGCCCTCGTCGAGCTCGGCGGTCACGTAGTGCGCGGTCGCCCCGATGATCTTGACGCCCCGGTCGTGTGCCTGGTGGTAGGGCTTCGCCCCCTTGAAGCTCGGCAGGAACGAGTGGTGGATGTTGATGGCGCGGCCCTCGAGCCGCCGGCACAGGTCGTCCGAGAGCACTTGCATGTACCGCGCCAGCACCACCAGCTCCGCGCCTTCGGATTCGATCACGTCCATCAGCCGCGATTCGGCCTGTGACTTGCTGCCGGGGGTCACCGGGATATGGTGGAAGGGGATGTCGTAGCCGGCCGCGAGCTGATAGAAGTCGCGATGGTTGGACACCACCGCCCGGATGTCGAGCGCGAGCAGGCCCGAGCGGTGGCGAAACAGCAGGTCGTTCAGGCAGTGCCCCAGCCTGGACACCATGACGACGGTGGGCATGCGCCTGCCGGCCGCGTCGATCTGCCATTTCATGCCGAACGACTCCGCGACCGGAGCAAAGCCGTCGCGCAGGGCGGCGAGCTCGGCCGGGCTGGCGAAGCGCACCCGCATGAAGAAGAGGCCGGTGCTGGGGTCGTCGTACTGCGCCGCCTCGGTGATGTTGCCGTCATGGGTGAGCAGCGCGCCGGTCACGGCATGCACGATGCCGGCGCGGTCCGGGCAGGACAGGGTGAGGATGTACTGGTCTGGCAAAATCGCTTCCTTGCGCGGACGTGGCGATGCGATTGAAACACAGTTCATGGAAGCGGTAGACGCAGTCGTCGTCGGTGCCGGCGTGGTCGGGCTCGCCTGCGCCCGCGCGCTCGCCCTGGCGGGGCGGGAAGTGATCGTGCTCGAGGCAGCGGACGGCATCGGCACCGGCACCAGCTCGCGCAACAGCGAGGTGATCCACGCCGGCATCTACTATCCGGCCGGCTCTCTGAAGGCACTGCACTGTGTCCGCGGCAAGGAGATGCTCTATCGGTACTGCGCCGAGCGGGGCGTGGAACACCGGCGCTGCGGCAAGCTGATCGTGGCGACCACGCCGGAGCAGCTTCCCGCGCTCGAGCGCCTGCAGGCGCAGGCGCACCGCAACGGCGTCGAGCTCCCGATGCTGGCCGCCGTCGAGGCGGTAGCACTGGAGCCCGCGCTGCGCTGTGCCGGCGCGCTCCTCAGCCCGAGCTCCGGCATCGTGGACAGCCATGCGCTGATGCTGTCGTACCAGGGCGACCTCGAGGCGGCGGGTGGCCTCTGCGTCTTCAACACGGTGGTCGAGGCGGTCCGCTGCGGGGACGGCGCGGTGATCGTGCGAACCGGCGATGCCGACGGCGACTGCCTGCGCGCCCGCCTGCTGGTCAATTGCGCGGGGCTGCATGCGCAGGCGCTCGCGCGGCGGATGGAGGGCTTTCCGCCGGAACAGGTGCCGCCCAGCTACTTCGCCAAGGGCAACTACTTCTCGCTCGCCGGCCGCGCGCCGTTCAGCCGACTGATCTATCCGGTGCCCGAAGCGGCCGGGCTGGGCGTGCATCTCACGCTGGACCTTGGCATGCAGGCGCGCTTCGGTCCGGACGTGCAATGGGTGGACGCGCCGGAGTACGACGTCGATCCCGCCCGGGCCGACGTCTTCTATGCCGAGATTCGCAAGTACTGGCCGGGTCTTCGCGACGGCTCGCTGATGCCCGCCTATGCGGGCGTGCGGCCCAAGATCCAGGCGCCGGGCCAGCCGGCGCTCGACTTCATGATCAGCGGCCCCCGGGCGCATGGCGTCGCTGGCATCATCCAGCTCTTCGGCATCGAATCGCCCGGCCTGACCGGCAGCCTCTCCATCGGCCAGCAGGTGGTGGAGATGGCGGCACAGGCACGCGCATCGGCATAGGCAACAATCGACAGGAGGTCGGCATGGCAGACGGCATCGGATTCCGCATCTTCACCCGCATCCATCGGGCGCCGGCGGCGCTGGTGGAGCAGTTCCGCGGATTGCCGGTGGCCAACATCGCCGACGAGATGAACCGCGGCTTCTGCCTCGATTCGCACATCCGCCCGATGAACCGGGCGCCGCTGCTCGGGGTCGCCTTCACCGTGCGGGTGCGTCCCGGCGACAACCTGCTGCTGCACCGGGCGATCGACATGGCCGAGCCCGGCGACGTGATCATGGTGGACGCCCAGGGAGGGCTGGCCAACGCGATCTCGGGCGAGCTGATGATGGCCTGGGCAGCGCGGCGTGGCGTGGCCGGCGTGGTGGTGGACGGCGCCATGCGCGACGCCGATGTCATCGGCGGCATGGCCTTCCCGGTCTATGCGCGCGGCATCACGCCGCGGGGTCCCTACAAGTCGGGGCCCGGCGAGATCAACGTCCCGGTCGCCTGCGGCGGGGTGGTGGTGCATCCCGGGGACATCGTCGTGGGCGACGCCGACGGCGTGCTTGTGATCCCGCGTCGCGAAGCCGCGGCGGTGCTGGAACGGGCCCGCCGCAAGCAGGCGGACGAGGAGGCCGTTCGCTCGGCGATCGACGCCGGGACCTGGAACCGGTCCGCCTACAGCGACGAGAAGTTGCGCGCCATGGGCTGCGAGATCATCGACGGCGCCTACGGCGACTGACGCCGGCGCGCGGCGGCCGCGGTCGGCGCGCGGCCAGGCGCGCGCTCCTAGTACAGCAGGTTGGGCAGCACCGTGACGATGGCCGGGACGTAGGTCACGACCGCCAGGAACGCCAGCAGGATCATCAGCCACGGCATGGCCGCGCGGATGACCTCGCCGAGCGGCATCTTCGTGATGCCGCTGGTGACGAAGAGGTTGAGGCCGATCGGCGGCGTGACCATCCCGATCTCCAGGTTGACCACCATGATGATGCCGAGATGGACAGGATCGATGCCGAGCTGCATGGCGATCGGGAAGAGGATCGGCGCGAGGATGAGGATGATCCCTGTCGGCTCCATGAACATCCCCGCCACCAGCAGGATGAGGTTCACGACGATCAGGAACACCCAGGGAGGCATCCCCATGGCGATGATCTGCTCGGCGATCACCTGCGGGATGCGCTCCGTGGTCAGCACATGGGCGAAGAGCAGCGCGTTGGCGATGATGAACATCAGCATCACCGTCACCTTGGCCGCATCCACCAGCACCGTCGGCACGTCCTTCATGCCCATGTCGCGGTAGACGAAGACCGCGACCATGAACGCATAGACGGCGGAGACGGCCGCGGCCTCGGTCGGCGTGAAGATGCCGCCGTAGATGCCGCCGAGGATGATGACGATCAGCATCAGGCCCCAGAGCGACTCCCGGCCGGCCTGGACCACTTCACGCAGGGTCGCGCGCGGCTGCGCCGGCAGTCCGCGCATCCGGGCGATGACGTAGATCGCCACCATCAGCAGGAGTCCCAGCAGGGCGCCCGGAATGACGCCGGCGATGAACAGCTTGCCGACCGACGTTTCGGTGGCCGCTCCGTAGACCACCATCACGATGGAAGGCGGGATCAGGATGCCGAGCGTGCCGGCGTTGCAGACGACGCCGGCCGCGAACGGCTTCGGATAGCCGGCCCGGACCATGCCGGCGATCACGATGGAGCCGACCGCGACCACCGTCGCAGGCGACGAGCCGGACACCGCCGCGAACAGCATGCAGGCGAGCACCGAGGCCATGGCGAGCCCGCCGCGCAGATGGCCGACGCAGGCGATGGCGAACCGGATCATGCGGCGCGCGACGCCCCCGGTGGTCATGAAGGCGCCGCCGAGGATGAAGAACGGGATGGCGAGCAGCGTGAAGTGCTCGGAAGTCTCGTAGAGCTTGAGCGAGAGCGAAGCGAGCGAATCCCGGCCGAAGAAGAGGATGGTGAGCAGCGACGACAGCCCGAGCGCGATGGCCACCGGCATGCCGAGGAACATGAGGACGAAAAGCAGGACGAAGAGCGCGGCCGTGGTCATGTGCGCCCGTCTCCGCCGCGCAGGTGGGCCTCGCCCTGGTCGATGTCGGCCTCGCCGTGCCGCAAGGCTTCCTCGGCCTCATCGCCCACCAGGTGGACGTTCTCGCCGCGCAGCAGCCGCAGCAGGACCTGGCCGAAGCGAAGGAAGAGCAGCGCATACCCGAGCGGCAGGACCAGCCGGGGCACCCACTGCGGAATCGGGATGTCCTGGGCCAGGATGCCGATCTCGTGCATCTTGCCGACATAGGTCCAGGCGCCGGCGAAGACGATCGCGGCATACACCATGCACAGGACCGTGGCGACGATCGCCACGGCCCGCGCCCGCGACGGCGAAAGCTGCCTCACCAGCGCATCGACGCCGATGTGGGCGCCGACGCGCACGCCGTAGGCCATGCCCAGGAAGATCAGCCCGCCGAAGAGGAAGGTGACGAGCTCCAGCGCCCAGACGAAGCTGTAGTTGAAGACATAGCGGGCGATGACCTGCGCGAAGGTGACCAGCGTCATGAGCGCCAGGAGGATCGCGATCAGCGATTCCTCCAGCCGCTCCAGCCAACGCGTGATCGGCATCGCCGTTCGCGCGCCGTCTGGGCTAGTCGTTCGCCTTGAGCGCGGCCTGGATCAGGTCCTTGCCGATGTCGCCCTCGAACTTCTTCCAGACCGGCTCCATCGCCTTGCGCCACGCGGCCAGGTCGTCCTTCGAAAGCTGCTGGATCTTCGCCTTGCCGGCCTCGGCGATGCGCTTGCGGTCGCGCTCGTTCAGCTCGTTGGCGAGATCGTTGGCATGCTTGGTCGCTTCCTCCATCGCCTGCGCGAGTCCCTTGCGCACGTCGTCCGGCAGGCCCTGCCACCACTTGGCATTGGTGACCACCATGTAGTCGATGACGCCATGGTTGGTATTGGCGATGGTCTTCTGCACCTCGTGGAACTTCTGCGAGTAGATGTTGGACCAGGTATTCTCCTGGCCGTCGACCACGCCGGTCTGCAGCGCCTGGTACACCTCCGCGAAGGCCATCTTCTGCGGGTTGGCGCCGAGCGCCCGGAACTGCGCCTCCAGCACATCCGAGGCCTGGATCCGGAACTTGAGCCCCTTCACGTCCTCGGGCCGCGTCAGCTTGTCGCGGTTGGTGGACAGCTGCTTCAGCCCGTTGTGCCAGTAGGCCAGCCCCTGCAGCCCGCGCGACTTCATCGCGTCCAGCAGGGCCTTGCCGTCCTTGGACTGCTGGAAGCGGTCGACCGCCTCCATGTCGTCAAAGAGGAACGGCAGGTCGAACACCTGGATCTTCTTGGTGTAGCGGTCGAACTTGGAGAGGGAAGGCGCGATGAGCTGCACGTCGCCGAGCAGCAGGGCCTCCAGCTCCTTCGCGTCGCCGAACAGCTGGGAGCTCGGGAACACCTGGACCTCGACCTTCCCGGGCAGCAGCTTCTCCGCGACCTCCTTGAACTTCAGCGCGCCCTGGCCCTTGGGCGTGGCTTCCGCCACCACATGGCTGAACTTGACGACGATGGGCGATTGCGCCCAGGCCGCGCCCGAGAGCGACAGGGCGACCGCGCCCGCCGCCAGCGCCTTGACGAAACTCATGGCATTTCTCCTGATCCGATGGGCGGCAACGCGCCCGATCGGCCTAGTCTAAAGGGACTGGACCCGTCGGGATCCTCGGGACAACCCGGTGGCCGGGGCCCTAAGGTACAGCCGATCCGGGCGTCGCGAGCAGCGCGCGGGCGGCGGCCAGGTCCCAGAGGCCGTTGCCGCAGCTCTTGAAGAGCACGGTCGCCTGGGGCCGCGACGGCAGCGCCGCGTCGCCGTCGAGCAGGCTGGGCAACTCGCTGCCGTCGAGGCCGGCCTGGACCAGCTCGCCGGCCTCGTGCGCCGCGTCGGGCGAATCGAGCAGGATGTTCCCGGCCACGGCCGCCATCACCGCCGGGCCGAGCTCGCTCATGGTGGGCTTGAAGGAGCCGATCGCCGCCACGATCGCGCCGTCGCGCGGCGGGCGGTGCAGGCAGGTCTCGAAGGCCGGCGTGCAGCACACGACGATGTCGGCGTCATCGACCGCGCGGTCCGGATCGTCGACCAGTCGCGCCTCGATGCCCCGCATGGTCGCAAGCTCGCTCAGCCGGATGGCGGAGGCCGGCGTGCGCGAGGCCAGCATGAAGCGGATGCCGGGCAGCGTGGCATGCAGCGCCTCCAGGTGGCTGCGTCCCTGGACGCCGCAGCCGATGATCAGGCATGTCGGGGCGGTGGCCTCGCCGCGAGCGGCACGGATGCGCTGCAGCGCAAGCGCGGTCGCGGCCGCGGTGCGGCGCGCGGTGACGGTGGGCCCGTCGAGGAGCGCGACACGGTCGCCGTTGCTAGCGCGGATGACCAGCACATCGCCCTGGATCAGCGGGCGGCCGCGATCGGGGTTGCCCGGATGTACCGTGAGCAGCTTGCAGGCAGCCACGTCGGCGGCGCGGCAGACCGCCGGCATCAGCAGCCAGACGTCGTCGCCGCCGAGCGACACGCTGGTACGCGGCGGACAAGACGCCCGGCCCGCGGCGGCGTCCGAAATGGTGGCCCTGATGGCATCGATCAGCGCCGGCCAGGGAAGGGCATCGCGGGTCGCGTCGGCGTCGAGGATCTTCATGGCGTGCGGGTGGAGGCTTCCATGGGGTGAGTCGCTACGGGTGCATCGCTACAGGGTGAACCGCATGCCATCGACCAGCGCGGCCGGCGTGGTGGTCGAGCCGAGGTGGCGGCGGCCGTAGGTGTCGTCGCTGAAGAGCGTTTCCGCTTCGCGCGAGAGTCCGGCCAGCGACTCGCCGAAGAGCCGCAGGAAGGAATCGTCGAATCGCATCGGTTCGATCGGCGCAACCAGCTCGCCGCCCTCGACGCGAAAGCATGCGAAGCGGGTCATGCCGGTCATCCGGCAGCGCTGGCGGTCGGACCAGTTGAGGTACCAGAGGTTGCCGACCAGCAGGCCGTTGCCGATCGATGCGGCCGCGCGAGCCGGATCCAGGGTTCCTGGCGAAAGCGCGAGCGAAGACGGCGTCTCCGATGCGTCCGCGTTTGCCACCAGGCCGAACTCCGCCGCCGACCGCGGGGAGACCAGTGCGCCTGCGTCCCGGCCGCGGTCCACCAGCAGGACGGCGTCCGGCTTCACATGGCCGGTGGCGGTGAACCTCGGCGCGATGCCGGCCGCCGTGGCCTCCACCAGCTGGAATGCCGGCGCAAGCGCAGCCTGGCCTTCGACCAGGCGGGCAAGCGCGCTGGTGCCGGTGCGTCGCTCCTTGAGGCCGAACCCGCCCCAGGCCAGCATCCCGAGCATGTCGGCGACGGCCGCCGGCTCGAGCCAGGTGCGGTAGGCACCCGGCGCGAGCGGGATCGCCGGCCGCTCGAGCAGCCCGAGGCGGTCGCGCGCGAGCGCCATGCGGCGGGTGAAGGCCGCGCCATCCCAGCGGGTGCCGGCAAGCCGCGACTTGACTGCGCGCGCGCGGGCGGCCGGATCGCCCTGGCAGAACAGGCTCCAGTCGAGCTGGAAGCGCCGGACGCGATGCCAGTTGCGCTGGCCGCGGCTGTCGGCGAAGGCCGCGATTACCGGTCCGTCGACATGGAAGCCGACCAGGTCGAGCCCGGCCGCCTCGTCCACCACCTGCGCGACCACTCCGCGCAGCGCCGCGGCCATCCCGTCCGACACCCGGACGGGGCCGGTGCTGCGCGGACGATCGCCGCTGCCGCGGATGACGTCCGGCTCGTCGTCCTCGTCACGATCGGTATCGACCACGATGTCGGGCAGGCGCAGATGCGGATCTTCCGGCACCAGCGGCAGGTCGCGCGCCAGCTCGTCGCGCAGCGCGGTGAGGCGGGCGATGTCCGGCCCGGTCTCGCCGGTGAGATCGATGCTGGCGGCCGCGCGGCGCCGGCCACGGACCAGGGCGACGGTCGCCTCGCGCTGCTCCACCCGGGTGAGCTGGCGCACGGCGCTTCGGTTGAAGCGCGCGAAGACCGAGTCCTCGCAGGCGAGGCCGAGCAGGATGCGGTCCGCACCGACGGCGCCGGCGGCGGACGGCGCGCACATCGCATCCGCAAGCGCCTGGAACCAGTCCTTCTCCAGGGAACCGGGAACGGCACGGCGTCCACGTGATCCCCCGGGCGGGAGGGCGGGGCGCAGCCCGCCAGTGGGCGGGCTCATGGGTGTACCCTCCGGTCGCGAAGCGCGACCACCTCCCCGAGGGAGGCGAGCGTCCCCTTCGGGCGGCCGTGCGGGGGCGCTCATGCGGCCCCGCCGAAGACGTCGATGCCGGCAAAGCGGCATGCCGGCGAAGCGTGACCCACCCTCACCACCTGCATCGGCTCCCCCTTGCCGCAGAACGGCGTGCCGAGCACCTCGCGCGTCGACGCATCGCCCACCATGGCGAGGCTGCGCCAGAAGGTCGCGGAGACGCCGCGGTAGTTCGGATTGCGCACCACCTCGCGAAGCTGTCCATCGCGGATCAGGCGTCCGTACTCGCAGCCGAACTGGAACTTGTTGCGGGAGTCGTCGATGCTCCAGGAGCAGTTGGTGCGCATCAGGACGCCGCGGTCGACCGAGCCGACCAGGCGATCGAGCGTCGCGTCGCCCGGCTCGATGTTGAGGTTGCTCATCCGGTCGATCGGTGCGCGATTCCAGCCGCTCGCGCGGGCGGTGGCCACCGGCTCGAAGCCCGGGCCGGGCATGATCGCATTCGCCCGGGCCGCGGACAGGCTGCCGCCGAGCGGCCGCTTCAGCACGCCGGCTTCGATCAGCATCGCCTTCGCGCTGGGCATGCCCTCGTCGTCGTAGGCGAAGCTCGCGAACTCGGCGGCGATCTCCGGATCGTGGCTCACGTTCAGCAGCTCGCTGCCGTAGCGGTAGCGGCCGAACATGTCGAGCGTGACGAAGCTCGTGCCCGCGAAGTTGCGCTCGTCTCCGAGGATGCGGTCGAGCTCGAGCGGATGGCCGATGCTCTCGTGGATCTGCAGCATCATCTGGTCTGGCATCAGCACGAGGTCCATGACCCCGTCCGGACAGTTGGGCGCCATGGCGAGCTGGACCGCCTCGTCGGCGATCCGCGGACCCTGGGCAAGCACCCCGGACTGCTCCAGCACCTCGAGGCCGCCCTGCCGGCAGAAACCGTTGTACTGGCCGCCCAACGTGCGCGTCTGGGTCTCCTGCCCGACCCGGGCCACCGCGGTCAGGTTCGGGACCACGTAGTGGAACCGTTGCAGGCTCTCTCCGCCATCTCCGGTGAGATACGCCTGGCTGGTGTCGATGAACCAGGCTTCCGCGCTCCAGTCGACGATCCGCGGACCGCGCAGCGAAGCGCAGGCCGACTGCAGCATGGCGAACCGATCGGCGAGGCTGGCCGGCAGCGGGCGATCGCGCGGCCCCTGGTAGGCGCCCCGTGGCGAGGGCAGCGGCACGGTGCGGAAGTCAACCAGGCCCCGGCCGGCCATGATCTCCGCCAGATCCCGGGCATGCTCGAAGGCACGGCGCAGCCCGGCTTCGCTCGCGTCCGCGGTGGCCGCGTGGCCCATGCCGCCCTGCCGGACCACGGTGACCATGACGCCGCGGTGCCGGGTTCGCGAGGGCGCTTCCGCGATGTCCTGGCGCACGCGCAGGCTCTCGCCGGTCTCCGACACGGCCCGCAGGCTCCAGGCATCGCAGGACGGCGCCGCCGCGCGCGCGAGGCGGCGCAGCCGCCCCGGTTCGAGCGCGTCCACGCCTAGAACCACGTGGTCAGCGCGTCGACCACCCGGTAGTCGTCGTCCACGACCAGCATCACCCGCCACTTGTCGAAGGTGGTGCAGGGATGCGAGATCGCGCAGCCGATGCGGTCGCCGAGGGCAGGGAGCGTCCCGGGCCGTCCCCGCAGGAAGGCATGCTGGTCGTTCAGGGCGGTGATGCGCCAGGACGGGTCCGCGGCCGAGATCGCGCGGGTCGCGCCGTGGCCGCGGACATGCCGGCGCGGCATCGGCAGGTCGATGTCGTGCGAGACGTCGCGCTTGCCCATGGTGACGATGGCCAGTCCCGGCTCCGGCGTGGACTGCACGACGCCCCACACCTCGAGCGCCGGCTGCAGGCCCTCGCCCAGCGCCGCGACCTCGGGCGTGCGCTGCGCGAGCCGCGCAAGCAGGCGCGCGTAGTGGCCGCCATCGTGGGTCAGGTAGCAGCCGCTGCGCAGCACGATCCGGGTGGCTCGGCCGGCGAGCGTCCGGGGCAGGGTGGTCACCAGGTCGAAGTAGGCGGAGCCGCCGGCCGAAAGCAGGACGACGTCGTCCGCGAAGAGCGACTCCCCGGCGCAGCGGGCGGCGAGGCGGCCGAGGTCCGCGACGAATGCGCGGATGCCATTCTCCCGTTCCGGTTCGCTCGCGGCCGGCGTCGCCGCCTCGTAGCCTTCGACGCCGACCAGGCGCAGCATCGGCGAAGCGGCCGCTGCCCGCGCCACCGCGAGGCCGGCCTCGATGCCGCGGGCGCCGGTGCGGCCGCCCTCGATGCCGAGCTCGACCATCACCGAGAGCGGTCGCGCCGCCGCCATCTCGCGGCCGGTGCGGTCCAGCGCCGCGACGCCCTCGACCGAATCCACCAGGGCGATCAGCGCCACGTCGGGTCGCTCGGCCAGCAGCCCGAAGGCCCAGCGCTGCTCCGCCCGGCCGGCGAGCTGGTTGGCGATCAGCACCCGCGTCACGCCGAAGGACACCATCACCGCCGCCTGCTGCGCGGTCGCCGCGGTGATGCCCCAGGCGCCGTCGTCGAGCTGGCGTCGGTGCAGCGCGGGGCTCATGGTGGTCTTGCCGTGCGGCGCGATGCTGACGTCGAAGTGCCGCACGAAGCCGGCCATCCAGCGCGAGTTGTGCGCGAGCGCGCTCTCCTTGAGCAGCGCGAGCGGATACGGCAGGTCGTCGTCGAGCGCGTTCCAGCCGGCCGCGCGGACGGCGTCCGTATCCAGCGCCTGCACCGGCGCGAGCGGCAGGCCCTTGGAAAGCGGGGGCAGCACGAAGGCTGCGCGCCGGTCCATCGGTCCGGGCTCCATCGGTTCAGCCCCGCAGCCGGGCGACCAGT
Organism: Pseudomonadota bacterium; assembly: GCA_023389175.1. GTDB lineage: Bacteria > Pseudomonadota > Gammaproteobacteria > Burkholderiales > Burkholderiaceae_E > Lautropia. The sequence goes on along the minus strand of JAEWEW010000044.1, from coordinate 9,108 downwards.
GCGCGCGTCGCGGCATCGACGCCGGTATCGGAACCGCCCTCGAACAGCCGCTCGATCGTGGTGGCCATGACCTTGCCGTACTCGACGCCGAACTGGTCGAAGGCGTTGATGCCGAGCACCACGCTTGCGACGAAGGTGGCATGCTCGTAGGCGGCAAGCAGCGCGCCGAGCGAGCCCGGATCGATGCGCGGCAGCACGATGGTGGTGCTCGGCCGGTTGCCGGGAAAGGCTCTGTGCCAGCCCTCGCGCGAGTCTTGCGGCGGCAAGGGCTTGCCGATCGCCAGCGCCGCGCCTTGTGCCAGGCAGTTGGCGAGCAGGATGGCATGGCGCGGATCGCCGTCGGCGGCCGGGACTTCAGGCTCGCGCGCGACGATGAAGTCCACCGGCACGACGTCCGGGCCCTGGTGGAGCTGCTGGAAGAACGAATGCTGGGCATTCGTGCCGGAGACGCCCCAGACAACCGGGGCGGTGGCATGCGGCGTGCGCGACCCGTCGAGCAGCGCGCTCTTGCCGTTGCTCTCCATCACGAGCTGCTGCAGGAAGGCAGGCAGCAGGCGCAGCCGCTCGGCGTACGGGATGACGGCCTGGCTCGCACAGCCAAGCCCGTTGCGGTTCCAGACCGAGACGAGGCCGAGCCACACCGGCAGGTTCTCCCGCAGCGGCGCATCGCGGAAATGATGGTCCATCCGCGCGGCGCCGGCGAGAAGCTCGTCGAACGCCTGAGGGCCGCAGGCCGCGGCGATCGAGACACCGACCGCGGACCAGAGCGAATAGCGGCCGCCCACCCAGTCCCAGAAGCGCAGCACCTGGGCAGCCGGCACGCCCCAGGCCACCGCCGCATCGGGATTGGCGGTGACACCGATTAGATGCCGACTCACGCCGGCCGCGTCCGCGCCGGCGCCGCGCAGCCAGCGGCGGGCGGCGTCCGCGTTCGCCAGCGTCTCCCGGGTGGTGAAGGTCTTCGAGACCACGACGAAGCCGCTCTCGGCCGGATCGAGGTCGGCAATCGCGCGGTGCAGGTCGGATGGGTCGACGTTCGCGACGAAGCGCACGTCGAGCGGCGGCATCGCACCGCGCGACGGCGGCGGGGCGAGGGCATCGCAGGCCAGGCGCGGTCCAAGGTCCGAGCCTCCGATGCCGATGCAGACCAGGTGGCGCAGTGGCCGGCCTGAGAAGCCGGTGAAGCCGCCTTCGCGCAGCCGGGTCGCAAGCTCCCGGATGCGCCCGCGCTCCGTCGCCACCGCGGCAGCGACCGAATCGTCCCCGCCCACGCCGCGCAGCGCCATGTGCAGCGCCGGGCGGTTCTCGGTCGGATTCATGATGGCGCCGGCGAAGAGATGCGAGCGGGCCTCGACCAGCCGGGCCGCGGCGGCCATGGCGAACAGGGTCTCGATCGCCTCGGCATCGAGCCGTTGCCGGCTGAAGTCCGCGTACAGACCCGCCGCCTCGATGCCCATGCGGCCGGAACGGGACGGGCTCTCGAGCAGGTCTCTCAGGTGGATGCCGGCATGGCGGCGCGCCTGCTGCCGCAAGGCGCGCCAGGCGGCACGCGGGGTTCGGTTTCGATTTGGCTTCACTGGGCGGTATATCCGAGAATCACCGGTTCGTCAGTTGCAGGAGGCATGGTGCCACACCGGCTACGACTGGAGTTCGTATGCCTTGCAGCGATCTGGGGCGCGTCCTTTCTCTTCATCCGGGTGGCGGCGCCGGAGTTCGGACCGATGCCGCTGATGCTGATGCGTTGCCTCGTGGCCGCCGCGATCCTGCTGCCGCTCGCGCTGGCGCGGCATCGCGTCCGCGGGCTCGCCGCGCAGGTCCGGCCGGCCTGGGGGCGGCTCTTCCTGGCCGGCCTCCTGAACTCGGCGATTCCATTCGTGATGTTCGGCTTCGCCGGGCTCTACCTGTCGGCCGGATTCGCCTCGATCCTGAACGCGACCACGCCGATCTTCGGTGCGATCGTCGGCTACCTGTGGCTGGGTGACCGGCTGACACCCCTCCGCGCCGCAGGTCTCGTGATCGGCCTCGCCGGTGTCGCGCTGATCAGCTGGCAGCGGGTCGACGTCGCCGAGGGCAGCATGGGCGTGCTCGCCGTGCTCGCCTGCCTGGTCGCGACCTTCACCTACGGGATCGCCGGCAACTTCACCAAGACGCGCCTCATGCGGATCGACCCGCTGGTGCTCGCGGCCGGCAGCCAGGCAGGCGCGCTGATCGCACTGGTGCCCGGCGGCATCGCCTTCTGGCCGGACCGGTGGCCGTCGCCGGCCGCGTGGGGCTCGGCGCTGGCGCTCGGTGCGCTCTGCACCGGATTCGCCTATGTCCTCTTCTTCCGTCTGATCGGCCGGTTGAGTGCCTCGGCCGCACTCTCGGTCACCTTCCTGATCCCGGTGTTCGGCGTGCTCTGGGGCTGGCTGTTCCTCGCGGAGCAGGTGGATCTCTGGATGCTGCTCGGCGGAACGGTGGTGGTGCTCGGCACCGCGCTGGCCACCGGCATGATCGGCCTCGGGCGTCCGCGGCGTCAGCCGTGACGCAGCGCCGCCCAGGCGAGCGCGGCCCAGCCGACGATCCAGGCGGTGCCGCCCAGCGGCGTGATCGCACCGACCCAGCGCGGGCCGCCAAGCGACAGCAGGTACAGGCTGCCGCTGAAGAGCAGGATGCCGATCGTGAAGAGCGCCGCGGCCACGACCACCGGCGGACCGGGCCAGCGCGTCCAGGCGAACGCACAGAGCGCGATCGCGATCGCGTGGTACATCTGGTAGCGCGCGGCCAGCTCGAAGATCGCCAGCATGTCGGCCGTGACGCGGGTCTTCAGTCCGTGCGCGCCGAAGGCCCCGGCAGCGACCGACAGCAGCGCGAAGATCGCGCCGGCGGCGAACAGCCAGCGGTCCATCGTCATGCGGCCTTCCGCTGCGCCTGCCGGCCGAGGAACTCCGCCAGCACCGCCTCGGTGTGGGTGCGACCGCGGCGCGCCAGCGCCTCGGGCGGGCCTTCCGCGACCACCTGGCCGCCGTTCACGCCGCCCTCGGGCCCGAGGTCGACGATCCAGTCGGCCTCGGCCCAGATGTCGAGGTTGTGCTCGATCACGACCAGCGTGTTGCCGGCGTCCACCAGGCGGTGCATCACGTGGATGAGTTTCTCCACGTCGGCCATGTGCAGGCCCACGGTCGGCTCGTCGAGCACGTAGAGCGTCCCGCCGGGCGCCGGACCGGCGCCCGCGGCAGCGGCGCGTCGCGCGCGCGCCATGGCGGCGTTCTTCGCCTGGCGCACCGGATCGGCCAGCTCGGTGAGCTCGCGGACCTTGGCGAGCTCGGTCACCAGCTTGATCCGCTGAGCCTCGCCGCCGGAGAGGGTCGGGCTCTGCTGGCCCAGGGTGAGGTAGCCCAGCCCAACGTCCTGCAGCAGCCGCAGGCAATGCGCGATGGACCGGAACGGCGCGAAGAACTCGAGCGCCTCGTCCACGCTCATCATCAGCACGTCGCCGATCGAGCGGCCGTTCAACTGCACCTGCAGCGTCTCGTGGCCGAAGCGGCGGCCGCCGCAGACGTCGCAGGCGAGCTTGACGTCGGGCAGGAAGTTCATCTCGATCGTCCGCACGCCCTGGCCCTCGCAGGCCTCGCAGCGTCCCGCGCCGGTATTGAACGAGAAGCGGCCCGCACCATAGCCGCGCACCCGCGCCTCGCTGGTGTCGGCGAAGAGCCGCCGGATCGCATCCCAGAAGCCGACGTAGGTCGCGGGGCAGGAGCGCGGCGTCTTGCCGATCGGCGTCTGGTCCACCTCCAGCACGCGGGTGAGTCCTTCCCAGCCTTCGATGGACGCGCAGTGCTCGACCGCCGTCCTGGTGCGCGAGCCCACCATCCGCTCCAGGTTCGCGAGCAGCACTTCCCGGGTGAAGGTCGACTTGCCCGAGCCCGAGACGCCGGTGACCACGGTCAGCCGCTCGAGCGGGAAGCGCGCGCTCGCCTGGCGCAGGTTGTGGCGCGATGCGCCGGTGAGGCGGATGGCCGGCGAGTCGGCGGTGACCGGGCGGCGCGAATGCAGCGGATGGCGCAGCGGTTCCAGCAGGAACCGGCCGGTGAGGCTGTCCGGATGCGACTCCAGCTCCTTCCGGGTACCGGTGGCGATGATCTGGCCGCCGAGCCGGCCGGCGCCCGGCCCGATGTCGATGATGTTGTCGGCGCGGGCGATGGTTTCCTCGTCGTGCTCCACCACCAGCAGGGTGTTGCCCTTGTCCCGCAGGGCCGCCAGCGTGTCGAGCAGGATCCGGTTGTCCCGCGGATGCAGCCCGATGGTCGGCTCGTCGAGCACGTAGCACACGCCCTGCAGGTTGGAGCCGAGCTGCGCCGCGAGGCGGATGCGCTGTGCCTCGCCGCCGGACAGGGTCGGGGCACCGCGATCGAGGGTCAGGTAGCCGAGCCCGACGTCGATCAGGAACCGCAATCGCGAGCTGATCTCCGCCAGGATGTCGCGCGCGATCTCCGCTTCGCGCCCCGCGAAGGCGAGGGTGTCGAGCCAGGCGAGGCAGTCCTCGATCGACAGCGCGGTGAGCTGCGCGATCGAGCGCTCGCGCAGGCGGATGTTGAGTGCCACCGGATTGAGGCGCTGCCCGCGGCAGTGGGGGCAGGGCGCCTCGCCGTAGGTGACGCCGGCATCGGTCGCGCCCTCCATTCCGGGGGTGAGCTCGTCGGCGTCGATGCGTCCGATCACCTCGAGGCCCGCGCCCAGGCAGGCGGCGCACCAGCCATGCTTGGAGTTGAAGGAAAAGAGCCGCGGGTCCAGCTCGGGGTAGCTGGTGCCGCAGTGGCTGCAGGCACGCCGGGTGGAGTAGATGGTGGTGGCAACCGGCGCCGCGAGATCGGCCTGCAGCGGCGCGACGTCGGCGATCACCATGACGATGCCCTTGCCGTGCTCGAGCGCGCTGGCGAGCGCCGACCGCAGGCCGGCCTCGTCCTCCGGGCGCACCAGCAGGTCCGCCACCGGCAGCTCGATGTCGTGCTCCAGGTAGCGATCGAGGCGCGGAAAGCGGTCGGTGGGCAGGAAGCGGCCGTCCACCCGCAGGTGGGGAAAGCCCTTGGCCTTGGCCCACTTGGCGAGGTCGGTATAGATCCCCTTGCGGGCGACCACGAGCGGTGCGAGCAGCCCGATGTGCCGTCCGCGATGCTCGCGCATCAGCCGCGCGACGATCGTGTCGAAGGGCTGCGGTTCGATCAGCGTCCCGTCCTTCGGGCAGTACTGCACGCCGAGCTTCTGGTAGAGCAGCCGCAGGAAGTGATAGATCTCCGTGAGCGTCGCGACGGTGCTCTTGCGCCCGCCGCGGCTGGTGCGCTGCTCGATCGCCACCGTCGGCGGGATGCCGTAGATGCCGTCCACATCCGGCCGCGACGCCGGCTGGACGAACTGCCGCGCATAGGCATTCAGCGATTCCAGGTAGCGGCGCTGCCCCTCGCCGAAGATCACGTCGAAGGCGAGCGTGGATTTGCCGCTGCCGGAGACGCCGGTGATCACGGTCATGCGGTTGCGCGGCACCTCGACGTCGATGTTCTTGAGGTTGTGTTCGCGCGCCCTGTGCACCAGGATCGCGTGACGGGCGCGCTCGCGCAATGCGCTTTGCAGCGGGCGGCCGGGTTCCGCGGCGTGTCCGTCGGTCGCATGCGCCTCCGGCACCGCGTCGGCGGACGCATCGCGCGCCACGAGCGGCGCGCCCGTGATCGGCACCGCACCGGCTGCGGTGATCCGCATGCGCTCGAGCTCCGCGGCATAGGCGCGCAGTGCCGCGCCGGTCGCCGACGTCGGATGCGACTCCAGCGCCTGGGGCGGCCCGCTCGCCACCACTTCGCCGCCTCGGTCGCCGCCTTCCGGGCCCAGGTCGATCACCCAGTCCGACGCGCGGATCACGTCCAGGTTGTGCTCGATCACCAGCAGCGAGTGCCCGGCCGCGAGCAGCTTGCGCAGGGCGCGCAACAGCCGCGCGACGTCGTCGAAGTGCAGGCCGGTGGTCGGCTCGTCGAACAGGAAGAGGGTGCCTGCCTTGGCCGAGCGCCGTGCTTGCGCGGCTGCCTTGCCTTGCGAGCTGGCCGCTTCGGCGAGAAAGCCGGCGAGCTTCAGCCGCTGCGCCTCGCCGCCGGACAAGGTCGGCACCGGCTGGCCGAGCCGAAGGTAGTCGAGCCCGACGTCGGCCAACGGCTGGAGGCGCAGCGCGATCTCGCGATCGTCGGCGAAGAAGGCGAGCGCCTCGTGGACCGTCATCTCCAGGATCTCGGCAATGGAACGGGTCACCTTGCGGCCGAAGGCGGTCGCGTCGCTGCGGCCCTCGATCGCGATCTCCAGGATCTCCGGGCGGAACCGCCTGCCGTCGCAGTCGGGGCAGCGCAGGTAGACATCGGAGAGGAACTGCATCTCCACATGCTCGAACCCGTTGCCGCCGCAGGTGGGACAGCGGCCGTCGCCGGCGTTGAAGCTGAAGGTGCCGGCGGTGTAGCCCCGCTCGCGCGCGGTGACGGAGGCGGCAAAGCGCTTGCGGATGGCGTCGAACGCGCCGACATACGACACCGGATTGCTGCGCGCGGTCTTGCCGATCGGCGACTGGTCCACGAAGACGATGTCGTCGATCCAGTCCTCGCCGAGCAGACGATCGAACCGGCCGGGGGCCTCGCTCGGCTTGCCCTTGGCCTTGCGCAAGGCCGGCAGCAGCACGTCCTGCATCAGCGTCGACTTGCCGCTGCCGGAGACGCCGGTGAGCGTCACCAGGCGGGTCAGCGGGATCTCCACGTCGACGTTCTTCAGGTTGTGCTCGCGGGCGCCCTGCAGCAGCAGCCGCGGCGTGCCGGAGGTCACCGCCCTGGGCTCGCCGGTGGAAATGCGGCGACGTTGCGCAAGGTAGTCGCCGGTGAGCGTCTCCGCCTGCGCGATTCCGGCGGCCGGGCCGTCGTACACGATCCGGCCGCCCCGTTCCCCCGGCCCGGGCCCGATGTCGATCACCCGGTCAGCGGCGAACATCACCTGCGGATCGTGCTCCACCACGACCAGGGAATTGCCCGCATCGCGCAGCCGCTGCATCACCCCGATGACGCGGTTCATGTCGCGCGGATGCAGCCCGATGGACGGCTCGTCCAGCACGAACAGCGTGTTGACCAGCGAGGTGCCGAGCGCGGTGGTCAGGTTGATCCGCTGGACCTCGCCGCCCGAGAGCGTCCGCGACTGCCGGTCCAGCGTCAGGTAGTCCAGCCCGACGTCCGAGAGGAAGCGCAGTCGCGCCCGGATCTCGGTCATCAGCAGGTCGGTCGCCTCGTCGAGCGGCGTCGGCAGCTCGATGTGGTCGAAGAGCCGGCGCAGACGCTCGATCGGCAGCAGCATCACGTCGTGCACGCAGAGGCCGGACAGGGTCTGCAGTTGCGCGTCGCTCCAGGCGACGCCCTGCGGGCGGAAGCGCCGGTAGCGGCCGGAACCGGCGCCGTCGTCGCCCTCGTCGGTGTCGCCGAAAGGGGCTGCGCTCGCCGCGACCGGCGGACCGGCTTCGTCCGGCGCCAGCGCCCGCTCCGCATCCTGGCGACTGCCGATGCGCCAGAGCAGCGCCTCCGGCTTCAGCCGCGCACCGTCGCAGGCGCTACAGGGCGTGTAGGCCCGGTAGCGCGACAGCAGCACCCGGATGTGCATCTTGTAGGCCCGGCTCTCGAGCCAGTCGAAGAAGCGGCGCACGCCGTACCACTGCCGGCGCCAGTCGCCGGTCCAGTCGTCGCCGCCCTCGATCACCCAGCGGCGGGCGGTCTCCGGGAGCGCCGCCCACGGCGTGTCGAGGTCGATGCCGGCCTTGCGTCCGAACCTGAGCAGATCGTCCTGGCACTCCTTGTAGCTGGTCGTCTGCCAGGGCTTGATCGCGCCTTCCGCCAGCGACTTGGCATGGTCCGGGATGACCAGGCCGAGGTCGACGCCGATGACCCGCCCGAAGCCGCGGCAGGTCTCGCATGCGCCGATCGGGGAGTTGAAGGAGAAGAGGCTCGGCGTCGGCTGCCCGTAGTCGATGCCGCAATCGGCGCAGGCGAACGCGTCGGAGTAGCGCCAGGTGCCGAGGTCGCTGCCGTCGTCGCCCTGCAGGTGCACCGCCATGCGACCCTGCCCGCGGGCGAGCGCCGCCTCGACCGCTTCGGCGAGACGCTGCGAGCTCACGGAGCTCGCGCGGAAGCGGTCGGCGATGACGTCGAGCACCACGCTGGTGGCGACGCCGGCATCTTCCCGGGCTGCCGCCTTGCCCCTGGTGCGCCGGCCAGGCCGCGTACCGCGCGAGGCCTCGGCGGCGGTCGCCGCATCCGGTGCCGGGGATTCGGTGCGCCGATGGATCCGGGTGTAGCCCTGCGCCTGCAGGTGCTGCTCCACCTCGGCCTCGGTGAAGTTCGCGGGCACCGCGACCGCGAAGGTGACGATCAGGCGGGGGTCGCCAGCGGCCTCGGCGCGCTGCAGGATGCTGCGGCAGATGTCGACCGCATGGTCCCGTCGCACCGGCTCGCCGCACTGGCGGCAATGCAGCGTCGCGGCCCGGGCGAACAGCAGCTTCAGGTGGTCGTTCAGCTCGGTCATCGTGCCCACGGTGGAGCGCGAGGTCCGGACCGGATTCGTCTGGTCGATGGCGATCGCGGGCGGGACGCCGTCGATGCGGTCCACCTGCGGCTTGTCCATGCGGTCGAGGAACTGGCGGGCGTAGGCGGAGAAGGTCTCCACGTAGCGCCGCTGGCCTTCGGCATAGAGCGTGTCGAACACCAGCGACGACTTGCCGCTGCCGGAGACGCCGGTCACCACCACCAGCTTGCCGGTGGCGATGTCCAGGTCCAGGTCCTTGAGATTGTTCTGTCGCGCGCCGCGGATGCGGATGGGCGGCTGGGCCGCGCCGGCGGCGCCGCCCGGTGGAACTTCCTTGTCGTTCAACTGCTAATCCCCGTCGCCTGGTCCGCCTTCGCCGATGCTGCCGCTTGCCCCCGTCCCGCCCGAGGCGCCACCGCCGCCGGCCATTCCGGAGGCTGTCGAGGCCGCGGCGCCGGCCGCTCCCGCGGCGCCAGGCCCTGCGGCCGCATCGGGCTCGCGCCCCGGATCGCCGGGATGTTCGCGCGGTTCGCGCTCCCGCCT
>JAEWEW010000034.1 GCA_023389175.1 Pseudomonadota bacterium | reverse complement strand
GAGCGGGGCCGGCGACGGCGGCGTGAAGGCGGCGGTCGCCGGCAGGCCGGCGGTCACCGCGGCGGCAGCGACCGCGAGCGTCGCGAGCGTCCGCCACCGCTGGCCGCGGACGGGCAAGGGGATCCGGGAGCGGGAGGTGATGGCGCGCGTCATGCGCCGATCTTCGCGAGAGGGCGACCGCCGCTGCGGGCATCCGGGACGGTCGGTGTAACGGGCTGGACGCGCGGCGCCCGAGTGTTGCGCACGGGTTGCACCGCACGGCCAACGCCGCGCCGGCGCCACCGCACCGCATGGGCGCGGAGCCGGCGCAAATTCCCCGGCGTTTGGCCCATGCTCCGAATCGGTCGTTGGTATGCGCGCACCCGGCGCCTATAGTTCCCGCCTTTGGCCAGGGATACGCGACGGGCGACGATGGACATGACCTTGCCGACGATGCCGGAAGCCGGCATCAGCGAAACCGACCGGGAGCTCATCCGCCAGCTCGCGGAATCGCTCACGCCCGAGCAGGCGCTCTGGGTCGGCGGCTACCTCGCGGGGGCCGCGCGCGCCCGGGTGGATCACGCCCGGATCGATCACCTGCACGCCGGCACCGCCGGCAGCATTGCCGCGCTGCAGGTGCCCGCACCTGCGCCGGTCGGGATCGTGCGGATCCTCTACGCGAGCGAGACCGGCAATGCGGCGGCCCTTGCGCGTGACCTCGAGGGGAGGGCCAAGGCGAAGGGGCTTGTCGCCCGCGCGGAGGACGTGGCCCGCTACCGGCCCCGCGGACTCGCAGAAGAGGAGGTGGTGCTCTTCGTCGCCAGCACCCACGGTGACGGCGATCCGCCGCAGTCGGCGACCGGCTTCTTCGAGTTCCTGGACGGGCGCAAGGCGCCGTCCCTGCAGCGACTGCGCTACGCCGTGCTCGCGCTCGGCGACTCCACCTACGAGTTCTTCTGCGAGGCGGGCAAGCGCCTCGACCTGCGCCTGGCGGAGCTGGGCGCGCGCCGCTTGCTCGAGCGCCGCGACTGCGACGTCGACTATGGCGCGGAGGCGGCCGCGTGGATGGACGAGGCGCTCGACCGGGTCGAGGAGGCCTTCGCCGAGGCCGCATCGCGCGAACCTGGCCGGTCGCCGTCCATGGGCGCGGTGCCGGTGGCTGTGCCGGCGTCCGTGGCTGCCGGGCTGCGCGCGGAGTTCGCTTCCGCTCCGGCCGCACCGGCCTACGACAAGACGCGCCCTTTCCCCGCCGAGGTGACCGCGAGCCTTCGCATCACCGGCCGCCAATCGGAGCGCGATACGCGCCACCTGGAGCTCGACCTCACCGATTCGGGTCTCGACTACCTTCCGGGCGACGCGTTGGGCATCATCCCGCGCAACGATCCGGCGGACGCGGAGGCGCTGATGGCGCTGTTCGGCTGGAACGGTGCCGAGACGCTGTCCTCGGTGCCGGGTCGGGCCGGCGCGGCCACGCTCGCGGAGGCGCTCGGCTCTGGCTGCGAGATCGCCGCGCTCACGCCGCGCTTCGTGCAGCGCTGGGCCGAGCTCTCGGGTGCCCCGTCCCTGACCGCGCTTGCGGCAGACCGGAAGCGCCTCGCGGACTTCATGGCCGGCCACCGCCTGATCGACCTGGTGCGCGCGCATCCGGTGCCGGGTCTCGCGCCGCAGGACTTCGTCGCCGCGCTCCGCCCGCTTCAGCCGCGCCTCTATTCGATCGCCTCGAGCGCGGCGCTCGTGCCGGACGAGGTGCACATCTGCCTCGCGCCGCTGCGCTACCGGCTGCACGGCAGCGACCGCCGCGGAGTCGCCTCGGGCTACCTGGCCGACATGGTCGGCCCGGGCGACCTGGTGCCGGTCTACATCCAGCGCAACGACAACTTCCGGCTGCCCCGGGACGACGGCGCGCCGATCGTCATGATCGGCGCCGGCACCGGCGTCGCGCCGTATCGCGGCTTCATGCAGGAGCGCGAGGCGCGCGGCCTGCGCGGTCGCAGCTGGCTGGTGTTCGGCGAGCGCCACTTCCGCAGCGACTTCCTCTACCAGGCGGAGTGGCAGGACTGGCTGCGCAGCGGGCTGCTCGGCCGCATCGACCTCGCCTTCTCGCGCGACCAGGCGGGCAAGGTCTATGTCCAGGACCGCGTGCGCGAGCACGGTGCCGAGCTCTACCGGTGGATCGAGGAAGGTGCCCACCTCTACGTCTGCGGCGACGCGAGCCGCATGGCCCGGGACGTCCATGCCGCGCTGGTGTCGGTCATCGCGGCCGGGCGCGGGCGCGGCGACGAGGACGCCCGCGAGCAGTTGGCCGAGATGCAGTCGGCCGGCCGCTACCAGCGCGACGTCTACTGACCGGACCGGGGAGGGACGACATGGCCACGGTCGATCGCAGCTTCGACATCTCGCAGCCGCTCGAACGGCTCTCCGCGGACGAGCGGCTCAAGGCAGGCAGCAACCAGCTGCGCGGCACCATCCGGGAGAGCCTTGCCGACCCGGTCACCGGTGCGGTGCGCGAGCAGGATGCCAAGCTGATGAAGTTCCACGGCATCTACCAGCAGGACGATCGCGACCTGCGGGAGGAGCGGCGGCAGCAGAAGCTCGAGCCCGCCTACCAGTTCATGATCCGGGTACGGCTGCCGGGCGGCGTCTGCACACCCGCGCAGTGGCTGAAGCTGTCCGACCTCGGCCTTGCCCACGGCGACGGCAGCCTGCGTCTCACCACGCGGCAGACCTTCCAGTTCCACGGGGTCCTCAAGCGTGACCTCAAGCCGACGATGCAGGGTATGCACCAGGTCCTGCTCGACACCATCGCCGCCTGCGGGGACGTGCCACGCGGCGTGATGTCGGCGGTCAATCCGCACCTGTCCGCACTGCACCGGGAGGTCTGCGAGCTCGCACGGCGCACGTCGGATCACCTGATCCCGGCGCAGCGCGCCTGGCACGAGATCTGGCTCGACGGCGACAAGGTGCTGTCGTCCGAGCAGGAAGAAGGCGGAGCCGCACCCGAGGAGCCGTTCTTCGGCAGAACCTATCTGCCGCGCAAGTTCAAGGTCGGGTTCGCGATCCCGCCTGGCAACGACATCGACGTCTTCACCCAGGATCTCGGCTTCATCGCCATCGCGGACGGCGAGACGCTTGCCGGCTTCAACGTGACGGTCGGCGGGGGCATGGGCCGCACCGATCGCGCGCCCCACACCTATCCGCGGCTGGGCGATGTCGCCGGCTATACTCCGAAGGAACGGCTGCTCGAGGTGGCGACCGCGGTCGTCGCGATCCAGCGGGACTTCGGCAATCGCGTGGACCGCAGCCGCGCTCGCTTCAAGTACACCATCGACGACAAGGGCCTCGACTGGTTCCTCGACGAGCTCGCCCGGCGCCTCGGCTACCGTCTCGAGGCGCCCCGCGCCTTCCGTTTCACCACCCAGTCGGACGACGACGGATGGACCCGGGGCTCCGACGGCGAGTGGCACTACACGTTGTTCGTCGAGAACGGGCGGGTGGTCGACCGCGGGAAGCTGCGGCTGATGACGGCGCTGCGCGAGATCGCCCGCATCCACGACGGCGAGTTCCGCGTCACGCCGAACCAGAACGTGGTGATCGCGTGCGTGGCGGAGAAGAACCGCCCGCGCATCGCCGCGCTGCTGGAGCAATACGGGCTGGCCGGGGCGGACCGTTCCAGCGCTTTGCGCCGCAATGCGATGGCCTGCGTGGGATTGCCGACCTGCGGCCTGGCGATGGCCGAGAGCGAACGCTACCTGCCTTCGCTGGTCACTGCCGTGGAGACGATCCTCGCGCGCCACGGGCTGGCCGACGAGCCGATCGTGATGCGCATGACCGGCTGCCCCAACGGCTGCGCGCGGCCCTATGTAGCCGAGATCGGCTTCAGCGGCCGTGCGCCGGGGAAGTACAACATGTACCTCGGCGGCAGCCCCGATGGGCAGCGGCTGAACCGCCTGCACCTGGGGAACATCGGCGAGGAACGCATCCTGACCGAGCTCGATGTCCTGCTGGGGCGTTACGCCCGGGAGCGCGCCCGGGGCGAATGCTTCGGTGATTTCTCCGTGCGGGCCGGCATCGTTCGCGCCGTCAGCAGCGGCCGGGACTTCAACGCCTGAAAGGCCTCAGGCAGCGGCGTCAGGCAGCGGCGTGCGGCCCGGCGGCGCCTGGCGGGACTCCGGGCGTCCCGGCGAAGCTCAGTCGATCTCCAGCGCGACGAACCGGTGCTCCTCACCGCGCAGGGTGAGCACCGGAACCGGCAGGCCGGCCGCGCCCGCGGCCTCCACGCCTTCACGGAAGGCGGCGACGTCGCCCGCCGGCCGGCCGCCCACCTGCAGGATCAGGTCGCCGGCCTTGAGGTCGGCGCGCACCGCAGGCGACATCGCCGCCACGGACTGCACATAGAGGCCTTCGGCGAGACCACGCCGCTGGCGCTCCTGGGCGGTCAACTGGCGCACCTCCACGCCGAGGGAGGTCATGCGCTCGTTGAGCGAGACCGAGATCGATTCGGAGGGCGCCGGCGGATTCTTCGCGGAGGCAACGGTCACCGGAACCGTGAGGGGCTCGCCGTCGCGCAGCACGTCCAGGTGCAGCGTCGACTCGAGCGGCTGGCTGCCGATCACCCGCTTCAAGTCCAGCGCGCTCTCGATCGGCCGGCCGGCCGCCTGCAGCACGATGTCGCCAACGACGAGCCCTGAGCGGCTGGCCGGGCTGCCGGCCTCGACCGCGACCAGCAGCGCGCCGCGGGCACGGTCGAGCCCGAAGGCGCGCGCGAGCTCGGGCGTGACCGCCTGGGTGTGCACGCCGATGTGGCCGCGCTCGATCGGCTTGCCGTCGCGCAGCTCATCCGCGATCCGCATGGCCAGGTCGATCGGGATTGCGAAGGAGAGCCCCTGGAAGCCGCCCGAGCGCGTCCAGATGCGACTGTTGACGCCGATCACCTCGCCCGCCGCATTGAAGAGCGGCCCGCCGGAGTTGCCCGGATTGATCGCCGCATCGGTCTGGATGAACGGCACGAGCAGGTTGTCGACGTTGCGCGACTTGGCCGAGACGATCCCCGCGGTGACGCTGTGCTCGAAGCCGAAAGGCGAGCCGATCGCCGCGACCGGCTCGCCGACCCGCACCCGCTCCGGATCGCCGATGCGGACGGAGGGCAGGTCGGTTGCCTCGACCTTCAGCAGCGCGACGTCGGTGGTCGCATCCTCGCCGACGATGCGGGCGGCAAGCTCGCGCTTGTCCCTCAGGGTCACCCGGATGCGGGTGCCGTGCTGGACGACATGCGCGTTGGTGAGGATGTAGCCGTCCGGGCTCACGATGAATCCGGAGCCGAAGGCCTTGGACGGCTGGGTCGCCGGCGGCGTCGACGACATGGCGCTGTCCTCGGGCCTGGCGAGCTTCTCCCGCACGCTCACGTGCACCACTGCGGCGCCCTGGCGCTCCACCAGCGCCGCATAGTCCAACGGCGCCCCCGTCAATCCCGCCGTGGCGGCCGAAGCGGTGGCGGATGCCAACGCCAACGCGGTTGCTAGGGCGGCCAGGTGAGGCCGGATCGAGGCGAGCGGGGTCATCGCCGTAGAATCGGACAACCCGCGGCCACGGCCAATCTCCCGGTGACGACCGGCGGCGGCCGGCCGAACGCTGGTCGGCCGGTGCAGGGTCACAACGGCCAGGGATCCTTGGTGAGCGCGACCGCGACGATGTAGGCGAAGACCACCAGCGCGAGGATCCAGGCCACGAGCCGCGCCGCTCGCGTACGTCCCCGCTTGAGCGCGACGGTGCCCAGCCCGACATAGAGCACCAGCCCCGCGATCTTGGCGAGCAGCCACGGCGCGTCGGCGGGATTGAGGCGGGCGATCCAGAGCATCCCCAGCGCCGCCGCGAGCAGCAGCGTGTCGATCACATGCGGAAGGACGCGGGCCCAGGGCGCCCGCAGCGCCCCGGGCAGCGCCAGCATGAGCCCGCCGCGGACCACGAAGAGCACGCCGGTCGCCGTTGCGCAGGCCACGTGGGCCTGCTTGAGCAGGGCGTAGTCGAGCAGGCTCGCGCCCGGCACTGCGCGGAAGGGCCGCCCGCTAGGCGGCCGGACGGCCGGCGGAGCCGACGGCGAGGATCTGGCGGATCACGCGATCCAGCTCGGCGGGCGGCAGGGCGCCGCTCAGCCGGCCGGCCTCGCGGCCGCCGCTGAACCAAGCGAGCGTGGGAATGGCGCGGATGCGATGGCGCTGGGCCAGCTCCGGCTCCGCCTCGGTGTCCACCTTGACGAACACCACCTGACCGGCGTAACGCCCTGCCGCGGCCGCGAAGGTGGGCGCGAAGCCGACGCAGGGGCCGCACCAGGGCGCCCAGAAGTCCACCAGGACCGGCAGCCGCGACTGCCCCTGGAGCTCCGCGAGAAGCCCGGCGCCGGCCGCGATGGGGGCATCGAGCAGCGGACGGCGGCAGCGGCCGCAGGTCGGCCCGTCGGCGAGACGCTCCGCGGGAACTCGGTTGCGCTGGGAGCAATGCGGGCAGCTGATTTCCATGGCAAGGATCAGTACACCCCGAGGGCGGTCATCGCAATGTGCCCGCCGCCCGCGGCGAGGTCAAGCCATCCTTCCCGGCCGCTCAGGCACTGCCCCGGTCCTGCGCAGCGAGATCGCCCTTGTCCGTCGCTTCGTCGGGCTCGGCAGGCTCCGCGCGCGGGCCGCCCAGGAACTCGCCGATGCTCGCGAGACTCTCGAAGTGGTCGCACATCACCCGCAGGCTCACCAGGAGCGGCACCGCCATGAGCGCGCCGGGGACGCCCCAGACCCAGCCCCAGACGACGATAGTCAGGAACACCACCACCGGATTCATCTCGAAGCGCTTGCCAAGCAGCATCGGCGTGACGATCTGGCCCTCGATCGTCGTGCAGGCGAAGTAGAGGGCCGGCACCAGCAGCGAGGCACCGGGGGAATCGAAGGACACCAGGGCGACGATGCTCACCACCACCAGTCCCACCAGCGCCCCGACATAGGGCACGTAGTTGAGCAACGCGGCCATCACCCCCCACAGCAGCGGATTCGGCATGCCGAGCGCCCACATCAGCGCGCCGATCACCGCGCCGAGGCCGGCGTTGATCAGGGTGATGGTGAGCAGGTAATAGGACACCTCTTCCTCGACCGTGTGCAGTATCCGGATGGCGCGCTTCTTCTCGGTCATGGTCGGCAGCACCCGCACCAGCTTCTCGTAGAACATCCGGCCGGAGGCGAGCAGGAAGAACATCAGCACGATGGTGACGCCGCCGGTGGTGACGACCGACACGGCACTGCCCGCAGCACGCTGGACCAGGCCGGGCTGCTGTACCACCACCTTCTGGACTGTCGGATCTTCGCTGCCCGAGGTGATCTCCTCCACCTGCTTGGATGCGCTGACGGCGGCTTCCACCGGCTTGCGCATCGAGGCGAGCTTCTCGCGCAACTGCTGGCCGGTCTGCGGGGCGCCGTCGATCCATCCGCTGACCGGGCCGCTCAGGTAGTAGGCGCCGGCTGCGACGCCGCCCACCAGCGCGACCATGATGGCGAGCGAGGACGCCCATTCGGGCACGTGGTGGCGGGCGAGCAGACGGACCACCGGGCTGAGGGTCAGCGTGACCATGATCGCGAGTGCGATCGGCAGCAGGACTTCCTTGGCGAGGAAGAGGGCCGCAACGATGAGGATCACGAAGGTGCCGACGATGGAGACCCGCAGGGCGGTATTGCCCAGCAGGCCGGAAGGCTCCGACTGCGACGCTGCCGCAGCCGGCAGCGTATCGAGCTCGGTGGGGTAGGGCGGCAGGGGCATCGCTGGTCTCCGGAGTCGCGCGAGGCGCGACGTGGCGCGCGGGCCATAAGCACGACTCGGGCCCGTACTGCATCGCCTCAATGATGCCGCGCCCGTGAAGATGCTGCCGCTTCTGCCTGGTCCCACCGGGCAAAAAAAAGGGCCGCGCGGCGCGGCCCTCCTGAACGAAACTTGGGAGATCGGATCGACTCCAGCCCTTGCAACGCCGATCCGATCTCAATCCTCCTGCGTGGCCCACCCTGGGCCAACCTGGTCGCGACGCCCGGTGGCTGGCGCCCGAGGTCCGGCGGGCCGCGTGGCCTGGAGGCCGCATCAGGCCCCGGGTTGTTGCCAATTCGAGACAAACCGCGGGCATGCGGCTTGCGACCTACCCACGTCCAGGCCGGCTGCGGCGGCCGCGGCGCAGGTGCGCTGCGACATGACCGGAACCGGAGAAAGCGCACATCCCGCCGACGAGCGTCGCGCTAGAGTGGCTGGACGGTACCTCCGGCGCCGAAATGCCGGAGGGGTCGGCGTTCTTCGGGAGCAAGCCATGCAGCAGTCCGTTGATTCGAGCCTCGTCGGAACCCCGGTGTTGCCGCGGGCTTTCGTCGGCTCACAGGCGGCCTACGAGCAGATCTGCGCCTACGGCAGGGCGATGGGCTGGGCGGACAAGCCGTTCGACTTCGTGGTGCAGCAGTGGCTGGAGTCGCGGCCGCAGCCGTGCTACGCCGCTCCGCGCGACCCGCTGTCCGTCGGGCGCTGATCCGGCGCCGCCGGGGTATCGGCAGACCCCTTGGCCGCGGCGGGCCCCTCGCCAAGCCAGGTTTCTACCAGGCGTTCCCAGTACGCCGCGCCGACCTCCAGGTTGCCGTCGGCGAAGTCGTAGCGCGCGTTGTGCAGCATCGGCGAGTCCATTCCGTTGCCAAGCCGCAGGAAGCAGCCCGGGCGCTGCTGCAGGTAGTAGGCGAAGTCCTCGCTGCCGGTCACCGGCCCGAACGGTGACACCACCCGCGCCGGTCCCACCAGCTCCACCGCCACGCGTCGCGCGAACTCGGTCTCCGCGGGGCTGTTGACCACCACCGGGTAGCCTTCCTCCCAGGTGATCTCGGCCGTCGCTCCGTAGCCCTCGGCATGGCGGGTCACGAGCGTGACGATCCGATCGCGCAGGGCCTGGCGCACCGTCTCGCTGAAGGAACGCACGCTGAGCCCGAGCCGTGCTTCTTCCGGTATCACGTTGGTCGCCTGGCCGGCGTGAAGCGTGCCCACGGTCACCACGGCCGTCTGCGTGGGATCGATGTTGCGCGACACCACGCTCTGCAGCGCCATGACCAGGCTGCCGGCCACCAGCACCGGGTCCACGGCCAGGTGCGGTCGCGCGGCATGGCCGCCCTTGCCGAGGATGCGGACATGCACCGTGTCCGAGGCAGACATGAAGGGACCGCTGCCGAAGAGGAAGGTGCCGACCGGCGCCCCCGGATGGTTGTGCAGGCCGAAGATCGCGTCGCAGGGAAAGCGTTCGAAGAGGCCGTCCGCGATCATGCGCTGCGCGCCGCTGTCCTTGCCGGCCTCCTCGGCCGGCTGGAACACCAGGTGCACGGTTCCGGAGAAGCGGCGTCGCCGCGCGAGCCGCCGGGCGGCGCCGAGCAGCATGGTGGTGTGGCCGTCGTGGCCGCAGGCGTGCATGACGCCCGGCCGGCGGCTGGCATAGGGCAGGCC
>JAEWEW010000001.1 GCA_023389175.1 Pseudomonadota bacterium | reverse complement strand
GGCGTCTTCCGCGGCCGCTCCTACACGCTCAAGGGCAAGCCGGTGGTTCCTGCCGAGGGGAGCTCGTGATGGCGGCGCAACGCAGGATCAACAAGACGGACCGCAAGGAGACCAAGCCATGCCCGTGAAGCGCCCCGGCCCGGGTGACCTGGAACCGATCGAGACCGCAAGCCGCGACGAGATCACCGCGCTGCAGGCGCAGCGCCTGCGCGCGACGCTGCGCAACGCCTACGACAACGTGCCTCACTACCGCCGCGCCTTCGACGAGAAGGGCGTCTCGCCGGATGACCTGAAGGAACCTGCCGACCTCGCGAAGTTCCCGTTCACGGTGAAGTCGGACCTGCGCGACAACTATCCGTTCGGCATGCTCGCCGTCCCGCGACAGAAGCTCGCGCGGGTGCATGCTTCCTCGGGCACCACCGGCAAGCCGACGGTGGTGGGCTATACCCGGGAGGACATCGACGTCTGGTCGGACCTGGTGGCGCGCTCCATCCGGGCGGCGGGCGGCCGTCCCGGGGACCTGATCCATGTCGCCTACGGCTACGGCCTCTTCACCGGCGGGCTGGGCGCGCACTACGGCGCCGAGCGCGCCGGCTGCACCGCGATCCCGATGTCCGGCGGGCAGACCGAGCGGCAGGTGCAGATGATCCGCGACCTGCGGCCGGACATCATCATGGTCACGCCAAGCTACATGCAGGTGATCATCGAGGAGTTCGCGCGCCAGGGCGTCGACGCGCGTGAATCGTCGCTTTCGGTGGCGATCCTCGGCGCGGAACCCTGGACCGAGGCGATGCGCAAGGAGATCGAGGGCAAGGCCGGGCTGGATGCGGTGGACATCTACGGATTGTCGGAAGTGATGGGCCCCGGC
Organism: Pseudomonadota bacterium; assembly: GCA_023389175.1. GTDB lineage: Bacteria > Pseudomonadota > Gammaproteobacteria > Burkholderiales > Burkholderiaceae_E > Lautropia. Next base: position 7,773 of record JAEWEW010000001.1, on the reverse strand, counting down.
GTCGCCAGCGAATGCGTCGAGTCCAAGGACGGCCCGGTGGTGTGGGAGGACCACTTCTACCCGGAGATCATCGATCCGGATACCGGCGCGGTGCTGCCGGACGGCGAGGAGGGCGAGCTGGTCTTCACCTCGCTCAGCAAGCAGGCGATGCCGGTCATCCGCTATCGCACGCGGGACCTGACCCGGCTGCTGCCGCCCACCTCGCGGTCGTTTCGCCGCATGGGCAAGATCGTCGGCCGCAGCGACGACATGCTGATCATCCGCGGCGTCAACGTCTTCCCCACGCAGATCGAGGAGATCGTGCTCGCCCATGAGCAGCTCTCCGGCCAGTACCAGCTGATCGTGACCCGCGAGGCGCTGCTCGACCAGGTGGAAGTCCGCTGCGAGCTGCACCCGGGCAGCCGTCCGAGCGATGAGGAGCTGCGCCAGATCGCGGGCTGGGTGGAGCACCGCATCAAGTCGATGGTAGGGATCAGCACCCGGGTCTCGGTGCTGGCGCCCGAGGCGATCGAGCGCACCGTGACCGGCAAGGCCCGCCGAGTATTCGACCAGCGGCCGAAGTAGCAGGAGGTTCCCAGATGTACACGCAGGCGATGGATACGATGGGCAAGGACGGCGACGTCCCCAAGCCGCTGGGCTCCGCCCAGGAGCTGGAGCTGCAGCGCCGCTTCGACGAGCGCATCGACGCGGGCGACTTCATCGAGGCGAAGGACTGGATGCCGGAGCACTATCGCAAGACGCTGGTGCGCCAGATCAGCCAACACGCCCATTCGGAGATCGTCGGCATGCTGCCCGAAGGCAACTGGATCAGCCGCGCGCCGACCCTGAAGCGCAAGGCGATCCTGCTTGCCAAGGTGCAGGACGAGGGCGGCCATGGGCTCTACCTCTATGCTGCGGCGGAGACGCTCGGCACCTCGCGCGACCAGATGCTCGATGCCCTGCACAGCGGCCGGGCCAAGTACAGCTCCATCTTCAACTATCCGGCGCTCACCTGGGCCGACGTCGGCGTGATCGGCTGGCTGGTGGACGGAGCGGCGATCATGAACCAGGTGCCCATCTGCCGCTGCTCGTACGCGCCGTATGCGCGGGCGATGATCCGCATCTGCCGCGAGGAGAGCTTCCACCAGCGCCAGGGCTACGAGAGCCTGCTCACGATGATGCAGCAGGGCACCGAGGCCCAGCGCGCGATGGTGCAGGACGCGGTCGACCGCTGGTGGTGGCCGTCGGTGATGATGTTCGGCCCGCCGGACGACCAGTCGCCGAACACGGCTCAGTCGATGCGCTGGGGCATCAAGCGGGTCTCGAACGACGAACTGCGCCAGCGCTTCGTCGACGCCTGCGTCGACCAGGCGAAGGTGCTCGGCGTCACGCTGCCGGACCCGGACCTGAAGTGGAACGAGCAGCGCCAGCACTACGACTTCGGCCCGATCGACTGGGACGAGTTCTGGCAGGTGGTCGGCGGCAACGGACCATGCAACCGCGAGCGGCTTGCCGCCCGGGTCGCCGCCTGGGAGGAGGGCGCCTGGGTGCGCGAGGCGGCGCTCGCCCATGAAGAGAAGCGCGCGGCGCGCGAAGCGGCACGGCAGCGCGCCGCCTGAGTACAACGGAGCACGAAGCATGAGCGACGCAAAGGAGTCGGCCGCCGCGCGGCGCGAATGGCCGCTGTGGGAGGTGTTCGTGCGCAGCCGCTCGGGGCTGGACCACAAGCACTGCGGCAGCCTGCACGCGGCCGACGCGAAGATGGCGATCCAGCTCGCGCGCGACGTCTACACCCGGCGCCAGGAAGGCACCAGCGTGTGGGTGGTGCGGTCGGAGCACATCGTGGCTAGCGATCCGCGCGACAAGGACATGTACTTCGACCCGATGGAGGACAAGGTGTACCGGCATCCCACCTTCTACCGGTTGCCCGACTCGGTGGACCACATGTGAATATGGGCGCCCTTGGATGACTGACATGCAATCATCGATACAGGTGAGCGCCGACCCGGCGGTGCAGTACCTGCTGCGCATCGGGGACACGGTGCTGATCCACGGGCAGCGGCTGTCGGAATGGTGCGGCCACGCGCCCGTCCTCGAGGAGGACATCGCGCTGGCCAACATGGCGCTGGACCTGATCGGGCAGGCGCGCGCGGTGCTGTCCCACGCGGGCGCGATCGAAGGTGCCGGGCATGACGAAGACCAGCTCGCCTTCCTGCGCGACGAGCGCGACTACCGCAACCTCACGCTGGTGGAGCTGCCGCGCGGCGACTTCGCCGTCACCGTGCTGCGCAACGCGATGGTGGCGACCTTCCTGCTGCGGCTCTGGGAGCGACTGAGCGAATCGAGCGACGCCGAGCTCGCGGCGATCGCCGGCAAGGCGGTCAAGGAGGCCCGGTACCACCGCGAGCACTCCGCAGACTGGGTGGTCCGGCTGGCCGACGGCACCGCCGAGTCCCGCGGCCGCATCGAGGCCGCGCTGGCGCGGCTCTGGCCCTACGCAGCCGAGATCTTCGTCGCCGACGCAATCGACGAGGCCGCGCATGCCCAGGGTATCGGACCGCGCTGGTCCGACCTGCGCGACGCCTGGCTGTCCGACATGAAGGCGCTGCTGGATGAAGCCGGCCTCGCCATGCCGGCGGAGGTGCCCTTCGTCAGCACCGGCAAGCGCGGCGTGCACAGCGAGCACATGGGCTACATCCTCGCCGAGATGCAGCACCTGCAGCGCAGCTATCCTGGAGGCGTGTGGTGATGGCACAGGTGCGGGCGGATCGGGCGGCGCCCGTGAACGGCCGCACGCCGCGGGTCGCACGTGCCTGGCAGGTGCTCGCCGCCGTTCCCGATCCGGAGGTGCCGGCGGTGTCCGTCTGCGACCTCGGCATCGTGCGCGAGGTGGTCGATCACGGCGACCGGCTCGAGGTGGTGCTCACGCCGACCTACTCCGGCTGCCCGGCCACCGAGGCGATCGAAAGCGACGTGCTCGCTGCGCTCGAGGCCGCCGGCCTCGGGCCGGCGCTGGCGACGCTGCGCCGCGCGCCGGCCTGGACCAGCGACTGGATCTCCGAGGAGGGACGGCGCAAGCTCGCGGCGAGCGGCATCGCGCCGCCGGGCCCGGTATTGCGGGACGAGGACGGCGCCGTGCTCGCGCCGATCCGGTTCGTCGGCCGGGCAGGGCGCAGCGGTCTCGCCGTTGTCGCCTGCCCGCGCTGCGGCAGCGACGACACCGAGCGGCTCTCCGCCTTCGGCTCCACCGCCTGCAAGGCGCTCTATCGCTGCCGTGCCTGCCGCGAGCCGTTCGAGCACTTCAAGCCGTTCTGAGTCGCCGACACCCATCATGACGCCGCTATTCCATCCGCTGCGCGTGCGCAGCATCGAGCCCGACACCCCGGAAGCGGTGATCGTCACCTTCGAGGTTCCGCCGGAGCTGCAGACGGTGTTCGGCTTCACCCAGGGTCAGTACCTCACGCTGCGCAAGGAGATCGACGGCCGCGACCTGCGCCGCTCCTATTCCATCTGCGCCGGCATCGACGACGGCGAGCTGCGCGTCGGCGTGCGCAAGGTACGGGGCGGCACCTTCTCCAACTGGATCAACACGGCACTCGAGCCCGGCGACACGGTCGACGTGATGGCGCCGCAGGGCCGCTTCTTCGTGCCGATCGAGCCCGGCGCGGCCCGGCATCACCTCGGGATCGCAGGCGGCAGCGGCATCACGCCGATCCTCTCCATCATGAAGACGGTGCTCGCGCGCGAGCCGCTCAGCCGCTTCACGCTGCTCTACGGCAACCGCATGCTGAGCTCCACCATGTTCAAGGAGGAGTTGGAGGACCTGAAGAACTGGCATCTTGCCCGCGTCGTGCTTCACCATGTCTTCTCCGACGAGCACACCGACGCGCCGATCAACATGGGCGTGCTGGACCGGGCCAAGGTGCGCGAGTTCCTGGATACCCTGGTGCCGGCGGCCGGCATCGACCATGCGTACGTGTGCGGACCGTTCCAGATGAACGACGAGGCGCAGGCGGCGCTGCTGGAGGCGGGCCTGCCGGAGGAGCGGATCCACATCGAGCGGTTCGGCATACCGGAGCAGCCGGCCGCGCAGGTGGGCGCGGTGATCCATGCGGCGCAGCCGGGCGATGCCGAGCAGGCGCGCGTGGTGATCATCCGGGACGGACTGCGCCGCGAGATCGAGTTCCGGCGCGACCAGCCGAGCATCCTGGATGCGGCCTCGGCGGCCGGGCTGGAAGTGCCGTTCTCCTGCACCTCCGGAGTCTGCGGCACCTGCCGCGCCCGGCTGGTGGAGGGTGAGGTCCGCATGGAGCGCAACTTCGCGCTGGACAAGCAGGAGGTCGCCGCCGGCTTCGTCCTCACCTGCCAGGCCCATCCGGTCACCGAGCGGGTGGTTCTCTCCTTCGACGAAAGATGAAGCCAACCCCCCTTGGGCCTTCGGCCCTACCCCCCTTGAAAAGGGGGGCGCCGGCAGCGGCCGGGCAAAGCCCGATCCGCGCCGGCCGCTGGGTGTGCGGCGGTCAGTTCATGCGGCGGGCGCCGGCCAGGATGGGGACGAACCAGGCGCTCGCCCTCGAGCAGGGGGCGCGCCGGGATGGGTAGGGGCCGGTCCGCGGGCTACGAGGACCAGCGCGAGTTGATCCTGCGGCATGCGGCTGCGCTGTTTGCGCGCCGGGGTTATCCGGCCACCTCGATGAACCAGGTCGCCGAAGCCTGCGGGCTCTCCAAGGCGACGCTCTACCACTACTTCCGCGACAAGTACGCGCTGCTGGTCAGCATCGCCGAAGGTCATGTGCAGCGGCTGGAGACGCTGGTGCGCGAGGTGCTTTCGCTGCGCCTGCCGCCCGAGGCGCAGGTGCGGGCGCTGATCTGCAGCCTGGTGGAAGAGTACGCGGACGCGCAGGACGCGCATCGCGTGCTGACCGACGACGTGCGCTTCCTCGAGGATGCGGACCGCGCGCGGGTGCTCGCGAAGGAGCGGGCGGTGGTGGACGGCTTCGCCGCGGCGATCGCCGCGCTGCGGCCGGACCTTGCCGGCACGGTGCTCGGCAAGCCGCTTACCATGCTCGTCTTCGGCATGATCAACTGGATGTTCACCTGGATGAAGCCCGACGGCCCGCTCGACTATGACGCGATGGCGCCGATCGTCGCGGACCTGTTCCTCGGCGGGCTGCCCGCGGTGACGGCCCCCGAAACGGAGACCACCACATGACCTCGGTCCTGCAGAGCTATATCGCCGGCCGCTGGATCGGCCGCGAGGCCGGACAGCCGCTGCGCAGCGCGGTCAACGGCGCCGACGTCGCCCATGCCCATGCCGACGCGATCGACTTCGCGCAGGCGGTGGACCATGCCCGCCGGGTCGGCGTCCCGGCGCTTCTCGCGCTCGACTTCCAGGAGCGGGCGAGCCGGCTGCGCGCGCTCGCCAAGTACCTGTCGGACAACAAGGAGTCGCTCTACCAGGTGTCCGCGCACACCGGCGCGACCCGCACCGACAGCTGGATCGACATCGACGGCGGCACCGGCACGCTGTTCGCCTATGCCGGCGTCGGCGCCGCGGAGCTGCCCTCGGGCAACATCCTGCACGAAGGCCCGGCGGTGCCGCTCGGCAAGAAGGGCGGCTTCGCCGGCACCCACATCCTGGTGCCGCGCGGCGGGCTCGCGGTGCACATCAACGCGTTCAATTTCCCGGTCTGGGGGCTGCTGGAGAAGTTCGCGCCGACGTTCCTCGCCGGCATGCCCTGCATTGGCAAGCCGGCCACCGCGACCAGCTACCTCACCGAGGCGGCCGTGCGGCTGATGCTGCAATCCGGCCTGCTGCCAGAGGGCAGCCTGCAGCTCGTGATCGGCGGCACCGGCGACCTTCTCGACCGGCTCGACGGCAGCGACGTGGTCACTTTCACCGGGTCCGCGGACACCGCGGCCAAGCTGCGCGTGCATCCCAACCTGGTGCGCCACGCGGTGCCGTTCAATGCCGAGGCCGACTCGCTCAACTGCGCGGTGCTCGCGCCGGACGTCTCTCCCGACGACGAGGAGTTCGATCTCTTCGTGAAGGAGGTGGTGCGCGAGATGACGGTGAAGGCCGGGCAGAAGTGCACCGCCATCCGGCGCGCGCTGGTGCCGAAGCAGCATCTCGATGCGGTGGCCGAGCGGCTGCGCGCGCGCCTCGCCAAGGTGGTGGTCGGCGATCCGGCGCTGGAATCCGTGCGCATGGGCGCGCTCGCCTCGCATTCGCAGCGCGAGGACGTCGGCCGCCGCGTGGCGGAGCTGATGCGCGAGGCCGAGCTGGTCTACGGCGAGCGCGACGGCTTCGCGCCGCAAGGCGATGGCGTGGCCGACGGGGCCTTCTTCGCGCCGACCCTGCTGCTCGCGCGCGAGCCGATGGCCGCCCGCGCGGCACACGAGGTGGAGGCCTTCGGGCCGGTCAGCACCCTCATGCCGTACGAGGGCCTGGACGAGGCGCTGGCGCTCGCCGCCCGGGGCCAGGGCAGCCTGGTCGCGACGCTGGTCACCCGCGACCCCCAGTTGGCGGCACGCTTCGTCCCTGCCGCGGCGGCACGGCACGGGCGCATCCTGGTGCTCGACCGCGAAGCCGCGGTGGAATCCACCGGCCACGGATCGCCGCTGCCTTTGCTCAAGCACGGCGGCCCGGGCCGCGCCGGCGGCGGCGAGGAGCTCGGCGGCCTGCGCGCGGTCACGCACTTCCTGCAGCGCGCGGCGGTGCAGGGCTCGCCCACCATGCTGACCGCGGTCACCCGCGAGTACGTGCGGGGCGGCGCGGTGCGCGAGGAGGTGCAGCATCCGTTTCGCAAGTGGTTCGAGGACCTCGCGGTCGGCGATTCGCTGCTCACCCACCGCCGCACGGTGACCGAGGCGGACATCGTCGCCTTCGGCGGCATCTCGGGCGATTACTTCTACATGCACTTCGACGAGATCGCCGCCCGTGAGAGCCAGTTCGGCAAACGCATCGCGCACGGCTACTTCGTGCTCTCCGCCGCCGCCGGCCTCTTCGTCTCGCCGGCCAAGGGGCCGGTGCTCGCCAACTACGGGCTGGATACGCTGCGCTTCGTGAAGCCGGTGGGCATCGGCGACACCATCCAGGCCCGCCTCACCTGCAAGCGCAAGACCGAACGGCCGCCGCGCAAGGGCGAGCAGGGCCAGGGCGTGGTGGCCTGGGACGTGCAGGTCACCAACCAGGACGGCGCGCTGGTGGCGAGCTACGACATCCTGACGCTGGTGCTGAAGCGGCCGGTCCACGACCAGGCCGGGACGCTGCCGACCGGGCGTTCCTGACCATGGGCCGGCGCTCGGCCGGCGCACGGTGAGGTCCACCGCATCGGCGTCCCGCCCGGGATGCCGGCGCAGCACAGCGGCCGGGCTTGACCCGGATCAACCTCGTTCCCCCGGCCCGGCGCAGACTGCGCATGCCATCCCTCCGAGCCGCCATGATCCCGCCCTGTTCGCCGCCCCGAGCGCCGCCCCAAGCGCCGCCGCATGCACGGCCGCGGCTTGAACCTGCGACGCTGCTGCGGCTGGTGGAGGCGACCCTGAGGGAGCTGCATCCGGACGCGCCGGACCTGCCGCCGGTCACGCTCGCGAGCCGGCTCGACCAGGACCTGGGCCTCGACAGCCTCGCTCGCATGGAGTTGCTGCTGCGAGTCGAACGGGCCTGCGGCCTCGCCCTTCCGGACGACGCGCTGGCGGCGGCAGAGACTTTGACGGATCTGCTGCAGGCCGTCGAGCGCGGGCAGCCGGCCGGGCCGACGCCGGCTGGGTCGGCGCTGACCGGGCCAACGC
>JAEWEW010000383.1 GCA_023389175.1 Pseudomonadota bacterium | reverse complement strand
CTCGTGGAGCGCCTTGCGCAGGCGGTCGCTCGAGAGCACCCGCGCCCCGGGTGGCGCGCCGACGGCATGCGCGATCGCGGCGGCCGCGGTCGACTTGCCCGAGCCGCTGCGACCGCCGACCGCGACGAGTCGCGGTGGCGCAGGGCTGAGCAGGCGCTGGGCCAGCGCGAGATAGCCGCGCGCCTCGCGCACCAGCGCGTCGCGGCCGTCGCTTTCGGCCGCGAGCGCCTGCGTCGCGGTCACGTGCGCCCGCACCGTCGCGCGCATCGCCATGAAGAGCGGCAGCAGCGGCAGTCCGTCGACCTCGTCGGCCTGGTCGAGGTAGCGATTGAAGAGCAGGTTGGCAAGCGGCTCGCAGCCGGCATGCCAGAGATCCATCAGCGCGAAGGCTAGATCGTAGAGGACGTCGATCGTCGCCATGTCGTCGTCGAACTCGAGGCAATCGAAGAGCGTCGGCACTCCGTCGATCGCGACGATGTTGCGAAGATGCAGGTCGCCGTGGCAATGGCGCACCCGTCCCGCCGCCTGTCGCGCATCCAGCAGCGGCGCGACGCGCTGCCATGCGGCGCGGCTCGCGTCGATCAGCCGCCGGACCGCGGCCTCGCCCAGCACGGCGGCGCCCGTGAGCAGCGCGCGCTCGTTGATCGCCAGCACGTCGGCGGTGCGCCGGGATCCGGACCGCGCGAGCGACCGCGCCGGAGCGGCAGTCCGATGGAAGGCCGCGATCCGGCCGGCGAGCGCGGTCACCAGCGCAGGCGCGAGCTCGCCGCGGGCCGCCATCCGGTCGAGGAGGCAGTCCTCGTCGAACCGCTGCATCTCCAGGATCGCGTCGACCAGCTCGCCCGGTCCGTCGATCGCCAGCCGCCCGAGTTCGTCCCGGGTCACGCGATGCACCGCCCGGTAGAGATCCGGCGCGGTCCTGCGGTTCAGCTCCAGCTCGCGTTCGCAGGCCGCGAGCCGCAGCCCGGCCGTGCCGAAGTCGAGGTAGGGCAGGGTGACCGGCTTCTTGATCTTCCACGCGAGTGCCGGCGACAGGAGGACGCGGGACACATGGGTCTGCGCCTGCCGTACCGGGACACCGCCGCGGGCGGCGAGCGCCTGCTGGAGAAAGGCGAGGGTGCGCGCCTGCGGGTCGTCGCTGCTCATCCCGGTTTCGCGTCGATTGCCGGGGTGGACGGACAGCAGGGCACGACGCCCCGCAGCCTGGCTATGCCGCCAGATCCTCGAGCGTCTTGCCCGATTCCAGCGCCGACTTGAACCATTGCGGTCGCTTGCCGCGTCCGCTCCAGGTGTTGCCGGCTTCGTCACGATACTTCACCACGGCGGGCCGACCGGCCTTGCGCGACGAGGCCTTGCGCCCTGCCGGCTTGCTGGCGGCCTTCGCGCCCGGACCGCGGGCCGGGCCGAGGCCGAGATCGCTCGCGGTGAGGCCGTAGTAGTCGATCGCTTCGCGGATGCGCGTGATGACGCCGCGAATCTCGCGCTTCTTGAGGACCTCAGCGCGTCGCTGGAGTAGTTCGATCTGGCGATTGATCTGAGCCGACGTTTTCGTCATGTACCTCTTCCAGTCTCGCGGGACGACAAGCATACGCCACAACCCGGTGATTCGAAACGATTTTCGCGGGTTTCGAGGGGTTGGTGGGAGAACCGGCCGCCACGCTATATTGCGATATGGCAATGGACGACGAAGTACCCGCCGGTCGTCCTGGAAGCGAAGGGAGACGAGGGATGCGCGCAGGTCGGAAGCGTTCGGTCATGGTGGCGACGGCTCTCGCAGTCGCGAGCACGGGCCTGCAGGCCGCCTGCCTGGACGATGCCCAGGTGCAGGCGATGGCGAAGGGCTACTTCGAGAAGACGCCGGTCGCCAATCCGGAAGGCTTGAGCGATGCCGACGCAAGCTGTACGCGGAAGAAGCTTCACGCGCTGCTCGAGCAGCGCTTCGGCAAGGCGATCGGCTACAAGGCCGGCCTCACCAATCCGGCGGTGCAGAAGCGCTTCGGCACCGACCAGCCGGTCTGGGGGCGCCTCTACCAGGGAAGCCTGCTCGAGAGCGGCGCGACGGTCGAGGCTGCCTTCGGCGCCCGGCCGCTCTACGAGGCCGACATGCTGGTCCGCGTGAAGAGCGACGCCATCAACCGCGCATCCACGCCGGCGCAGGTGCTGGACGCCATCGACCAGGTGATTCCTTTCATCGAGCTGCCGGACCTGGTGGTGCAGGCGCCGCCAAAGCTGAACGGCGCCGGTATCGCGGCGATCAACGTCGGCGCCCGGCTCGGTGTCGTCGGCAAGCCGATTCCGGTGCCGTCCGGCGAGCCCGACCGCGGCGCGATGCTGGACGCCTTGCGCGACATGAAAGTGACGCTCACCGACGCCGCCGGCACGACGCTCGGCGGCGGCAAGGGCAGCGACATCCTGGACCATCCGCTCAACGCCGTCGTCTGGCTGGCGAAGGCGCTGGCCGCCGAAGGCATCGCCCTGAAGCCGGGCGAGCTGGTGAGCCTCGGCTCGTTCTCCGCGCTGCTGCCTCCGAAGTCGGACCTGGAGGTCACTGCGCGGTACGAGGGACTTCCCGGCGCCGCGCCGGTCAAGGTCGGCTTTCGCTGAGCAGCCGGTCGCCGCCTCGTCCGGCCAGCGCGGCTGACCTGCCCGCCTGTCGTCCGGCATGACCCGCACCAGTTGCGTCGTCACGCTTGCCCCGCGGGACTGCGATGCCGTCCTGTTCGACCTGGACGGGGTGCTCACGCCGACGGCGACCATCCATGCAGCGGCGTGGAAAGACCTGTTTGACGGCTTCCTGCGCGAGCGGGCCGCCGCGGGCGGCGAACCGTTCGTGCCGTTCGATCCCGCGGCGGACTATCGTCGCCATGTCGACGGCAAGCCGCGCCGCGACGGCGTGGTGGCGTTTCTCGCTTCGCGCGGCATCGATCTGCCCGCCGAGGCGCCGCCCGACGATCCTGGCGCGCCGAGCGTGGCATCGCTCGCCGCAAGGAAGGACCGCGGCTTTCTCGAGGTGCTCCGGCGCGACGGCATCCAGGCGTACCCGGACGCGATCGCGCTGGTGCGTAGCCTGCGGGCCGAGGACGTCCCGACCGGTGTCGTGTCATCCAGCCGCAACTGCGAGGCGGTGCTGATGGCGGCAGGGATCGCGGGCCTCTTCGATGTCCGGGTGGACGGCCTGGATGTCGATGGGCTCGGCCTTGCCGGCAAGCCGGCGCCGGACACGTTCCTGGAGGCGAGCCGGCGGCTGCGCGTGCAACCTTCCCGCGCGGTCGTGGTGGAAGATGCGGTCGTCGGCGTGGCCGCCGGGCGTGCCGGCGGTTTCGGCCGCGTGATCGGTGTCGATCGCGGCGGCCAGTCGCGCGCGCTGCGCGAGGCGGGCGCCGACGTGGTGGTCGGCAGCCTCGCCGAAGTCCGGGTGGCGCAGGAGCCCGGATCCAGCTGGTCGCTCACCTACGACGGGTTCGACCCGGCCAGCGAGGGTATCCGCGAGGCGCTCTGCGCGCTCGGCAACGGCTATTTCACGACGCGCGGCGCCGTCGCCGGCACCGCCGCCGATGGTGTCCACTATCCCGGCACCTACCTCGCCGGCGGCTACAACCGCCTGCGCACCGACATCGCCGGACGGGTGGTGGAGAACGAGGACCTGGTCAACCTGCCGGACTGGCTGGTGCTGAAGTGGCAGGTCAACGGCGGCGAATGGTTCGAGCCGTCACGCGCCTCGATCCTCTCCTGGTGTCAGGAGCTGGATCTGCGCCACGGCATGCTGCTGCGGCGCATCCGCGTCGAGGATGCGGAGGGTCGCCGCACCGCGATCGAGGAGCGCCGGCTGGTCTCCATGGCGGACCCGCATCTCGCCGCGCTCGAGCTCGTCTTCACGCCGGAGAACTGGTCGGGCGCGGTGACCTGGCACACGGCATTGGATGGACGGGTGCTCAACACCGGCGCGAAGCTCTACCGGCGCTTCAGCAACCGGCATCTCGAGACGCAGAGCGTTCGGGTGATCGGTGCCGACGAGATCGTCCTCACCGTCGCGACCAGCCAGTCGCGGGTGCGCTTCTCCCAGGCGGCGCGTACCCGGGTGCGACTCGGCGAGGCGGTGCTCGCACCGGCCAGGCGCGTGATCGAGGAGCCGGGCTACATCGGCCAGGAGTTCACCATCGACGTGACCGAGGGGCAGCAGATCTTCGTCGAGAAGACCTGCGCCCTCCACAGCTCGCGCGACCGCGCCATCTCGGAATGCGAGCTTGCCTCGTGCACCGCCATCGCAAGGGCCGGAGACTTCGACGCGCTTGCCGACAGCCACCGTCGCGCGTGGCGCCGGCTGTGGCGCCGGTTCGACATCCACCTCGAGCCGAAGGGCCCCGGTTTCAGCGGCCTCAACCTGCTGATGCTGCTGCGGCTCAACATCTTCCACCTGCTGCAGGCGGTGTCGCCGCACTCGATCGACCTCGACATCGGGGTGCCGGCGCGCGGATGGACCGGCGAAGCCTACCAGGGCCACATCTTCTGGGACGAGCTCTTCATCTTCCCGGTGCTCAACCATCGCATGCCGGAGATCACCCGATCGCTCCTGATGTATCGGGCCCGGCGTCTTGGCGAGGCCCGGGAGGCCGCCCGCCGGGCCGGACTGCGCGGCGCGATGTTTCCCTGGCAGAGCGGCAGCGACGGCCAGGAGGAAACGCAGGAGCTGAACCTCAACTGGCGATCCGGCCGTTGGGTTCCGGACAATTCCTGGCAGCAGCGGCACGTGGGCAGCGCGATCGCGTACAACGTCTGGCAGTACTACCAGGTGACCGAGGACACGGATTTCCTGCATGCGCACGGCGCCGAGCTGATCCTCTCGATCGCGCAGTTCTGGTCGAGCCTCGCAACCTTCAGCCCGGAGCGCGGACGCTACGAGATCCGCGGCGTCATGGGGCCGGACGAATACCACGAAGGCTATCCGTGGGCCGACCAACCCGGCCTGGACAACAACGCCTACACCAACGTGCTGGCGGCCTGGGTCCTGTGCCGCGCGCTCGACGTGCTGCGCACGGTCTCGGAGATCGACCGGATCGAGTTGATGGCCCGCCTGGGTCTCTCCGCCGGCGAGCTCGAGCGTTGGGAGGACATCAGCCGCCGCATGTTCGTCCCGTTCCACGACGACGGCATCATCAGCCAGTTCGAAGGCTACGAGAAGCTCGAAGAGCTCGACTGGGAGGCCTATCGCGCCCGCTACGGCAACATCCAGCGCCTGGATCTCATCCTCGAGGCCGAAGACGACAGCGCGAACCGCTACAAGCTCGCCAAGCAGGCGGACGTCCTGATGCTCTTCTACCTTCTCACGGCGGAGGAGCTTTCCGGCCTGATGGCCCGGCTCGGCTACGAGCTGACCACCGCGGACATCGCGCGCAACGTCGAGTACTATGCGGCGCGCTCGTCGCATGGCTCCACGCTCAGCCGCGTGACGCTCGCCTGGGTGCTCGCGCGGTCGGACCGGACGCGGGCCATGGGCTTCTTCGCCGAGGCGCTCCAGAGCGACGTGAGCGACATCCAGGGCGGCACTACCGCCGAGGGCATCCACCTCGGCGCCATGGCGGGCACCGTCGACCTGATCCAGCGCGTCGCCACCGGCATCGAAGCGCGCGGCGGCGTGCTGCGGATGCATCCGCGCCTGCCGCCGGAGCTGAGCCGCCTGGAGTTCCGCATCCGCTATCGCGGCCAGTCGCTCGACCTGCGCCTCACACCGGCGACGCTGACCGTGCGTGGCCGCAACACCGGCACGGCGCCGATTGCGCTGGAGGTGGACGGGCGGCGCGTGCGGTTCGAAAGCGGCAGCACCCGTGTCTTCCGGCTTCGCAACCGCTCGTCCCGCACCGTGGCGGCACGGCGACAACTGCCCTGATGAACCTGCGGCGCCGTCCGATGGATGGCGAGCCGCTGGCCGCGATGCCTCCGTACACTCGTCGGGATGAAGCTGCCGCTCCGTTCCCTGGCGTCGTCCCGTGCATGCCGTGCGCTCGTGCTGGCCGGCGCGCTTGCCGCCGGCATGGCAACCGGATTGCGATCGGAAAGCAGCGCGGCGGCGCTGAACAGCGTCGCGATCGATGTCGTCGACCTGTCGGGCAGGCCGCTCGACAAGGCGGTGGTGTGGGCGGTGCCGCTGTCGGGCCAGTCGCTGCCGGCGCCTGCCGGCATGAGCGCGGAGATCCGCCAGCGTGATGCCCGCTTCATCCCCGAGGTGACGCCGGTGCGGGTCGGGACGGCGGTCAGCTTCCCGAACCTGGACGACGTGCGGCACAACGTCTACTCCTTCTCGCCGGCCAAGACGTTCTCGATCAGCCTCTACCTCGGTACGCCGGCGGAGCCGGTGCTGTTCGACAAGCCGGGCGAGGTGGTGATCGGCTGCAACATCCACGACCGCATGATCGCGTACGTGCTCGCGCTCGACACGCCGTACTTCGCGATCTCCGGCCGGGATGGTGCCGTGCAGCTCTCCGGACTCGTGCCCGGCGACTACGAGCTGCATGCCTGGCATCCCGACCAGCGCGCGGCGCCGGCCCCGCAACGGGTCACCGTGCGCGCGCAGGATCGTCTCTCGCATCGATTCGTCGCCGACCTCACGCCCCGCTGGCAGATGCCCTCGGGCGAATGACCATGCGCTGGCCGCGAGTCGGTAGCCTTCGCACCCGCATCATCCTCGCGTTCGCGCTGGTGCTGGTCGCCGGGCAGGGCATCGGCTACTGGCTGGTCGATGCCGCGAGCAGCCGCAACGCCAGGGTGCAGCTCGAGCAGGAGCTGGTCGCGGGCGAGCGGGTGTTCGCCCGCCTGCTGGAGCACAACCGCAACCAGCTCGCGCAGGCGGCGACGGTGCTGGCGACCGACTTCGGCTTCCGCGAGGCGATCGCGACGCGTGACGCGGCCACGCTCACCTCCGTGCTGGACAATCACGGCGAGCGCATCGACGCCTCCACCATGCAGCTCGTCTCGCTCGACGGCAAGGTGCTGGCACAGGCCATCCGGAAGGGCGCCCGGCGTGCGGCGGCGCCGGAAGTCGGCCGGGAGGCGGACTTCGCCTTGCCCCACCTGCTGGACCTCGCGCGGGTGAGAGGCAGCGCGAGCGCGATCGTCGCCCTCGGCGACATGCCGTCGCAGGTGGTGGTGGTGCCGGTACGAGCGCCCCGGCTGATCGCCTGGGTGGCGGTCGGCTTCGAGATCGACGACCGGCTGGCACGGGACCTGCACCGCCTGACCGACCTGGAGGTGTCCTTCCTGCGCGGCGACGCCGCAGACCGCACGATCTTCGCCTCGACGCTCGACGGGGAGCCGCGCCGCGACCTGCGCGAGCTGGCCGCCTCGGCGAAGCTGGTGCCGGGCGGCGCGCTGCTCGAACTCGGCGGCGTGCACTTCGGCAGCCGGATCGTCGACCTCGCCCCCGGCGCACAGCCGCCGGTGCAGGCGATCCTGCAGCGCTCGCTCGACGACAAGCTGGCTGCCTTCGCGTCGCTGCGTCAGTTCCTGATCGTGCTGGCGATCACCAGCGTGGTCGTCTCGATCCTCTTCAGCGCGCTGCTCGCACGGGGCATCACGCGGCCGCTCGCGCAGCTGCACCAGGGTGCGCAGCGCATGCGCGGAGGCGACTACAGCGAGCCGATCCCGGTCGGCCGGTCCGACGAGCTGGGCGCGCTTGCCGAGAGCTTCAACGGGATGCGCGAGGAGATCGCTTCCCGGGAGGCGGAGATCCTGCGGCTCGCCTACCAGGACGCGCTTACCGGGCTGCCCAATCGCGCACGCTTCAACGAGGAGCTCCAGGCCGCGATCCGGAAAGCGCTCGGCACCGGATCCCCGCTCGCGATCCTGATGATGGATCTCGACCGGTTCAAGCTGGTCAACGACGCGCTGGGGCATGCGGCCGGCGATCACGTGCTCTGCCAGGTGGCCTTGCGCCTTCGCCAACTCGCCCCGTCGGCGGCCGTGCTCGCGCGGCTCGGGGGCGACGAGTTCGCCGTGCTGCTGCCCTCCGGCCCGGAGGGTGGTGGCGGTGGCGATCCGGAGCGCATGGCCCAGGTGCTGCTGGAGATGATGAAGTATCCGGTGATGCTCGGCGACCAGCCGCTCGATGTCGGCGGCAGCATCGGCATCGCCCGCTATCCGGTCGACGGCACCGATGCCGGCACCCTCATCCGGCATGCCGACATGGCGATGTACGGCGCGAAGCGCGGCAACCGCGGCTATGCCTTCTTCGATCCGCGGTTCGACGTGGCGCAGCAGGATCAGCTGTCGCTGCTCGGCGATCTGCGCCGGGCGGTGGCGGCCGACGACCTCAGGGTGTACTACCAGCCCAAGATCGAGCTGGCCACCGGCGTCACCCGCGGCGTCGAGGCGCTGGTGCGCTGGCAGCACCGCACCCGCGGCCTGCTCGCGCCGGGGGCATTCATGCCGTATGCCGAGCAGACCGGCTTCGTGCGCCACGTCACCCGCTGGATGCTCGAGCAGGCGGTCGGGCAGTGCGGCCGGTGGCATGCCGACGGCATGCCGCTCGAGGTCTCGGTCAACATCTCGGCACGCGACCTGGTCGACGACGGGCTGCCCGCGATCGTCGGCCAGCTGCTCGAGCGGCATTCGGTCCCCCCGCGCCTGCTGTGCCTCGAGCTCACCGAGAGCAGCTTCATGGAGGACCCGGAGCGCGCGCTCGCGATCCTGCGCGAGATCGACGCGCTCGGCGTGCGGCTGTCGATCGACGACTTCGGCACCGGGTTCTCGTCGCTTTCCTATCTCACGCGGCTGCCGGTCGACGAGCTGAAGATCGACCGCGAGTTCGTCAAGGACATGCTGGAGGATCCGGACGATTTCACCATCGTGCGCTCCACCGTGGAGCTCGCGCACAGCCTCGGACTGCGGGTCGTGGCCGAGGGCGTCGAGACGGAGCAGGCGATGGGCGCGCTCGCCCGGATCGGCTGCGACCTGGTCCAGGGCTTCTTCGCGAGCAAGCCCATCCCGGTGGAAGCCCTGCAGCAGTGGCTCGCGGAGTCGCCCTGGGGCACCGCCGCACGCGACGCCGCGCCGGTGGTGTCGTAGCCGCCGGAGGGCGCGGCGTCGCCGCGCGATAGCTGATAGGCTATCCTTGCGGGCCGCCCATGTCGGGCGCCGACCATCGTCCCGATCCGAATGGCTCTCCCATCATCCACGGCCGCGCTTGCAGGCGGCATTCTGCAGGGCATGCGCGTCGTCGAGGCCGCCGCCTATGTCGCGGCGCCGCTCGGCGGCATGACGCTCGCGCAGCTCGGCGCGGACGTGATCCGCATCGACGCCGTCGGCGGCGGACTCGACTACCGACGCTGGCCGATCACGCCCGACGGCACCAGCCTCTTCTGGTGCGGGCTCAACAAGTCGAAGCGCTCGGTGGCGCTGGACCTCGGCGCCCCCGAGGGTCGCGAGCTCGCGATGGCGATCGCCTGCGCGCCGGGCGAGGAGGCCGGCATGCTGGTCAGCAACTTTCCGCCGCGCGGCTGGCTGGAGCCGGAGGCGCTGCGCCGGCGGCGAGCCGACCTGATCCAGCTCACGCTTACGGGAGACCGCCACGGCGGAGCCGCGGTGGACTACACGGTGAACACCCGGGTGGGGTTGCCATTTCTCACCGGTCCGGCAGACAGCGACGAAGTGGTGAACCACGTGCTGCCGGCATGGGACCTGTGCACCGGCCAGATGATCGCCACCGGGTTGCTGGCCGCGGAGCGGCATCGGCGTCGCACCGGTGCCGGCCAGCATGTGCGGCTGGCGCTCCAGGACGTGGCGCTCGCCGTGATGGGCCATCTGGGGTTCATCGCCGAGGCGCAGCTCGGCCACGAACGTCCGCGGCACGGCAACTACCTGTTCGGCGCCTTCGGCCGGGACTTCACCTGCGCCGACGGCCGCCGGGTGATGGTGGTGGCGTTGACGCTCAAGCAGTGGCGCGCGCTGTGCGCGGCGACCGGCCTCGGCCCGGCCATGGAGGAGCTCGGGCGCCGCCTCGGGCTGGACCTGTCGCGCGAAGGCGATCGCTTCGCCGCGCGGCAGGAGATCGCGCAGGCGCTTGCTCCCTGGGTGGCCGGCCGCACCCTGGACGAGGCGGCCGCGGACTTCGATCGCCACGGCGTCTGCTGGGGCCCCTACCAGACCGTCATGGAGATGGTGCGGACAGACCCGGAATGCTCGCCGGCCAACCCGATGTTCGGGCGCATCGAGCAACCGGGCGTCGGCGAGCTGCTCGCGCCGGCGATCCCGCTCGAGTTCGCCGCCGCGCCCCGCGTTCCGCCGGCGCCGGCGCCGCGGCTCGGCCAGCACACCGAGCAGGTGCTTGCCGAGCTGCTCGGGATGGACGGCGCCGAGTACGGCCGCCTGCATGACCGCGGCATCGTGCGAGGCCCGAATGGATAGGATGAAAGACCCCATGCCCCCCACTACCCGGATGCCCAGCCCCACGACCATCCAGCCGCCCGCCGCGGCGACGCCGGCGTATGACACCCTCGCCGGGATCCTCGCCGCACGCTACAGCTGCCGCGGCTTCCTCGATCGGCCAGTGCCGCGAGAGACGATCGACGCCATCCTCGCCGCGGCGCAGCGCACCGCCTCCTGGTGCAACGCCCAGCCGTGGAAGCTCTACATGGCCAGCGGCTCCGCGATCGAGCGGTTGCGCCGCGCGCTGCCCGAGCAGGCGCGCCACGGCAAGCCGGCGCCGGACTTCGCATGGCCGCAGGCGTATCGCGGCGTCTATCTGGAACGGCGCCGCGAATGCGGATGGGGCCTCTACGAGGCGCTCGGCATCGCCCGGGGCGATCGCGAGGCGTCGGCGGCCCAGGCGCTGGAGAATTTCCGCTTCTTCGGCGCACCGCATGTCGCGATCGTCACCACCGACGCGGCGCTCGGCGTCTACGGGGCCGTGGACTGCGGCGGGTACGTGAGCAACTTCATGCTGGCCGCCACAAGCCTCGGCGTGGCCACCATACCGCAGGCCGCGCTCGCCTCGCATCCCGGCCCGCTGCGCGAGCAGCTCGGCATCGGCGAGGACCGCCTCATCCTGTGCGGCATCTCGTTCGGTTTCGCGGATCCGGCGCATCCGGCCAATGCCTTCCGCACCACCCGCGCCGATCCGGCCGACTGTGTCGAGTGGCGGGAGTAGGCCTCGGCGTCGCCCGGGCGATGGCCGTCCTCAGGCGTAGCGGCGGGTGACCACCTCCGCCACGCATGCGGGCTTGTCCGCGCCCTCGCACTCCAGCGTCGCCTCCATCTTCAGCTGTAGCCCGGCCATGGCGCCGATCGGCGGCAGCGGCCTGGCCTCGAGCAGCCTGAAGCGCCCGCGAACGCGGCTGTCGACCCGGACCGGATGCGGGAACCGGACCCGGTCGAGGCCGTAATTGATGCTGAGCTTCGCGGTGATCTCGAGGGCCCCCTGGAACAGGACCGGAATCAGCGACAGCGTCAGGAATCCGTGGGCCACGGTGCGACCGTAGGGACCGTCGGCGGCACGGGCCGGGTCGACATGGATCCACTGGTGGTCGCCGGTCGCGTCGGCGAACCGGTCGATGCGGCCCTGGTCGATGGTCATCCACTCTCCGACGGCGAGCTCCTCGCCCACGTGCGCCGGAAGCTCGTCGAGAGTCAGCGTTCGCATGATGCTCCTCGCATGGTTACATTCGGGCATGGCCCGTCGGTCACGTCCTGCCGGGACGTGCGGGCCGGAAAAGGAACGAAGTATGAGCGATCGGTTGCCGGACCTCACGGCGTTCGTGCGCCCGGGCGACACCGTGACCTGGGGACAGGCCCAGGCCGAGCCGCGGCTGCTCACGCGTGCGCTGGTCGAGCAGCGGCACCGGTTCGCGCGCACCCGACTGCTGCTCGGCATCGGCGCGGCCGACACGGTCGCGCCCGGCCATGCCGACGCCTTCGACTTCATCTCCTATTGCGGCACCGGAGCGAACCGGGCGCTTGCCTCGGCCGGCGTGCTCGACCTGCTGGTCTGCCACTATTCCACCTTGCCGCGGCTGATCGTCGACGGGCCGCTGCGGGTCGACGTGGTGCTGCTGCAGGTCTCCCCGCCGGACGAGCAGGGCCGCTACAGCCTCGGTCTCGCCAACGACCATCTGCTTGCCGCCCTGCGGACGGCCCGGGTGGTGCTCGGCGAGGTCAACCCGGAGGTGCCGTGGACCCACGGCGAGCGCCACTTGCGCCGCGAGGACTTCGCCCTGCTGGTCACCGCGACCGAGCCGCCGCTCGCCGCCGGCCGCCGCACGCCCGGACCGCTCGAGATGGCGATCGGCAGGCATGTGGCGGGATTCGTCGAGGATGGGGCGACGCTGCAGTTCGGCATCGGCAGCATCCCGGGCGCCGTGCTCGCGTGCCTCGGCGATCGCCGCGACCTCGGCGTGCATTCCGGCGTGCTCGACGACAGCGTGGTCGACCTGGTCGAGGCCGGCGCGGTGACCAACGCGCGCAAGTCGATCGACCGGGGCGCGACCGTCGCCGGGTTGCTGATGGGCGGGCCGCGGCTGCACCGCTTCGCGCACCGCAATTCCGCGCTGCAGCTGCGCGGCACCACCTACACGCACGATCCTTCGGTGCTCGCGTCGATCGACCGGCTGGTCGCCATCAACTCCGCGGTGGAGGTGGATCTCACCGGCCAGGTGAATGCCGAGATGGCCGGCGGCGTCTATGTCGGCGCGGTCGGCGGCATCGTGGACTTCCTGCGTGGCGCTGCCCGCAGCCGCGGCGGCACGCCGATTGTCGCGCTGCCCGCGACCGCGGGCGGGCGCAGTCGCATCGTCGCCGAGCTGTCCGGTCCGGCGACGGTTGCGCGCAGCGATGCCGGCGTGGTCGTGACCGAGCACGGCGCGGCGGATCTGCGCGGGCTGACGCTGCGCGAGCGCACGGACAGGATGATCGCGATCGCGGCGCCGCAGTTCCGGGATGAGCTCGCCGGTAAACTGCGGTGATTCACGGAAAGGCGCACGCAATGATGGAGCAGCAGCTGGAACGGTACCAGGAGATCCGCGAGGCGGTTCGGGACCTCTGCCGCACTTTTCCCGACGAGTACCACCGCAAGGTGGACGCGGAGCGGGCCTATCCCGAGGCCTTCGTCGACGCGCTCACCCGCGCCGGCTGGCTGGCCGCGCTGATCCCGCAGGAATACGGCGGGTCCGGGCTCGGGTTGGCCGAGGCCTCCGTCATCATGGAGGAGATCAACCGCAGCGGCGGCAACTCCGGCGCCTGCCATGGCCAGATGTACAACATGGGGACCCTGCTGCGGCACGGCTCGGCGCAGCAGAAGCGGCACTACCTGCCGAAGATCGCGAGCGGCGAATGGCGCCTGCAGTCCATGGGGGTGACCGAGCCGACCACCGGCACCGATACCACGCGCATCCGCACCACCGCGGTGCGCAAGGGCGACCGCTATGTGGTGAACGGGCAGAAGGTGTGGATCTCGCGAATCCAGCACTCGGACTTCATGATCCTGCTCGCGCGGACGACGCCGCTCGACCAGGTCCGGCGCAAGTCCGACGGCATGTCGATCTTCATCGTGGACCTGGGCGAGGCCGTCGGTCGCGGGCTCACGGTACGGCCGATCGCCAACATGGTGAACCACGAGACCAACGAGCTGTTCCTCGAGGACCTGGAGATTCCCGCGGAGAACCTGATCGGCGAAGAAGGCAAGGGCTTCAGGTACATCCTCGACGGGCTCAATGCCGAGCGCACGCTGATCGCGGCCGAATGCATCGGCGACGGCTACTGGTTCATCGACCGCGTGACCGGCTACGCGAAGGAGCGGCAGGTGTTCGGCCGACCCATCGGGCAGAACCAGGGGGTGCAGTTCCCGATCGCGGAAACGTACATCGAGGTCGAGGCGGCCAACCTGATGCGCTGGAAGGCCTGCGACCTGTTCGATGCGCACCGGCCCTGCGGCGCCGAAGCGAACATGGCCAAGTACCTCGCGGCGAAGGCTTCATGGGAAGCGGCCAACGCCTGCATCCAGTTCCACGGCGGCTTCGGCTTCGCGCACGAGTACGACGTCGAGCGCAAGTTCCGCGAGACCCGGCTCTACCAGGTGGCGCCGATCTCGACCAACCTCATCCTGTCCTATGTCGCCGAGCATGTGCTCGGCCTGCCGCGCTCCTTCTAAGCGCCAATCAAGCATTAGCTCATAGCGAAGTGAACTGTGCGAAAGCCTCAGTCGCCTGCTGTCACGCACTCGGGCGATGTGGTGCTTGGTCGAGGCCCCGCATCTAGGCAGGCTCTCCTCCCTATTGCGGCACGACGTAGATTGGCTGCGGATTGTAGGGGTTGCCGGCGCCGTATGGGTTGTTGATGCTGTCAGGCGAGTACTGGCTGCCATAGCGCCCATACGGGTTCGACGTGGAGTCGGGATTGTACGGGTTGCTGCTCAGGCGCCCGCGATAGTTGCCTTGGTGGTCGTAGAGCTTCGGGGCGTCCGTCGCATAGGGATTCGTGTGCGACTTGTTGCTGTAGGGGCTGCCGTACTGGCTGTACGGGTTCATCAGTCCGTCCGCCTTGTAGGGGCTTCCGGCACCATAGGGATTGTTCAAGCAGCGCGGGTCGTACGGGCAGCTTTGAGCTTGGACCGCGCTGCACAGACCGACGACAGCCGCCAGGCCGATGAGGGTTCGGATCGACATTTCGTCAGCGTGCCTCCTAAAGCCTGAATCATCGGCTGCGGGTGACGACGTGCCGAGGAACAACTACGCGGCCGCGTTGATCTCAGAGCGGCGGTGGCGGTGGCAGAACGCGCGGCGACGTGGTCGGCCGAGGGTACGCATGGCGGGGTGATCATCAGCAGGTGTCGGGATTCTTCACCGCGGAGTATCAGCGCTTGCCTGGGACTATCGGTGCCCGACGCCGTCGGGTGCTCAGGCGATAACGCCAGCCGCGCGCAGCGACGCCCGTGCCTCGTCCGCATAGCCGAGCTCCTGCAGCAGGGCATCGCTATCGGCACCGACCTCCGGCGGATCGCTGCGCACCGGCAGCCGCCGGCGGTCCAGCATCAGCGGCAGCAGCGGCGTCGTCACCTCGCGGCCGTCCGGCAGGTGGATCGGCGCGAGGCCGCCGGTCGCCTTCAGGTGGGGATCATCGAGAAGCTGGTCGGGTGACTTGATCGGCGCATAGGGCAGCCCGGCGGCTTCGAACATCCGAGAGATCTCGGCCGCGGACCGTCCGGCCAGCCGCTCGCGCAGCGCCGGCAGGAGCCAGTCCCGGGCGACCACGCGCAGGTTGTTGGTCACGAGGCGTTCGTCGGCGAGCAGGTCCGCGAAGCCGAAGGCGTCGCAGAACGCCCGCCACTGCGAATCGGTGACCACCGCGAGGAAGACCTGCTCGTCGTCCTTCACCGAGAACACGTCGTAGATGCCCCAGGCGGAGATCCGGTTCGGCATCGGGGCCGCCGGCTTGCCGGTCATCGCGTACTGCATCATGTGGGTCGCCACCAGCAGGATGTTGTTCTCGAAGAGCGACGACATCACTTCCTGCCCGCGGCCGGTTCGCTCGCGAGCGCGCAGGGCTGCCATCGCGCCGATCGCACCGAACATGCCGCCCATGATGTCGTTGACCGAGGCGCCGGCCCGCAGCGGCTGTCCCACCGGCCCGGTCATGTAGGCGAGGCCGCCCATCATCTGAACCACCTCGTCCAGGGCGGTCCGGTGGTCGTAGGGGCCGGGAAGGAAGCCCTTGTGGGAGACATAGACCAGGCCGGGATTGAGTCGCGAGAGGCTCGGGTAGTCCAGCCCGAGCCGCTCCATCGCGCCGGTCTTGAAGTTCTCGCTGAACACGTCCGCCGTCGCGACCAGCTTGAGCAGGATCTCCTTGCCGCGCGGATCCTGGGCGTCGATCGCGAGGCTTCGCTTGTTGCGATTGAAGGTGGGGAAGAAGCCCGCGCCGGAACCGAGCAGCCGCCGGGTGGAGTCGCCCTTCGGCGGCTCGATCTTGATCACTTCCGCGCCGAGGTCCGCCAGGATCATGCCGCAGGTCGGACCCATCACCATGTGAGTCATCTCGACCACCCGGATGCCTTCGAGCGGCAGGGGCTGCATCGGTTCCGTCATTGGCGTGCGCCCTCCTGGGGCGAAGCGGCTGCGTTGGCGTAGCGGAATCCCTTCGGCAGGCCTGCCTCCGCCACCATCCCGTAGAGCGGCTCGCCGGCAAGGCTCCCCTCGATCACGCGACGCGCCTCCACCAGGCGCTCGATGTCGACGCCGGTGGCGAGGCCCATCGATTCGAGCAGGAAGACCAGATCCTCGGTGACGATGTTGCCGCTCGCGCCGGGCGCATAAGGGCATCCGCCGATGCCGCCCTGGCTGGAGTCGAAGGTGGTGACGCCTGCGTCGAGCGCCGCGACCACGTTGGCGAGGCCCTGGCCCCGGGTGTTGTGGAAATGCGCGCCGCCGGCCCGATCGCCGAAGGCCGCCTGCAGCTTGCGGAAGAGCCGCCTGACCTGGCGCGGCTCGGCGTAGCCGCTGGTATCGGAGAGGCCGATCACGTCGACCCCGGCCTCGGCCGCGCGCTCGGCGATGCGCATGGTCTCGTCGTCGCTCACCGGCCCCTGCAGCGTGCAGCCGAAGGCTACCGAGATGCCGGCCTCGATCTCGATGCCGGGATAGGCGGACTGCCTGAGGCTCACGATCGCGGCGAGCTCCTGGAACACCTGGTCGTGCGTCTTGCGCACGTTGGCCAGCGAATGCGCCTCGGTGGCCGACACCGGTATGGTGAGCTTGTGCACGCCGGCGTCGAAGGCGGCCTGGGCGCCGCGCAGGTTCGGCGCGAGCGCGGCCACCGTGAGCCCCGGGAGCGTCAGCGCATGGGCGACCAGGTCCCGCGCATCGGCCATCTGCGGCAGCAGCGCAGGCGGCACGAACGAGCCCACCTCGATCTCGCGCAGGCCGGCGCGGTGCAGCGCGGTGATCCAGCGCAGCTTGTCCGCCGTCGGCATGGTGCGATCGATCGATTGCAGCCCGTCGCGCGGGCCGACCTCGCTTACGAGGATGGCCGGGTCTCGCGTGTGGTTCATATGTGTTGCGGTGTTGGGTCGTATCTAAACCTGATGCCGAAGCGATCGCAAGTCAAGTCCCTCGCCGACGATTCACCCACTGCCCGCCCACGCCGCGAGCACCTCGGCGTGCACCTCCTCCGCCCGCTGCCGGTAGCGCGACGAGAAGTGGAACGGCACCACCGCCTTCGCGCCCACCTCGCGGGCGATGGACCCGGCGTCGCGTGCGGTGAGGTGGTTCTTTCGCCGCGCATGCGACAGGTCGGCCTGCAGGAAGACGCTCTCGATGTAGAGCTCGTCGACGCCCGCGAGCAACGGCACGATGGCCTGCAGGTTCGCCTCGGTGAAGCGCATGTCGGTCACGTAGCCGATGCGCCGACCGGGCTCGATGTCGAGCACCACCTGGCGCAGCTCGGCGAGGCGACGCGTCACCTGGTGCTCGCCGTCGCGATCTCGCCAGCTGAGCAGGATCGGCGTGTCCTCCGGCGCGCCGGAGAATACCGCCTGCTTCAGGACGCGCAGCCACGGGCCCGGCGTCACCCCGAGCGCGGCCAGCCGGTCCCTGGCCACCCGCACGCGGGCCTTCTCCTCGAGCGCGAGGGCGAGGCACGGCATCTCGTGGTCGACGAAGCGGCCGCGTACCCGAATGAGCGGCTCGTCGTGCAGAACGTCGCCGTCCCATCCGAAGGGCGCGCCCGGCTCGCGAGCGAAGCCGGTTCGGCTGCAGAAGCAGGCGCGCAGGCCGCGTCCGGCCGGATGGACCTCGCGCACGTCGAGAACCAGCGGCACGGCATACCGGTGGACCACGTTCCAGGTGTAGGCGCGCAGCTTGTGCTCCACCTGGTCGACGAATCCCGGGCCGCCGAGCAGCCCGATCCGCTCCTTGCGTCCGAGCACCACGCGCAGCAACTGGTCGAAGCCGGCGAAGTGGTCCATGTGCGTGTGGGTGACGAACACGTGGGAGAGCCGCATCAGCTTGCGCGGCGGCAGCACCGCGATGTCGCCCAGGTCGAAGAGGAGCGCCCGGCGCTCGTCGGGGAAGTCGATGTAGAGGCCGGGATCCCCGCAGGGGTCGTGGACCAGGCCGGGCTCGAAAAGCTGGTGCATGGGCAGGAGGTTAGGAGAAGACGCGGGTGCCGTGTGGGCCGAATGCCCGGCGGCCCGACCCGGCGCCTGGTTGACCGATGCGCCGGTCGTTGGCATAGTCCGTCTAGTCGGACTATTATTGCCGCCAGCGCCCGCATCGTCAGCCACGGAGACCGCCTTGGACAATCCACCGCCCGCATCCCCGGCTGCCGCAGGCGCGGGCCCGGACTGGGCGCATCTGATCCGCGCCGACCATGTCCACGGGTCGCTCTACCGGGATCCGGACGTCTTCCAGGCCGAGCTCGAGCGGATCTGGTTCCGCACCTGGGTGTACGTCGGCCACGAGAGCGAGCTGCCTGAGCCGAACACCTATGTCATGAAGTCGATCGGCCCCGAGCCGATCATCATGACCCGGGATCGCCACGGCACGATCCACCTGCTGCACAACCGCTGCCCGCACCGGGGCAACCGCGTCTGCATGACGGCCAAGGGCAAGGCCGGGACCTTCACCTGCCCTTATCACGGCTGGACCTTCGCGAACGACGGGACGCTGCGCGGCCTCGCACTTCCGTCGGGCTACCAGGGCGTGGACCGCAGCACGCTCGGGCTCGGCAGGGTGGCCCGCGTCGCCAGCTATCGCGGCTTCGTCTTCGGTTCGATGGCGGCGGAAGGCCCCAGCCTCGAGGAGCACCTCGGGCCGGCAAGGCAGGCGATCGACTCCCTCTGCCGGAACTCGCCCGAGGGCGAGGTGCAGATCACGGCGGGATTCCTGCAGCACAAGGTCAATGCCAACTGGAAGTTCCTGGTGGAGAACGAGACGGACGGCTACCACCCGTCCTTCGTGCATGCGTCCATCTTCGAGGTGGCGCAGAGCGGAATCGGCTCGCTCTACAGCAATGACTCGCTCGCGGTGTCCCGGGACTTCGGCAACGGTCACACGGAGAACGACCTGCGGCCGGAGTTCCGCCGGCGCGGCGTGCCCCTCGGCTGGTTCGGCACCACCGTGGACAAGCTGCCGGAGTACGCCGCCCGCATGAACGCCGCCTACGGCGAGGACGAGGCGCGCCGCATCATGATCGACGGCACGCCGCACATCATGATTTTCCCCAACCTGTTCATCGCCGAGATCCAGATCTTCGTGATCCAGCCACTGGCGGTGGACCGGACGGTCCAGCATGTGACCGCGCTGCAGTTCAAGGGCGCGCCGGACCTCAACCGCCGGATGCGCCAGCAGACCATGGGCTCGGTCGGTCCGGCGGGATTCCTGCTGGCCGATGACGCCGCAATGTACGAGCGCACGCAGATGGGCGTGAACATGCGCGATCCGGAGTGGCTCTACCTCGGCCGCGGCAGGCATCGGGAGCGGCGGGACGAGGACGGCTTCCTGATCGGCGACGCGACCGACGAAGTGCCGTCGCGCGGCATCTGGCGCCACTATCGGTCGCTGATGGAGGCGGCATGACGGCGATGACACCCGCGCAGCGCGAGACGCTGCAGGACGTGACGCAGTTCATCTATCGCGAGGCCCGCCTGCAGGACGAGCATGACTACGACGGGTGGGAAGCGCTCTGGGCCGACGACGGCGTCTACTGGGTGCCGGCCAACGGGGAGGGCGGCGACCCGGAGCAGGAGATGTCGATCATCTACGACAACCGCTCGCGGATCGGCCTGCGGATCCGCCAGTTCCACACGGGCAAGCGCTACAGCCAGACGCCGCAGTCACGGCTGCGGCGCGTCGTCGCCAACGTCGAGGTGCTCGAGGACGACGGTCGCGAGTTGCTCGCCGCCTGCAATGCGCTGGTCTTCGAATCCTCGCCGCGCGGCGACACGATCTGGGCGTCCCGCAACCAGTACCGGTTGCGGCGTGAACGAGGCGACTTGCGCATGGTGCTGAAGAAGGTGATCCTGGTGAACAACCACACCGCGCTGCCTTCGATGGCCTTTCTCGTCTGAACCGGTACTCGTTTGCGCGGCAAGGAGAGCCGATGACCATCCCCGCATCACCGTCGCCGGAAGTGCTGGTCGGCGACGGGCCCGCGCTGCTCGCGCTGCATCCCGATGGCGTCGCGCATATCCGCCTCAACCGCCCGGATGCCGCGAACGGCCTCGACATCGCGCTGCTCAAGGCGCTCCACGAAGTGGTCATGCGGGTGCATGGCGACGGCCGGGTGCGCGCGGTCCTGCTGACCGGCGAAGGCCGCAACTTCTGCGCGGGCGGCGACGTCCACACCTTCCTCTCGAAAGGTGAGGCGCTGCCGGACTACATCCGGGTCGCGACCTCGTACCTGCAGCTGGTCGCGGCGCTGCTGATCCGGCTCAACCCGCCGGTGGTGTCGGCCGTGCACGGATACGCGGCCGGCGGCGGCGGCATGGGCCTGGTCTGCGCGTCCGACTTCGTGGTCGCAGCGGATACTGCCCGCTTCCTTGCCGGCGCTACCCGCGTCGCGATGGTGCCGGACGCGGGCGTTTCGGTGACGCTCACGCAGCTCGTCGGACTGCGCCGGGCCATGGAGATCCTGATGCTCAATCCGGAGATCACCGCGGCAGAGGCGAAGGACATGGGCCTCGTCACCCGGGTGGTCGCGCAGGAGCGGCTGATGGAGGAGGCCTGGTCGCTCGCGCGGCAGCTGGCCGCCGGCGCGCCGGCGGCGCTCGCGAACACCAAGCGGCTGCTCTGGAACGGCATCGGCCAGGGCGTCGAGGCCGCCATGCCGGAGGAGAACCACGCCCAGGCGCTGCTTTCCGGGACGGCCGACGCCCGCGAGGGACTGGCCGCGGTCATCGAGAAGCGCGCGCCGCGCTTCAGCGGGCGCTGATGGCGCAGGCGGCCGCCTCTGCCCCCGATGGCGCCGGCGTTCTCGCCGGCCGCCGCGCACTGGTCACCGGCGGGGCGAGCGGCATCGGTGCCGCGATCGTCGGCCGCCTGCTTGCCCACGGCGCCGCGGTGGTGTGCGCCGATATCGCGCCGGCGCAGCCTGGCGAGGGTGCGGTCGCGCTGCTGCTGGACGTGACCGACTTCGAGCGCGTGCATGCCGCGGTGGCCGGACACGGCCCGTTCGACATCCTGGTGAACTGCGCCGGCGTCGACCAGCATGCCTACTTCACGCGCACCGATCCCGGCCAATGGCGCCGCCTGCTCGCGGTCAACCTGGAGGCGGTGCTGAACACGACCCATGCGGCCCTGCCGGCGATGCAGGCGGCCGGCTACGGGCGCATCGTCAACGTGGCCTCGGAAGCCGGGCGGCTCGGCTCTCGCGGCGGCTCGGTGTACGCCGCCGCCAAGGGCGGCGTGATCGCCTTCACCCGCTCGATCGCCCGCGAGAACGCCCGCAAGGGGATCACCGCCAACGTGATCGCGCCCGGCCCGGTGGACACGCCGCTCCTGCGGCGCGCCGTGGAGCAGGCCGGCCCCGGGCTGCTCGACGCGATGACCGCGGCGACGCTCACGGGACGGCTGGGCACGCCGGACGAAGTCGCCGCGGCGGTGGCCTTCCTCGCGTCGCCGGACGCCGGCTTCATCACCGGCGAGGTGCTGGGTGTCTCGGGCGGCATGGGATGCGGGGCATGACCGCCGGTGCGAGACCGGCGAGCGATCCGGTGAATGCGGTCGTCGCGCGCATTCGCGCCGTCTACGGCCGCTGGCGGCGTGACACGCCTGCCGCGCAGATGCGCGCGGACTGGGATGCCCTGTTCGCCGGGCCGGTCGATGCCTCGGTCGAGCCGGTGGTCGCAGGCGAATCCCCGGGCGTGCCTTGCGAATGGGTCGCCGCAGCCGGCGCTCGCAGCGATCGCGCGGTGGTGTACTTCCACGGCGGCGGCTTCCGGGTCGGCTCGCCCGCGTCACATCGCGCGCTCATGGCCCGGCTCTCCGCCGCGTGCGGCGCACGCGTCCTGGGCGTCGGCTATCGGCTCGCCCCGGAGCACCGGTACCCGTCCGCCCTGCAGGACGCGATCGCGGTCCTGCGCTGGCTGCCGGGCATCGGCCACGCCGCCGACCAGGTGGCGCTCGCCGGGGACTCGGCAGGCGCCGGACTCGCGCTCGCGGCCATGCTGTCATTGCAGGCCGAGGGACTCCCGCCGCCTGCCGCGGCCTACCTGATGTCCGCCTGGACGGATCTCACCGCCGCGGGCAGCAGCTACGAGACGCGAGCGGCGAGCGATCCGATCCACGATCGACGCATGATCCTCGCGATGGCGCAGGGCTACCTGCCGGCCGGGGCGGACCCGCGCGACCCGCTCGTCTCGCCGCTCTTCGCGACGGACACGCAGCTCGCAGCGCTGCCGCCCCTGCTGCTGCAGGTCGGGGACCGGGAGACGGTGCTGAGCGACACGACCGACTTCGCCGCGCGCGCGCAGGCGGCCGGGGCGCAGGTGCAGTGCCAGGTATGGCCTGGCATGATCCACGTCTTTCAGCAGTTTCCCGACGCCCTGGCCGAGGCCGACACAGCGGTCGCCGCCGGCGGCCGGTTCCTGGCGGCCCGGCTGGGCTGCAATCCAACTCGAACATCCGCGACATGATCGGAATCACCGGATACGGCGGCTACGTGCCGCGGCTTCGCCTCTCGCGCCAGGCGGTCGTCCAGGCCAACGCCTGGTACGCGCCGCAGTTCGCGGGCCGCAAGGGCACCCGGGCCATGGCCAACTGGGACGAGGACAGCATCACCATGGCGGTCGCCGCCGCCCGCGACTGCCTCGGGCCGGCCGAGGATCGCAGCCGCGTCCGCAGCGTGCTGCTCGCCTCGGACACGCTGCCGTTCGCCGAGCGGCTGAACGCGGGCGTGGTCGCGGGCGCGCTGACCCTGGCCGAGGAGATCGAGGCGGTGGACCTCGGCGGTACGCCGCGTGCGGCGCTGTCCGCGGTGACGCAGGCGGTTGCCCGCGCCCGTGGCGATGGTGGTGAGAGGGGCGAGGCACTGGTGCTCGCCGCCGACAATCGCCGCGCCCGCGCCGGCAGCGCGCAGGAGCTCGACTTCGGGGACGCCGCCGCCGCGCTCCTGATCGGCCGCGAGAACGTGATCGCAGAGTATCTGGGCGCCGGCACGGTGTCGGTCCACATCGTC
>JAEWEW010000375.1 GCA_023389175.1 Pseudomonadota bacterium | reverse complement strand
GCAGGAAGGAACGCTGGTATCGATCGCGCGCGACCGAGGGATCGTACCGATCACCTTCCCGCTTCGGCCGTTACGTTGCCGAAGAATGCCACGACTGCTTCATTGAAGCCTGCGTGAAACGACGTCCTGTCGAACCCCGCAGCGCTCGCGCAGATGGCGGGCGCAACCACCGCGAGCGCACTGCTGCAAGGCGCCAGGAAATCGAAGTGCCCTGCGTTGGGCACCACGCGGTAGTCAGGTGCCTGCGGCAGCGCAAGCCGTACCGCCTCGGCGTAACGCGGATGTGGAACGATGACGTCGTTCTCGGCGCGCCATAGCTGGACGGGTACCTTGACGTTCTCGAGCCCTTCCGTTCCGAAGGTGAATCCGAGCGCCGGCGCGACCACCACAGCGGCCCTGATTCGAGAGTCCGCCACGCCCGTCGTCCGCGCAGCGGAGGGGGCCGCGTCATTTCCGCGCACCCTGGCAACCAGCCGGCATGCGTAGTCCCCGGGGTGCTGGGCGCATGTCGGGCCGATCCTTGCCAGGTCAGGTACCCCGCCGATGCTCGCGAGCGTCGTGAAGCCACCCGAGGAGAAGCCGAACATGCCGATTCGCGCCGGGTCGATCAGGTCATGCCCGTCCCACACCGACAGCATGTGATCCAGCACCCGGCTGATCTGACGTGGCCGATCCATGACGTCGGTGCTGCGGCTTTGGTCCGCGTAGTTGTCCCCCGCGTGAGTGACGGCCGCCACGACGAATCCGGCGTCAGCCAATGCAATCGCCGTGTCGAAGTGACTCAGGAAGTAGCCGCCGTGCCCATGCGAGATGACCACCAGGGGCAGGCCTTCTCCCCGGACAGGGCCGTTGACCGCAACCGTCATTGCGGTGGGACCCATCGCGACGACGTCCACGGCCGCCGAGCTCGGATACCAGATGCCGATCTCCAGTGGCTTGCCGTCAGGGTCGGCTGCATATCCCCTCTGGAACCCCGCGGCATGGGCCCACGCACCGGACGCCACTACGACGAGAGCGACGACGACCCGGAACAGTTTCGATGCCAGTGATCTCATGATTGGTGTTCCCATGCATGTGTTGTGGTGGTGCCGGCCGGGTCGCCTGCGAGAAATCACCGCAGCACCTCCATCTCGCTGGCACAGGTGAGGCACGCCAGGGACCTGGCGACATTGGCGCCGAACATCCGTGCGGTCTTCAGGTCACCGGGCGCGAACGCGTTGCCGCCCGCCGGGGAATGGCCGGCTTGCGCCATCAAGCCGGACCATGAGCCCAGACGGTTGGCCGCTTCGTCGAAAGGCACGCCTGCGTGCTGCTCGGGCAGGATGGCGTTCCCGACCCAGTACATGCCGTGCTGCATCGCGAACACGAACATCGAGGTGAGCGTGGATTGCTTGTCGCCCGATGGCAGCGCCGAGACGGTGAACCCTGCCGCGAGCTTTCCCTTGAGCGCATGCGACTTCCAGAGCCGGCCTGTCGCGTCCATGAACGACTTGAACGTCGCCGACACGCCGCCCAGGTAGGTCGGCGAGCCGAGGACCAGACCGTCGAAGGCAACCAGGCGCTCGGGTGCCGAGGCGAGGTCCTCGGATCTCAGGAGCTGCACCCGTACGCCGTCCACGGAAGCTGCGCCTTCGGCGATGAGTCCGGCGATTTGCGCGGTGTTGCCGTGAACGCTGTGATAGATGACTGCAAGGTTCTTCATGGTCATGCCTTTCCTTCGTTGGAGAGTGGGAGGTGCGATATCAACGCGGGATCCATGCGCCGGGCAGCGCGGCCAGGTAGAGGCCGAGGCCGAACACGGCGTGGTTGGCAAGGCTCCTGGCTCGGTTCCTGAAGGGCGCCGGTGTCCTCGACGAGGCCACGCCCGCGCCCATCGCCGGCTGCATCACGAGCCAAGGCGCGGCGACCGTGGCCACGCCGACCGCGACCGCAGGCAGCAGAGTGGGCCCGCGTAGCCAGCCGACCCCCTGGATCGCGACGAGAAGCGCTGCGAAGGCGATGCCGGTCGCATAGTGGAAGAGCCATCCCAGCGCGCGTTCTCCCGCAACCGGCGCCGCTTTCGCGATCGCCTGGTGCGAGAACACACCGCGCGGCCAGTGCCCGATCCAGCGCCCGATCATCGAGAAGTCGAGCGTCGGGACGCCCATGCGTTTCCGTACCAGGAGCCAGGAATCCATGATCGCGGTCGCGCCGCAACCGATGAAGAGGACCTGGGCAGCGGTTTCCAGAGAGGTATCCATGGTGTTTTCCCGTTGACGTGCGATTGCCAGGACGGCACTATGCAACTTCAAGTCAACTTGAAGTCAAGGGGGTTTTTCGATGGACATCGCCGAAGTGGCCAGACGGTCGGGCGTCCGGGCTTCGGCCTTGCGCTACTACGAGGAAAAGGGCCTGATCGCCTCCACCGGACGGGTGGGCCTGCGCCGCACCTACTCTCCCGACGTGATCGACCGGCTCTCGCTCATCGCGCTTGGCCAGGTCGCGGGCTTCTCGCTCGATGAGATCAAGGGCATGCTTGCGAGCGATGGGCGGACCCGTATCGACCGCGGCGCGTTGCGAAGCAAGGCCGAAGAGATCGATTCAACGATCGCGCGCCTGAGGGCATTGAGCAACGGCCTGCACCATGCCGCGGTCTGCCCCGCCGAGAATCACTCGGAATGCCCGAAGTTCAAGCGGCTTCTGCGGGCTGCCGGCGCCGGCAAGCTGGCCGCGCCCATGAAGCGGAAGGGCAGGTCCGCCGGAGCCCGCGCGGCCTGACCGCGGAACCCGGGCTCCGGGTCGCCACGCGAGGAGCAGCGCGCCCCTGCGTCAGACCCGCTGCGTGGCCGGCGCGTCGCCCAGGCTGCGCGTGTCCCGCACCTGGTGCATCTGCCGCACCTTGGGCACGGTCTGCAGGAAGTCCTTGAGCTGTCCGAGCGGCAGCGGCTCGCAGATGAAGGCGCCCTGCATGTGGTCGCAGTCGAAGGAGCGCAATGCGCGCATCTCCGCGCCCGTCTCCACGCCCTCGGCCATCACCTGCAGCCCCAGCTTGCCTGCGAGCGTCATGATCGCTTGCACGATGGCCGCGTTGCCGCGGTCCGCCTGCAGGTCGCGCACGAAGGTGTGGTCGATCTTCAGGCCGCCCACCGGCAGGTTGCGCAGGTAGGAGAGCGACGCGTAGCCGGTGCCGAAGTTGTCGATGATGACCTGGATGCCCAGGCGCTTCAGGTCGCCGAGCAGCGCCACGGTCTTGGTCGAGTTGTCGATCAGCGCGTTCTCGGTGAGCTCGAGCTGCAGCAGCCGCGGCGGGAAATTGCGCTCAGCCAGCAGGCTGTTCAGCTGGGCGAGGAAGCCGTCCTCGCCCAGCTGCCGCGGCGAGACGTTGACCGAAACCGACATCTCGTCCTTGTCGTCGATGCCGAGCTCGATGCGGTCGTCGAGCGCGCGGCGGATGGCCCAGAGCCCGACCTCGCGCATCAGGTTGTTCTGCTCGGCCGTCGGCAGGAAGGTCTCCGGCAGCAGCAGCCCGCGCTTCGGATGGCGCCAGCGGATCAGCCCTTCCATGCCGACGATGCGCTTGTCGCTCACCGAGAGCACCGGCTGGTAGTAGAGGTCGACCTCGCCGCGCTGCAGGGCGAGCGGCAGCTCCGAGGCAAGCCGCAGCTGGTCGTCGCGGTCGTCGGCCAGGTCGCGCGCGAAGAAGCGCACGTCGTTGCGGCCTTCCGACTTCACCTGGTACATGGCGCTGTCGGCGCACTTGATCAGCAGGTTCGCGTCGGTGCCGTCCTCCGGGGACAGCGCCACGCCGATGCTGGCGGAGAGGAAGTAGGCGCGGTTCTGCAGGATGAACGGCCGCTCGATCGCCGCGAGCACCCGGCGCGCCAGCGCCTCCACTCGGACTCGATCGTCCTCGTGGTCGAGCAGCAGGATGAACTCGTCGCCGCCGATGCGCCCGGCGACATCCTTGGGCCCGATCGATTCGCGGAAGCGCCGCGCGACCTCGATCAGCACCAGGTCCCCCACCTGGTGGCCCAGCGTGTCGTTGATCACCTTGTAGCGGTCCAGGTCGACATAGAGCACCGCCGCCGGCTCGCGCGCGGCGAGCCGCTGCTGCAGCTGCTCGGTGAGGTACACCCGGTTCGGCAGCCCGGTGAGCGCATCATGCAGCGAGGCATGCACCAGGCGCTTCTCCGCCGCCTTGCGCTGCAGGTAGAGCGACAGCGTGCGCGAGAGGATGTCGGCCACCTGGGAGAGGAACGCGTCGGCGCGGAACCCGACCGGGGAAAAGAACAGCAGCGCCGACAGCACGTTCTTCTGTTCGTCCGAGATCGGCGCGAGGAAGGCCGCCTGCATGCCGGTCGCCTGCGACTGGTAGCGCTCGGCAAAGGTCGCGTGCAGGGTCACGTCGCGCATCCAGATCGCCTGGCCGCGCCACGCCTTGGCCTCGACGGAATCGGGGCCGATCGGGATCTGCTGCGGCAGCTCCGCCAGCATCTTCGTGACCGCGGGGACTCCCCAGCGCTCCCGCACCGTGAGCGAGGTCGTGCCCGGAATCTGCGCGAGATGGGCGCCGCCGGACCAGCTCATCATGCGCGACACCGCGATGATGATGGCGGCCACGACCCGCTCCGGCTCGTTTTGTTCACGCATGATGGTGGCCATCTCGGTCTCGAGCTGCAGCAGGAGCTGCTGCTGGGTCTCGCGAGTGACGTTGCGTCCGACGCCCCGGTAGCCGACGACGCTGCCGGCGGCGTTGAAGGTCGGCCGCCCCGAGATGGCGATGGAGAAGAGGTGGCCGTCCGGATCCAGCAGGCTGTACTGGAAGTCCTCGAACTGGCGGTCGGCGGCGAGGTCGGCCTTGAGCGCGTCCCAGTTGGCGCGCGGCACGCCGATCAGGTTCGCCTCCCAGAAGTGGCGCCCGATGTTGCCCTTCGCCCAGGCGCCGAGCGCCGCCACCACGCTTTCGGACATGAAGGAGACGCGGTGCTCGGCGTCGGTCTCCCAGACCCAGTCGGAGCTGAGCTGGGTCAGGTCGCGGAACTTGGCCTCGCTCGCGGCGAGCTGCTGCGCCATGGTGCGCATCGCGGTGATGTCCTGCGCGATGCCGGCGAGGCGCACCACGTTGCCGTGCTCGTCCGCTTCCGGCCGCGCCACCGACCGGATCCAGATCTGGTCCTTGCCGCGCTTGATGTAGCGGTACTCGATGCGGACCTCGCGGCCGCGCTTCACGCCCCGGCGGTGCGCGTTCTGCCAGCGCTCCTGGTCCTCGGGGTGGATGCAGATGTGGAAGGCACGCGGCGAGGGCGGGCCGTGCTCCTTGTCGATGCCGAACACGCGGTAGGGGCCCTCGCTCCAGTAGAAGCGGTCCTCCAGCAGGTCGTACACCCAGGAGCCCATCACCGCGAGGCCTTCGGCGACGCCGTACTGCGCCTGCAGCTCCGAGAGCCGCTTGTTGATCGCGCGCTGCTCGCGCAGGTCCTCGGAGACCTGCATGAGGCCGTAGCCGAAGACCGAGATCGCGACCAGCGCGATCGGCAGCGCATACCAGAAGTAGCGGGTGAGCTCGTCGGGGTAGAGCAGGCCGGCCACGGTGAAGGCGATCGCCACCAGGAACGGCAGCGCAAATGTCCTCAGCCGGTCCTTGCTGCTGACCAGCCTTGCATAGAATGCTCTGACGTTCTCGAAGGTCACGTGTCCGATGAATTGCCGATCGCCATCATCCGGGGCTGCGGTCCCATCCGGTCATGCCAACCCCATGGCCGATCCGCACGTTGCCATCGGGCAACATTCGCCCTGGGTCGCCCGCTGGATCGGGCATCCGCATACCGGCGGCCGCCTGCTGGACTTCGCCTGCGGCAGCGGACGCCATAGCCTCCTGGCGGCGGACCGGGGCTTTCGCGTCCTGGCCGTCGACAGGGACGAGGGCTTGCTCGACTCCGTTCAGCATAGGAACACCGAGGTTCGCGCGGAAGACCTGGAATCCGGACGGTGGAGCTTCTCTGCCGAGCGGTTCGAGGTGATCGTCGTCACCAACTTCCTGCACCGCCCGCGGCTCGCATTGCTCGCGGCATTGCTGCAGCCGGGCGGTCGCCTCGTGTACGAGACCTTCGCGCTCGGCAACGAGGCCTATGGTAAACCGAGCCGTCCCGCCTTCCTGCTCGCAACGGACGAGCTCTTCCTGGTGGCACGGCACGCCGGCCTGCAGGTGCTGGCCTTCGAGCAGGGCTTCGTCGCCGCGCCGCGGCCGGCGCTGGTGCAGCGCGTGGCCGCGGTGATGCCGCCGTGGAATCCCGAATCCCTGCCGCTCGTCGGGCAGGAACCGACGCTGAGCTAGAATTCCGGCGACGCGCCGCCGCCCAGGGAAACGCCGGGCCGCCCCGGTTTCCCTTGACCTCACTGGGGGCGGACCGGGCGTAGCCCGGCCCTCGGGCTCAGAGGCCGACACCGAAAGCGAGGACGCTTCAATGATGATCAAGGGCAGCCTGGTGGCCATCGTGACACCGATGCACGAGGACGGTTCGCTGGACCTGGAGAGGTACCGTGCGCTGATCGACTGGCATGTCGAGGCCGGCACCGCCGCGATCGTCGCGGTGGGTACCACCGGCGAGTCGCCGACGGTGACCGTGGAGGAGCACCAGCAGCTGATCCAGGTGGCGGTGGAGCACAGCAGGGGCAGGGTGCCGGTGATCGCCGGCACCGGCGCCAACTCCACCCATGAAGCGATCGAGCTCACCCGCCACGCCCGCGCGGTCGGCGCCCAGGCGACGCTGCAGGTGGTTCCCTACTACAACAAGCCGGGCCAGGAAGGCCTCTACCGGCACTTCCGGGCGGTGGCCGAAGAGGCCGGCCTGCCGGTGATCCTCTACAACGTGCCGTCGCGAACCGTGGCGGACCTCTCCAACGACACCATCCTGCGGCTTGCGCAGGTGCCCGGCATCGTCGGGCTCAAGGACGCCACCGGCGACATGTATCGGGGCGCCGAGCTGCTCGCGCGGTTGCCCGCGGACTTCGCCGTCTACAGCGGCAACGACGACAGCGCCCTTGCCCTGATGGCGATGGGTTCGCACGGCGTGATCTCGGTCACCGCCAACGTGGCGCCGCGGCCG
Organism: Pseudomonadota bacterium; assembly: GCA_023389175.1. GTDB lineage: Bacteria > Pseudomonadota > Gammaproteobacteria > Burkholderiales > Burkholderiaceae_E > Lautropia. The sequence continues at coordinate 6,238 of JAEWEW010000375.1, read as the reverse complement.
ATGGCCGAGATGTGCCGCGCTGCGCTTGAAGGCAACTTCAAGGCTGCGCTTGCGATCAACCGGCGCCTGCTGCCGCTGCATTCGAAGCTGTTCGTGGAAGCCAACCCGATACCGCTCAAGTGGGCGATGGCACGCGTGGGCCTGATCGAGGGCGGAATCCGCCTGCCGCTCACGCCGCTCGACGCCAGGCACCATGGGACGGTAGAGGCCGCACTGCGCGAATCTGGAGTATTTGCCTGATGTCTTCCCGTCGTACCCGGCTTGCCGCCGTCCTGCTCGCGGCAGCCTTCCTCAGCGCCTGCGGCACCATCCGCTCAGTCATGGACCCCGGCAACGTGGAATACCGCGGCGCGAGCCAGGGGCCCGCGCTGGACGTGCCGCCGGACCTGGTCACGCCGCAGTCGAACGACCGCTACACGCTGCCCCAACGCAACCAGCCGGGCCAGACGCTTTCGGACTTCAACCGCAACCGGGCCGCGGTCGCGGATGCCGCGCCGCGCAGCTCGGAAGTGCTGCCACAGCGCGAGGGCGCGCAGATCCAGCGCGACGGCTCCATGCGCTGGGTGGTGGTGAACCAGCCGGTGGAGAAGGTCTGGCCGATCCTCCGGGACTTCTGGAACACCCAGGGCTTCAGCCTCGCCGTGGAGTCGCCGCAGACCGGGATCATGGAGACCGAGTGGGCCGAGCGCCGCCAGCGGGTGGAGACCTCCGGCCTGCGCGGCATGATCAGCCGGACGTTCGGCAGCAGCTATTCCACCGGCGAGCGGGACCGCTATCGCACGCGACTGGAGCGCACGTCCGACGGCCGCACCGAGATCTACGTGAGCCACCGTGGAATGGAAGAGGTGGTCACTGGCCTGCAGAAGGACCAGTCGGTCTGGCAGCCGCGGGACAGCGATCCGGAGCTGGAGATCGAATACCTGCGGCGCATCCTGGTGCAGTTCGGCACGCCGCGGGATGACGTGGCCGTGGCCGGCATCGGGGCGGGCGAAGAGGCAGCACCCGGGGGAGCCGCATCCGACGGCATCCGCCTGGTCACGGAGAACGAGGTGTCGCGGCTGGAGCTCGACGAAGGCTTCGATCGCGCCTGGCGCGAAGTCGGCCTGGTGCTCGACCGGGTCGGATTCACGGTCGAGGACCGGGATCGCTCCAAGGGCACGTTCTTCGTGCGCTACGTGGACCTGGAGCGGCGCGATCCTTCCCAGGGGGCGATCTCGCGCTTCTTCTCGGGCGAGCGCAAGGATCTCTCCGGGCAGCGCTACCAGCTGGTCGTGGCCGGCGCCGGCTCGCGCTCCACCGTGGCGGTGCGCGAGGCCGACGGCACCCCGCCCGCCTCGCCGGAGAACCAGCGCGTGGCGAACCGCATCATCGCGCTGCTTCACGAAGAGCTGAAGTAGCCCGGTGCGGTTCGCCAGTCTCGGCAGCGGCAGCGAAGGCAATGCGCTGGTCGTCGCCCTGCCCGAAGCAGGCCAGGGATGGTCCGGAAGCGCGGGCGGCGATGGCGGCTACCTCCTGGTCGACTGCGGCTTCAACCTGAAGGAGACCGCGCGCCGGCTGGCACGCCTCGGTCTCCCGCTGGCGGGGCTGCGGGCGATCCTGGTCACCCACGAGCACGGCGATCATGTCGGCGGCGTCTTTCGGCTCGCCGCCGCGGCCGGGGTGCCGGTGTACCTCACGTACGGTTCCCGAGAGGGGTCGCGCCGCCTGCCCGCGTTCGACGAATCGATCTGCCGCCTGATCGCGCCGGACGAGCCGACCGAGATCCATGGGCTGGGTATCACGCCGTTTCCGGTGCCGCATGACGCCCGGGAGCCGGTGCAGTTCGTGATCGAGGACCGGGCGAGCCGCCTGGGGCTGCTGACCGACATCGGCCGACCCACGCCGCACGTGGTGTGCGCGCTCGCCGGCCTCACGTCGCTGGTGCTGGAGACCAACCACGACCGGACGCTGCTCGCCGACGGGCACTATCCGCCCTCGCTCAAGCGCCGCATCGGGGGCGACTACGGACACCTGGAGAACGGGGCGGCCGCGGCCATCCTCGCGTCACTGGATCGCAGCCGCCTGCGCACCGTGGTGGCGGCCCATCTCAGCCGTCACAACAACCGGGCCGACCTCGCGCAGCTCGCGCTGGCAGCGGTGCTGGGTTGCGCGCCGGATGCGATCCCGGTGGCCGATCAGGATGCCGGCGTCGGCTGGCACGACGCGTAGGCGGCCGACAGCCGGGAGGCGGACCGTCAGCGGCTCGGCTGCTCCTGCGGCTTGCCCTGCCGCGCAGCGGCTTCCCGCGCCGCGGCGACCGCCCGCGCAGCGGCTTCGCGAGCTTCCTCCGCGCCTTCCTTGGTGACCTCCAGCGCCTTGCCGGTCACGTCCCGCGCCTTCTCCGCGACCACGCCGGCCTTCTCGGCCGCCACGCCGGCAGCGGCCTTGCCGGCCTCGAGCGCCGAGGCGGAGGCCTCCTTGGCTGCCTGAACCGCGCGTGCCGCGGCATCCTTGGTTGCATCGAGCGCCGGCCCGGCGACATCCTTCGCGGCGCGTCCACTCTTGATCGCGGCTTCCTTTGCGGCTTCGACCGCCCGCGCGGTCGATTCCTTCGCTTCCGCGACCGAATCCTCCCCGGCCGGCGGCGCTGCCGTGGTCGGCCGCGGCGGATCGTCGCGAGGCTCGCACGCGGCGAGCGCGAGCCCGAGGCAGGTCGCGGCGAGCGCGCGGGCGAGAGGCCGCCGCGCGTCGCTCATCCAGGCGCGGGCAGGCGGGTGGCGCATGCTGGAGCAGGGCTGCATGGGTCCTTCGTTCTCCGACGTGGCAGCTGTCCGGGCCATCTTATCACCGGGTCGCGGCGGCTTCGGCGGGCCAAGGCCGGATCGGCGGGGCGGGCGGGTGGCCGGTGCCGCGCCGGCGCCGGCAAGGCGTCAGAGGCCGAGTGTGGTCGCCGTGAGGCAGGGCAGCGATTCCTGCCAGAGCATCTCGAACTTGTGGCGCCAGGGTTCGACCTGCTCCGGCATGGCAAGCTGCAGCCGGCCGCGGCAGGACTCGTAGTGCGCCCGCCGCAGCAGGTGGCTGCGGTCGCCGATCAGCAGGCCTTCGCCCGGCGCGATCCCGGGCGGCGCCTGGCGGCACTGCACCCGGTCGGCAAAGCTCGCGCGCAGCATGGCGAAGCGCGCGCCGTGCCGCTCCAGCCACTGTGGCGAGTGCAGGACCAGCCGCAGGCCCGATCCCGGCTCCCGGAGGATCCGTGTCAGCGCGGCGATGGTCGCCGGTGCCTCGAGCGGCCAGTCCGAGAAATCGCGGTCGGTCATCGCAAGGGTGAGCCGCGTGCGCTCGAGCAGCGTCTGCACCGACTGGTGGAACTCGCTGCGAAACGAGAAGAGGCGTGATTCAGGTGCTTGCATCCCGGTCCTTCGCCCGCTTGGCCGAAGCTTCGCTCGTCGATGCCGGCCTGGACTCGATCCAGCCGGCCGCAAGCCACTCGCGCAGCCTATCGCGCAGTCCCGGATGGCGTAAGGCTCGCGCGGACTGAACGGCGTCCAGGCCGCGCCGGTCGGCGAGCGTTCGGAGCAGCCGCAGCGCCTCGCCGCGTCCAGCCTCGGGCAGCGCGACCACCTCGCCGTTCAGGAAGATGCGGCGCTTGCGATAGAGCATCCGGCTCTTCGCGGCGAGCGCGACGCAGTCGCCGCGGTCCGGGCGCAGCGCCGCGCCGGGAGCCGCCTGGAACCAGGTGGAGGGCTTCGGCTCGGAGAGATGGCAGCCGATGAACTCCTCCACCAGCGCAGCGGGCGGCTGCCAGCCGTCCAGCCAGCCGCGCAGCGTCGCGGCCATGTCTTCCGGGATCGCGGCCGGGCGGCTCACGGCGGTCGCGGTCCGGTCCCGGTAGCGCCGGACCGCCGCAGCGTCGCCCGCGGCAGCGTCGGCATGGTCCGCCAGGAAGGCGAAGAACGCCTGCCGCAGCTCGGCCGCGGACGGCGACCTGAAGCCGATCGAGCAGGTCATGCATTCGCCCACCGCGGTGCCCTCGTGAGCCCAACCGGGCGGCAGGTAGAGCATGTCGCCCGGCTCCAGCAGGTACTCCTCGCGCGGGACGAAGCCGCGGACCAGGCGCAGCGGTGCATCCGGCACCGGTCGCCAGGGACCCGGCGGGGCGAGGCGCCAGCGTCGGCGGCCGTGGACCTGCAGCAGGAACACGTCGTACGAGTCGACATGGGGACCGACGCCACCGCCGTCGGTGGCATAGCTCACCATCAGGTCGTCCAGCCGGGCATCCGGCAGGAAGCGGAAGCGATCCATCAGTGCGCGGCCGCCGGGCAGGCTCAGGTCGACGCCCTGGACCAGCACGGTCCAACCCGGGCGGGCGCGTGACGGCAACCGCGCGAACGGCCCTTGGCGCAGCTGCCAGCCCGCGCCGGGCGCGGTCGGCGCGATCACCAGGCGGCTCTCGACATCGGCGTCGCGAGCGAGCGCGAGGATCTCCCGTACGCCAAAGGCCGACTGCAACGGGAACCCCTCGAGCAGGCCGGCGAGCGCCTGTCGCACCAGCAGCGGTCGACGCTGCCAGTGCCGACGCAGGAAGCGGGTCACCGGGGTGTCGCCCAGGCGGGTCGCGGGCGGCAGGGGCGCGCAGCCGTTCACCAGGATCCCACGCGACGCGAGCGTGCGCTCATGGAAGCGCGCGCACCGAGACCTGGAACGGATCGGACTCGCGGCCGATGCCGTCGGTTGCACGCGACGGATCCCAGCGTACCTGGACCCAGGAGGCGGAGAATGGCGAGCCGAAGCATTCCACGCGGCGCAGGTTGGCCAGCCCGTGGGACTGCCTCAGCAGCCGGTCGCTGCGAAAGAAATGGGTGTCGCCGTGCAGCAGCAGGAACGGCCCGTCGAACGCAACGGCGGCCGCGACCACCAGCTCGCGCATGCGCGCCCAGCCGTCCTGCCGGCCGGCGCCGAACCGCATGTTGGCATGCATTGCCACCGCGAAGCCCTTCACCAGCCCCTTCGCCTTCTCGCGCAGAGCGACCCGGATCGTGTCCTCCAGCCAGCGGGCGTTGGCCTCCTGCCGCGCGAGCCACGCGCGCGCGCGCTCCGGCGTATGGCGCGGCGCGTTGTCGGTACCGACCACATGCAGCGTGCAGAAGCGCACGGCCGCAGTGCGCCAGCGCAGGTTCTCCGGCAGCCGCGGTGTCCGGTCGACGTCCTCGCGCATCGCGGCCGCGTCGTCGAGGCTTCCCTGCTGCTCGAGCGGCAGGACGCGCCGTCCGAGCGACCTCGGACCGGCATAGGCAGCGGTGCGCAGATAGTGCAGCCGCTCGAGGGAACCGCCCGGGACCCAGGGCCCGGCGGAACGCCTGCAGTCGGTCCAGTCGTTGTCACCCGGCGTGAGCACCAGCGGATGCGGGCAGCCGTCCAGCAGCTGCAGGCGCGACGACAGGACCGCATCGCTGCAGTTCTCGCCGCTCGACTTGATGTCGCCCACGTGCAGCACGAACTCGAGCGGCTCGGCGGCCATCGCCGCGAAGATGCGCCGCAGCGACCCGGCCTCGAGGGCCGAATACGGCGTGTCGCCGAGGAAGCCGAACTCGAAGGGGCTGTCCGGCGCGAGGGCCGGCGCGTCAGCCCCTGCCGCCCTTGCCGCGCGCAGGCCGCTGCCAAGCACGCTCGCCGCGGCCAGCGCGGCCGAGCCGACCCCGGCCCGCGCGATCCGCCGCCGCCAACGGTCAGGCGTCGCTTGCGTTGCCATCGAGCAGCTCGCGCCAGCGGTACACCCGTTCCAGCGCCTGGCGTGGCGTGAGCGAATCGACGTCGAGCGTACGCAGCTCGGCCCCGATCTCCTCGGCCCGCGATGCCGGCGGTGCGCCCGGCGGTTCGGCGCCGGGCGGGCCGACCGCACCCGGCACCGACTGCTCCAGCGGATCGGGCGTCGGCGCCGAGAAGAGGTCGAGCTGGGGCCGCTGGGCGGCAGCGGCCTGCTCGAGCGATTGCAGCGTGGCGCGCGCATGCTTGAGCAGTCGCGCGGGCAGCCCGGCCAGCCGGGCCACCTGCAGTCCATAGCTCTGGCTGGCCGGGCCTTCCCGCACCTGGTGCAGGAACACGATGCCGCCCGCGTGCTCGGCCGCCGCGAGGTGAAGGTTGACCGCCGCGCTCGACTGCGAAGCGAGCGCGGTCAGCTCGAAGTAGTGGGTCGCGAAGAGGGTGAGCGAGCGGCTGGTGTCCAGCAGGTGCCAGGCGATCGCGTGGGCGAGCGCGAGGC
>JAEWEW010000346.1 GCA_023389175.1 Pseudomonadota bacterium | reverse complement strand
CTCTATACCTACGGAGAGGACGGCAGCCTGATCTCCCATTCGGTGGACGATCGAGGCTGACCCGGACCCGCGTTTCCTCGCCTTTCGTGCCAATCCGGCAATAGAGAATTTCTGGAGCCGCCCCGGGTGGGTCGCTGCCGGCCTTCATAATCCGGGCCTCGGTGCTATGCGATTCCAGGAGACGAAATGAAGAGAGCGATGGGCAGTTGGGTGAAGGTTGTGGCGGCCACCGCCATGCTGGCGATCGGCATCGGCACGGCGGCTGCGGCCGATTTCCCGACACGGCCGGTGAAGTTCATCGTGGGCTACTCGCCCGGGGGCCCGACCGATGTGATCGCGCGGCTGCTGGCGCAGGACCTCACGGTCAGCCTCGGCCAATCGGTGATCGTGGAGAACCGGTCCGGCGCCAACGGCAACATCGGCACGGAGTACGTCGCCCGGGCCCCGGCCGACGGCTATACGCTGATCGTCAACACGCTGTCGCACAACGTGAACCCGCTGCTCAACGCGGCCACGGCCAAGTACGACCCCATGAAGGACTTCACGCCGGTCAGCCTGGCCGTCGTCCTCCCGCAGGTGGTCGTGACCGCGCATGATTCGCCATACGGCTCGCTGAAGGAGCTGGTCGCGGCGGCCAAGGCGAAGCCGGAGGCGGTCTCCTACGGGTCGGCCGGGAACGGCGGCTCGGCCCATCTTGCTGCCGCACTGCTCGAGCAGCGCAGCGGCAGCAAGATGGTCCACGTCCCGTTCCGCGGCAACGCCCCCGCGCTCACCGAGGTCAGTGCCGGCCGGGTCGGCTTCATGTTCTACCCGATGATCGGAGTCGCGGACCTGGTGGCGCAGAAGCGGGTGAAGGTGCTTGCCGTGACCACGCCCAAGCCGCACCCCGACTATCCCGGCGTGCCGACCATGGCCGAAGCCGGCTTCCCCGGCTTCGAGGACTATGTGGGACCGGTCGGTTTCCTGGCGCCGGCCGGGACGCCGGCCGACGTGGTGGACAAGCTCAGCACCTCGATCCAGGCGGCGCTCAAGAAGCCCGAGATCCAGGAGCGGCTGAAGGGCCTGGGCGCGGTGGTCGTCGGTTCCTCGCCGCAGGAGTACCGCGATTGGCTGAAGGGCGATGCGCAGCGTTGGGCCGAGCTGATCAAGGCGGCCAACCTGAAGTCCGAGTGACCGGCTGCGAGCCACCGACGGACATCGCGATGAGCAAGCCCCAGTTCCCCGCCCGCGCCGAGATCACGGAGGTGGGGCTTCGCGACGGCATCCAGACCGAGGCCGTCTTCATCCCGACCGAAACCAAGGTGAGCCTCCTGGAGCGCCTGATCGATGCAGGCGTGCGCCGCTTCGAAGCCACCTCCTTCGTCTCGCCGCGTGCCGTGCCGCAGCTCAAGGATGCCGCCGAGGTGCTGGCCGGCGTCCGGCGCCGGCCCGGGGTGGTGCTGGGCGTGCTCGCGCCCAACCGCAAGGGCATCGAGCGCGCCCTCGCGGCGCAGGCGGACGAGATCTGCGTGTTCCTCTCGGTGTCCGAGAGCCACAACCAGAAGAACCTCAACCGCAGCGTGGCCCGTTCGCTCGAGGACGCTCGCGAGGCTGCGGACATGGTCCGGGGCTGCGGCGTGCGCTTGAAGGGCGCGATCGCGACCGCGTTCGGCTGCCCGTTCGAGGGCGACGTCTCGCTTGACGCGGTGGAACGGATCGCGGCGCACTTCGCCGAGAACGGCTTCGATTCGGTGACCCTGGGGGACACCACCGGCATGGCGACGCCGCCGCTGGTCCGCGCGACCGTGGAGCGGCTCCGGTCGCGCCTGCCTGCGCTCAGGATCAACCTGCACTTCCACAACACCCGCGGTCTCGGGCTGGTCAACGTCATGGAAGGGCTCGCGCTCGGCGTGACCTCCTATGAAGCCTCGGTTGCCGGCATCGGCGGCTGCCCCTTCGCCCCGGGGGCGACCGGCAACGTCTGCACCGAGGACACGGTGCACCTGCTCCAGCAGCTCGGCATCGAGACGGGAATCGACCTCGGCAAGCTGGGCGCGGTCGCGCGCGAGATGGAGCGGATCCTCGGCCGTCAGCTACCCGGCCAGGTCATGCGGTCCGGCCCGCGGCTGCGCCGCTACGCGCTCGACGACCAGGCGGCCGCCGTCGGCTGACCGGCCCGGGCCGCCCCCGCAGGTTTGCGCCCCGGGGCGTGGGCGCCGATAATCGGGTTGACAGCGCCATGCTGCACGGCGACAAGCTCCATCAGACGGGTTAACGCCAGGCACAGAGAGGGATGACCAGTGACCGACCCGAAGGCAACCGACACTGGCGGCGCGGGTGAAGCGCTCCCGCCGATGCCGAAGAACGAGCAGTTCGCGACCCTCAACCGCCTGCGTCGCGAACGTACCTGGGTCGATGTCTTCCTGGTGAGCGGCACCTGCCTGCACGGCCAGATCCGCTCCTTCGATGCCAGCATGATGCTGCTGCAGACCCGCAGCGGCGATATCGGCCTCTACCACCACGCCATCAGCACGGTCGTGCGCGCGCAGAAGCGTGGCAAGCAAGGTCGCGCGCGCCCGCCGCAGTACGCGCCGGTCGCTGCCAGGCCGCCGGCCCTGCCGGAGGAAGCCGAGGTACCCCGCCGGGCGCCTTCGAGCCGCGCGCCGGTGGTCATCGTCAAGCAGCGGCGCTCCCGGTCGGTGATCAAGCCGGAGTAGGCAGCCGGGGAAGGGCCGGACGCTACAGCCCGAAGCTCTCACCGGCGCCGAGCAGCGTGGCCAGCCCGAGCAGGGCGAAGAGCGCCGCGGCGATCCCGTGCACCAGGCGCACCGGGAAGCGGCGGGCGATGCGATCGCCGAGCAGCACCGCCGGCACGTTCGCGATCATCATGCCGGCGGTCGTGCCGGCCACGACGGCCAGCACGGCCTTGTACTGCGCGGCGAGCGCGACCGTGGCCACCTGCGTCTTGTCGCCCATCTCCGCGAGGAAAAAGGCGATGAGCGCGGCGCCGAAGACGCCGAAGCGGGGCGTGCGCGCCTCTTCCTCGTTGAGCTTGTCGGGGATCAGCGTCCACGCGGCCATGCCGAGGAAAGACAGGCCGAGGACCCAGCGCAGCGCATGCGGCGGGAGCCAGGTGGTGATCCAGGAGCCGACCACGCCGGCGAGCGCATGGTTGGCAAGCGTCGCGATCAGGATGCCGAGGATGATCGGCAGCGGCTTGCGGAAGCGCGCCGCGAGAACGAGGGCCAACAGCTGGGTCTTGTCGCCGATCTCCGCGAGGGAGACGATGCCGGTAGAGACGAGGAAGGGTTCCAGGGCAGTGGACTCCGGGCCGGACACGGAACGTGACCATGGCGCCCCGCCGGCCACGGTAGGGCGCATGGTCATCGGTCTGGTCAGGCCGCGGCCGCTGGCGCCATGGCCGATCGGCCAAGCATGTTGACGCCAGCCCCGCCGGGGCGCGGCGCGCCGGCGGGAGACTACTCCCCAGTGACGGGCCGGATTCTACCCCAGGCCCAAAATGCGGCCGAGCTCCGCCAGGTAGCGACCGGCGCGAAAGGCGTCGCCCTTGATCTCGTCGGGGAAGTCGTGCAGCCGTTCGCGCATGCCGTGCAGGCCGGTGTGCAGTTGCTCCGGCGTGGCGTCGTCGGCGTGGAGCACGCGGCGCAGCTCCGCGATCTCGGCCTCCAGCACCGCGAGGTTCGACCGGTCACCGGGCAAGTCCTTCAGGTCGCGCTCCAGCGCCTCGACCAGGCGACGCGCCTCCTCGATGTCGATCGCGCGGTCGCTAGCCTCCTCGGGGAGGTCCGGGGTGGGGGTGAGGGGCAGGTCGACGGACATTGGCATGACTCCAACGGGAACACGGCCACAGGGTAGCAGCGGGTTGCCGGTGTCGGCCTCGAAACCCCTCCGGGGCTGCTGATGCGGTCGCTTCGCTTTCCATCGAGACTACATTACATGCGCCTGGCCAAGGCGGGCGAGACCGTCGAGATCACCGAACGAGGCGTGCCGATCGGCCGCATCGTGCCGACCTCGCTGCCGGCCGAGGATCGCGTGCAACTGCTGGTCCAGTCGGGGCTGCTCGCCTGGAATCAACGCAAGCTTGCCCCGCGGGCACCCGCCGCACGCGTGCGCGGGAAGAAGACCGTTGCCGAACTGCTGGTCGAGGATCGCGAGTGATCGTTTATCTCGACGCCAGCGCGCTCGTCAAGCGTTACGTCGCCGAAGCCGGCACGGCCGAGGTAAGCGACCTGGTCGAGCGTGCGACGCTGGCCGGGACGGCGATCGTGACCCGTGCCGAAGTGGCTGCCGCCCTGGGCGAGGCCGCCCGGATGAGACTGGTGCCGCGCAAGGACGCCGCCGTAGCGCTTCAGTCGTTCACGTCGGAGTGGGAGTCGGTGGTTCGTCTGCAGATGACCGAGGTGCTCATGGCCCGCGCCGCGGAGTTCGCGTGGGAGCAGGGCTTGCGCGGGTATGACGCGGTTCACCTGGCTGCGGCGCACGTCTGGCAAGACGTGATGGGGGAGCCGGTGACGGTGGCGACCTACGACTGGCAGCTCTGGGACGCGGTCACGGGAACGGGTCTGGTCGCCTGGCCCGCGCGCCGCGGGTAGAGCTCTACTCCTCGCCCTCCGGCGACGCTCGGCCAGTGGGACGGTTTGCCGGCGCGCCCGGGCGCTTTGACGGACTGGCCAGCCGCAAGTCCGACACCCATGCGTCGAACGCCGCCTCGAACTGCGCCCGGTCGCCCCGCAGCAGGGCCGACGGATGCACCGTCAGCAGCACCGGGATGCCGTCGTCGCGCCGGCGCCATTGGCCGCGCTCCTTCATTACCGACACGCCGCTGCCGAGCAGGGAGCGGGCGGCCACGGCGCCGAGGGCAACGATGACCTGCGGGCGCACTGCCTGGATCTCGCCTTCGAGCCAGTGCAGGCAGGCCGCCGCCTCGCGTTGGGCCGGCGTCTTGTGCATGCGGCGCTTTCCGCGCAGCTCGAACTTGAAGTGCTTGACCGCGTTGGTGACATACACGTCCTGGCGCGACCAGCCGAGGACTTCGAAGGCTCGGTCGAGCACCCGGCCGGCCGGCCCGACGAAGGGCCGACCTTCGAGGTCCTCGCGATCGCCGGGTTGCTCGCCCACCAACATGAGCGGCGCGCGC
>JAEWEW010000329.1 GCA_023389175.1 Pseudomonadota bacterium | reverse complement strand
CCCTGCACCGGGTTGAACCTCCACCAGCCGGCGATGGTGTCGGCGGCGGGGGCGGGGCGTCGGGGCGGGGCTGCTTGGTCGGCGCCGCGGCGGGCGCTTCGGCGGCGGGCATCGGCGAGCGAAAGCGAGACGATAGCGCGCTCCTCCTGAGCGGCCGTTCAGGCCGCGAATTGCGCGCGGCCCGCCGGCGAAGCGTCCGACGCGGGCACCGGCGCGACAGCGCCGGCGCCGACCTCGGAGCCCCGCCCCGACGCCCCGTCCCCGCCGCCTGACGCGGACCTCACCCGCAAGGCCGAACGCGTAACGACCCGGTACACTCGAACACCACAACCGAACGAGACCGAGAGCCCCAATGGACCCGCAGCTTCGCACAGCAGCACTCGAGTACCACGAGGCCGGCGGCCCCGGCAAGGTGTCGGTCATGCCCACCAAGTCGCTCTCCAACCAGCGCGACCTGGCGCTCGCCTACACGCCGGGAGTCGCGGCGGCCTGCCAGGAGATCGTGGCCGACCCGGCCAACGCGTTCCGCTACACCAGCCGCGGCAACCTGGTCGCAGTGGTCACCAACGGCACTGCGGTGCTGGGGCTGGGCAACATCGGACCGCTCGCATCGAAGCCGGTGATGGAAGGCAAGGCGGTGCTCTTCAAGAAGTTCGCCGGCATCGACGTTTTCGACCTCGAGCTGAACGAGAAGGATCCGGACCGGCTGATCGACATCATCGCGGCGCTCGAGCCGACTTTCGGCGGCATCAACCTCGAGGACATCAAGGCGCCGGAGTGCTTCTACATCGAGCGCAAGCTGCGCAGCCGGCTCTCGATCCCGGTGTTCCACGACGACCAGCACGGCACCGCGATCATCGTCGCGGCCGCCATCCTGAATGGCCTGGAGGTGGTCGGCAAGCAGCTGTCGCAGTGCAAGTTCGCGGTGAGCGGCGCGGGGGCCGCGGCGATGGCATGCCTGCAGCTGCTGGTCGAACTTGGGCTGCCGCGCGCCAACATCTGGGTCACCGACATCGAGGGCGTGGTCTTCGCGGGTCGCACGGTGCTGATGGACGAAGACAAGGCGCGCTACGCGCAGGAGACCGACGCGCGCACGCTCGGCGAGGTGATCGATGGCGCCGACGTTTTCCTCGGCCTGTCGGCGGGCGGCGTGCTCAAGCCCGAGATGGTGGCGCGGATGGGGCCGAAGCCGCTGGTGCTTGCGCTGGCCAATCCGATGCCGGAGATCCTGCCCGAGGAGGTGTTCGAGGTCCGCCCGGACGCGGTCGTCGCGACCGGGCGCAGCGACTACCCGAACCAGGTGAACAACGTGCTCTGCTTCCCGTTCATCTTCCGCGGCGCGCTCGACGTCGGCGCGACCACGATCACGCTGGAGATGGAGAAGGCCGCGGTGCGGGCAATCGCGGACCTCGCACGCGCCGAGATGTCCGACGAGGTCGCCGTCGCCTACGGCGTGAACGTCCCGGCGTTCGGCCCGGAATACCTGATTCCCCGGCCCTTCGATCCGCGCCTGATCCTCTCGATCGCCCCGGCGGTGGCCAAGGCCGCCATGGACTCCGGCGTCGCCACCCGACCGATCGCCGACTTCGACGGCTATCGCGAGATGCTGAAGCGCTTCGTGTACCACTCGGGCGCCTTCATGAAGCCGATCTTCGCCGCGGCGAAGCAGGCCGAGTCGCGCCGCATCGTCTATGCCGAGGGCGAGGAGGAGCGGGTGCTGCGCGCGGTGCAGGTGGTGGTGGACGAGAACCTGGCCCGGCCGATCCTGATCGGCCGCCCCGCGGTGATCGAGAAGCGGATCACCCGATACGGCCTGCGATTGCGCCTGGGCAAGGACGTCGAAGTGGTGAACCCGGAGTGGGACGAGCGCTATCGGCGGTACTGGCAGGAGTACCTGCGGATCATGGGCCGGCGCGGCATCACGGAGCAACTCGCGAAGATCGAGATGCGCCGGCGGCTCACGCTGATCGGGGCGATGATGGTGCGGCTCGGCGATGCCGACGGGATGATCTGCGGCACCTACGGCTCCTATGGGCTGCACCTGCCGTACATCGACCAGGTGATCGGCCGCCGCGAGGGCGTCGACGTGTACGCGGCGATGAACACGGTGGTGCTGGCCAACCGCCAGGTGACGCTGGTGGATACCCATGTGAACTACGATCCCACCGCCGAGGAGCTGGCCCAGATGACCGTGCTGGCCGCGGAGGAGCTCCGGCGCGTCGGCATCGTCCCGAAGGCCGCGCTGCTGTCGCACTCCAACTTCGGCTCGTCGGACCTGCCGTCGGCCCGCAAGATGCGGCGCGCGCTGGAGCTGCTGCAGCAGCTCGCGCCGGAGCTGGAAGTCGATGGCGAGATGCATGCGGACACCGCGATCAATGCCGCCTACCGCAAGCGCTTCTTTCCGATGAGCACGCTGGAGGGCGACGCCAACCTGCTGGTGCTTCCCGGGATCGATGCCGCGAACATCGCGTACAACCTGCTCAAGTCGACCGCGGGCAACAACATCACCATCGGGCCGGTGCTGCTCGGGGCGGCGCGGCCGGTGCACATCCTCACGCCGTCGGCGACGATCCGGCGCATCATCAACATGACGGCCTGGACGGTGACCGACGTGAACTCCTCGCGCTGATCGCCTTCGTCCGAACGGGCCGCTCGCGACCGACGGACGGACGAAACCGGCGACTGGATGCCGTCCGTCAGCCACCCAACGGCGCCTGGCGCTTCGCGGGCGGCAATGTGTTGACGTGATGCAACACCTCTCGGTAGGCTGGCCGCGTCGACTCACTCGTTGTCACGACGGCTCAATGGACACCAGCACTTCCCCGAAGCACGGCCCCTACGCGGCCACGCATGGCGCGACCGAGGGTCCCCGGCTCGATTCGCGCCAGCGCGCGCGCCTGCTCGAGGACTGCCGCGAGCTGGTTCTCGAGAAGCTCTCCACGGTGGTGGCCAAGGCGCTCGAGAAGATGGCCGAGGACCTGACCGTCGAGGCGCTCAAGGCGACCCGCAGCGACCGCCAGCGCGCGCTGCTCGATGCGGTCATGCTGGTGCGCGAGCAGCGCAAGTCGATCGAGCAGAACTTCCGGCGCTACTTCGCGGACATCTTCGAGCGCCGCCTGTTCGCGCGGGCCGATGCGGATTCCGCGCCGGCGACACAGACCGGCCCGGTCTCGGCGGACGACCTCTCGCTGGTCTCCGACGAGGTGATCTCCGACAAGATCGACGTCGACCGGCTGATCCAGCGGGCCCGCAGCCGGCTGGACCCGAACGAGGTGCTCGGCATCCGGGCGCGCCTCGGCGCGCTGCTCGAGCGGGACTGGTTCGACGAGATGAACCACCCGGCGTCGCCCGAGGCCATCTACGAGGCGCTGCGCATCGCGGTCAACGAGCTCGCGCCGAGCGTCGAGGTGCGCAACGCGCTGCTCGCCGCCTTCGAGCCGCATGTGAGCGGCAACCTCAATGCGGTCTACTCGAGCGTCAACGGCCGCCTGGTTGCCAGCCAGATCCTGCCGAAGATCAAGCCGCGGGTGGGCCGGCCGGGAGTCGAGCGCAGCAGCGGCCATGGCGCGCACGGCGGCTCGCCCGCGGGCGGCCTCCCGGATTCGGGTCACGCGCCGGCAGCCGGCGCCTACGGCGGCACCGGCGCGCACGGCTCCCGTGGCTACGTTGGAGGACAGGGCGGCGGCTCGCATGCCGGCACCGCCTCGCCGTCGGCGCTGATGGAGCTGGGCCAGCCCGGCGCCATCACGATGTCCGCAAGCAACATGGCTGCCCTGCAGCAGGCGCTGATGAAGGCCTCGCTCGGCACGCCGGAGGGTCGCGGCGATGCGGCCCGCATGCTGGCCGATCCCGGCATGTTCGGCATGGCCGACCTGCCGATCGACCCGGTCCAGGGGCCGCTGCTCGACTCGCTCACCGAGGTTCAACGCGAGGTCGGCGCCGACGCGCGCTATCGGGTGCTGGAGAACGGCGAGGCAGGCCCGGGCGAGGGCGCCGACGGCGATCCGATCGGCGCGCTCATGGTGATGGAGCTGCTGCCGCTGCTGCTGCAGAAGGTCAAGGAGAACGGCACGCCGCTCGACCAGATGACGGTCGAGCTGGTGTCGGTGGTCTTCGACTACATCTACGCCGACAAGACGCTCGCCGAGCCGGTCAAGCACCAGCTCCTGCGGCTGCAGGTAGTGGCGGTCAAGGCGGCGCTGCTCGATCGCAGCTTCTTCGCGCGCCGCCAGCATCCGATGCGGCAGCTGATCGACCGGATCACGCAGCTCGCGGCCGATCCGGACGCCGACCTGTCGGTCGAGGCACCCCTGGTCAAGGGGCTGTCGCGCGTGGTGGACCAGCTCATTGCCGGGTTCACCTCCGACCTCGGCAGCTTCCTCGAGGCGATCGATCGCATCGACGAGCTCCACCAGCAGGAGGCCGCGCGTCGCGCCTCGGAGATCGCGGCACAGCTCAAGGCCGCCGAACGCGAGGAAGCGTACTCGCTCGCGCTCGAGGAGGCCCGCGGCGAGATTGCCGTCCGCGTCGACCAGGAGACGCCGGCCTTCATCCGCGAGTTCCTGCTGCGCTGGTGGACCCCGGTCATCGCCCGCTCGCGGGTGGAGGCGATCGCCGCCGAAGCGCCGGGCGAGGACGCCGGCCCGGGTGGCGCGGCGATGGACACCGCCGGCATGGAGACCGCGGTCAGGGAACGGCGCGGGGCCGATGCTCCCGTCGCTGTCGACGGCAAGGAGGCCCGGCAGGCGGCGTCGACGCCGGAGCAGAAGGCGATGCAGGTGGCCGAGTTCCTGATCTGGAGCGTCGCGCCGAAGCATCCCGAGGAAATCTCGCGCCTCGCCTCGCTGCTGCCGAAGCTGATCCGCGCCCTCGCCGAAGGCTCGCGTGCCGTCGGCGTGCCGCAGGAGGAGCGCAGCGCCTTCATGCAGGAGCTGCTCGAAGCCCATGCCCGCGTGATCGACGCAGCCAAGCAGTGGCAGAGCGGCCAGCCCGACCCGCGCCCGATGGGCGTGCGGCTGCGCTCCGACGGGTCGGTGCGCTTCTCCCGCAGCCGGCGGGAACGCGACACCGGCGCGCCCACCATCTCGGTGGGCGAGACCGCGCTCTCGTCCTTCGAACGCGGCGACCGCATCGAGCTGATCGGCGATACCGGTGCATCGCAGGTCTACAAGCTCGCCTGGATCAGCCCCGCGCGCAAGCTCTTCATCCTCTCGCGCTATCCGAAGGAGACGCTCACCTTCAGCGCCACCGACTTCGCGGCCCTGGTGTCGTCGGCCAAGGCGCGACTGGTGGAGGGCACCGGCACGGTCGACCAGGCGATCGGCGAGATCACCCGGGAAGGCAGCTTCACCAGCAAGGTGCACTGAGAACCCGTAGACCGTGCAAGCGTCCCCGCGGCAGCTCGCGGTCCGCGGAGCCACGCTCAGCGCGGGGCCACGCCGTAGCTCAGGATCTCCTCCACGGCATCGGCTGCCCGACGCAGCGCCGGCAGCAGCTCGGTCCGGACCTTCGCGCGGTCGCGAGGGCCGTTCATCACGGTGACATTGATAGCCGCGACGGTGGTGCCGTTCGCGTCGCGAAGAGGCACCGACAGCCCGGCCACCCGCTCCTCCACTTCGCCCTCGATGTAGCACCATCCGCTGCGGCGGGTCGCGACGATCAGCTCGCGCAGCCGTCGCTTGTCGGTGACCGTGCGGCGTGTCACGGCGACCGGTGCCAGCCGGTCCAGGTAGCGGTCTATCGCCGCGTCCGGCCGAGCCCCCAGCAGCAAGCGACCCATCGAGTTGATGTAGGCAGGCAGCCGGCTGCCGACGCCGAGGTCGATGCGGACGATCCGCCTGGCCTCCGCGCGCACCAGGTAGACGACCTCGTCGTCATCGAGCACCCCGATCGAGCAGGTCTCGCCGGTCTCTCGCATCAGCCGATCGAGGATCGGCGCGGCTATGGTGCCGAACCCGAGGGACGAGAGGTAGGCGTATCCCAGCGACAGCACTCGCACCCCGAGGTGGTAGCCGTGCTCCCCCGCATGGACGTAGCCGAGCCGCTCCAGGGTCGCCAGGATGCGGAGCGCGCTCGCCCGCGTGATACCAAGTCGGTCCGCGGTCTCCGTCATGGTGAACTGGTGCTTGCCGCCCACGCCGAAGAGCGACAGGACGCGAAGTCCTCGTTCGAGCGACTCGAGGTGCTCGGGGCGCTTCGGGATGCCGGCGCGTCTCCGGGTCGGTTCCTGCGCGGCGCCCCCCGATGCTCTCCCGCGCGGTGTCCGGTCTGCCTTGTCAGCTGCCATGATGGTCGTGAAGGGGGCTACAATTCCGAACAGATGTTCGTGAATATGCGGGGCGGACGTCCGACCGTCCCGACCTACTGCAGGCAGGAGGATACGACATGCAGCCGTCGATGCTGGAGGAACTCGTCCCCGTCCCGAATCCGTACCCCGTGGTCTCGCGCGTCGAGTACCCGGAAGTGTGGCGGCTCTGCGAGCAGGCGCGTGAGCTTGCCTGGGACCCTGCCGCGGACATCGACTACAGCGATCTTCGTGACGCGGACCTGTCGCCCGAGGTTCGCGCCGCCGGAGCGGAATGGTGGAGCCTGCGCGCCTGGATGGAGCACGGCGCCACGCCGTACGGGGCGGAGCGCCTGCGCGAGGCGATCTTCCTGCACCAGCCGTTCGAGATCAAGCAGCACATCACCAACTTCATCGCCGAGGAGTTTCGCCATCACGAGGCGAGCTTCAGGATCGCCGATGCCCTGGGAGGCTACGAACCGACGCCTCGAGCCGACTATTTCAGGCAGATCATCCCGCGGTTCCATGACGAGAAGGACGAGAAGGCCATGAGCTTTTTCGCGGGGCTCTCGGTGAACACGCTCTTCGAGCAGCTCTCCGGCGAGCTGCTGCAGGCACGCTACGAGAATGCGCGCTTCGCCTCCGTGAAGGAAGCGTGTCGGCTGATCCTGCGTGACGAAGCTCGCCACATCCAGTTCGGCCGGATCATCATGCGGCGCTTCTTCGGTGAGCTGTCCGACGATGAAAAGCGGGTGATCGGCAGCAAGTTCGCAAAGAAGCTCCGGGGGAGCCTCCTGAATGGCGTGTACGCAGTGGTCAACCTGCCGGCGGACGAGCGATCCCGGTCGGCCAGGAACCGCCAGCTCGCGTCGGATCATGGACTGGGTGCGACGCATCCCGATGCCGAGATCGACATCATCAAGAAGGGCGTGGACCGGATCCGCGAGGACGTCGGCCAGTACAACGTGGAGATTCCGGCCATCCCGGAGATCGACAGCAGCGAGCGGGTGCGGCTGGCGGTGTCCTGAGGCGTGACGCCACAAGAGGCTTTCGCCGGCGCGCCGCCGGACTTGCGCGAGTTGATGTGCCGGCTGGGTCCCGTGTGGGGCACCGACCTCCGTCGTCACAGCGACCTGGTGAAGCAGGCGTACCGGCCGCTGCTCGAGGCGGCTGCAGCCGGATCGGACATCGTCGTGCGCCGGGATCAGCGCTATGGCCCCCATGCACGCCAGGTGCTCGACGTCTTCATGCCGGCGGCGGTGCAGGGGAGGCCGCGCGCGGTGGTGGTCTTCATGCACGGGGGGGCCTTCGTGCGCGGCGACCGCAGCAGCGAGCATGGCATCTACGACAACGTGCTGCGCTGGTTCGCCAGGCAGGGCTGCCTCGGCATCAACGTCGAGTACCGGCGTGCCCCCGAGGCGGCATGGCCGGGCGGAGCGAACGACGCCGCGGCCGCGCTCGATTGGGTGCAGAGCCACCTGCAGGAGCTCGGAGCTCGCGGCGCCCCGATCTTCCTCATGGGCCATTCGGCGGGTGGGACCCACGCTGCAAGCTATGCCTGGGATCCCGCCTGCGGCTACCTGGGCCGCCATCTGGACGGCCTCGTGCTCGTCTCGGCGCGGTTGCGGGCGGACACGAGCCCGGTGAATCCGAACGCCGAAGGCGTGCGCGCCTACTTCGGCACCGACGAGGCGCTCTACGAGCAGCGGTCTCCCGTAACCCACTGTGCCGGGAGCCGGCTTCCGACCTTCATCGCGGTTGCCGAGTACGAGAATCCGTTGCTGGACGTCTATGGCCTGGAGGCCGCCTGGCGGCTGGCCGAAGCACGCGGACGGGCGCCGCGCTTCCTGACGATGACCGGCCACAACCACATGTCCGTCATCGCCCACTTCGACACGGCAGAGGAGACGCTCGGACGCGAAATCGTCGCGTTCATGTCTTCTACTTCGCTGCGATCCCCGCCTTGCGGATGACACCTTCCCACTTGGCGTGCTCGTCGCGGACGAACGCCGCGAACTCCCCGCTGGAACCCGAACGCGCATCAGCGCCCATGCTGCCGAGTTGCTTGCGGATATCCTCGGAGCGGGTCGCCTTCCCGATCTCCTGATTCAGGCGCTGCACGACTTCGTCCGGGGTGCCGGCGGGCGCAAAGATTCCGAACCATGCGCTCACGACGTAGTCCGGCAGGCCGCTTTCCGCGATGCTCGGCACGCCGGGCAGCAGCGGCGAGCCCTTCGCCGAGGTGACCGCCACCGGCTGCACCTTGTTCGAGCCGGTATGCTGCGTTGCCGTGAGCAGCAGATCGAACATCACGTCCACCTGGCCGCCGAGCAGATCCGCGAGTGCCGGCGCGCTGCCCTTGTACGGCACGTGGATCATCCGGATGCCCGCCATCTCGTTCAGCAGTTCGCCTGCCAGGTGATTGGAGGTTCCGACGCCTGCAGAGGCGAAGGTGTACTTGCCCGGCTGTCCCCTCGCGAGCTCGATGAACTCCTTGAACGTCTTGGCGGGAACGGACTCGTGCAGGAGCATCGCGAACGGAATGTCGGCCACCGGTGCAATCGGGGTGAAGTCCTTGAGCGGGTCGTACCCCGCATTCGTATTGATCAGGGGCGTCATCGCATGGGAGCTGACCGTCCCCATGAGGAGGGTATAGCCATCCGGCGCGGCGCTAGCCACGAACTTCGCGCCGATCGCAGTGCCCGCGCCGGGCTTGTTCTCGATGATGACGTTCTGGCCGAGTCCGGCACTGATCTGCTTGCCAAGCGTGCGCGCGAGCACGTCGGCAGACCCGCCCGGCGGGTAGGGCACGACGAGACGCACGGCCTGCGCGGGATAAGCGCTCTGCGCGGCGACCGGGAGCGGCGTGAGGCAGGCGAGCGTGATGGCGGCAACGATTCCGTACCTCATGTCCGTGCTCCTCCGATGTCGTTTGTCGCCGCCCGGCACGAAGGTGCACGAGACTTGAATGCGAACGGCTGTTCGCATACGGCGCGACCCCGAGGTTAGGAAGTTTTCAGGGCGATGTCAACGCGCCTCTCGATCCACCCGGCCAGTCGCGCCGGGCCCGCCTGATCAGGGGTGAGGCACGGCCGGCAGCGTGCGCTTGTGCGCGCTCGCGCGCCAGGTCCGCACGATGACGTCGGCCGCCTGCGCCGACACCGGCTTGCCCTCCAGGAAATCGTCGATTTCCTCGTAGGTGACGCCGAACGCCTCCTCGTCGGGGCGCAGCGGCGAGAGCGTCTCCAGGTCCGCGGTCGGCACCTTGGTGACCAGCTCCTCGGGCGCCCCCATGGCCCGGGCAAGCGCGCGCACCCGTCGCTTGTTGAGGCCGGCGAGCGGCATGACGTCCGCCGCGCCGTCGCCGTACTTGGTGAAGAAACCCATGACCGCCTCGGCCGCATGGTCGGTGCCGACCACCAACGCGCCGCAGGCGCCGGCGACCGCGTACTGGGCGGTCATGCGCTGGCGCGCCTTGATGTTGCCGAGCACGAAGTCCTCGTGCGCGAGGTCCCGGAAGGTGAGGCTGTCACGCAGCTTGTCGAACAGGGCGTCGCAGGCCGGCGCGATATCGACCGTCAGCACCCGGTCGGGCCCGATGCTCGCGAGGCATCGTTGCGCCTCGGTCTCGTCGCGCTGCGCGCCGTAGGGCAGCCGCATCGCATGGAACAGCGCCTTGCCGCCCTTCGCCCGGATGCGTTCCACCGCGCGCTGTGCCAGGTGGCCGGCGGCGAGCGAATCGACGCCGCCGCTGATGCCGAGCACATAGCCCGACTGTCGCGACCGTTCCAGGTAATCCACGAGGAAGGCGACCCGCCGCTCGATCTCCGCCTCGACGTCGAACGCCGGCGCGACGCCGAGCTCGGCGATGATTCTCGCCTGTAGCGCCTCTTGCGCTTCGGGCGGCCGGGCGGGCCGGCTCATGCCCGGCCGCCCGCCGCGTGCAGCGCCGGCAGGCGCCCGAGCGCGTAGTCGGCGGCCTGCTCCCGGACCTGGTTCCGGTCACCCCGGAACCGATGGGTTCCGGTGTGCACCGCGAGCGTACCCCCGGGATCGCGGAACACCCAGGCGAAGCACTGGGTGCCGGCCGGAATCTCCGGGTCGGTGTCGTCCGCGACGCCGGTGTTCGATATGGCGACGTTCGCGTTGCCGCGCTCGATCGCACCGAGCGCCATCTCGCGCGCGACCGCCTCGCTGGTGAGGTTGCAGCGCTCGAGAGTCTCGCTCGAGACACCGAGGCAGCGCTGCTTGGCCGGCACCGTGTACACGACGAATGCGCAGTCGAGCAGCTTGCCGGCGCCGGGAAGCTCGGCGAGCCGCGACGCGATCAGACCCGCGGTGCAGGATTCCGCGGTGACCAGCGTCAGGCCGTGACGCTCCATGTACGATGCGACTTCCTTCACCTGCGCCATCGATCACCTCCGTCCGGTCGCCCCGGCTGCAACCGACGTGCCTGCGGACCCTGCGCGAGCGGCTGCATGCGGACCCGGGCCGGTACCTTGCAGGGCACCCAAATCCACTCTACGATGGCCGCAACTTTGCCGGCCGCGGTCGCCGGCAACGCCGCGTCCGGGTCCGCAGGTTCCACGGGAAGACCAGAGATCAGATGCCATGAGCGCGTTCTCCAATATTCCACCTCAGGCGGTGCTCCCTCTCGGTGCCTACGACAAGTCCGAGCTGGAGCGGGCCGCGCTGCGCGCCGACCAGATCCTGCTGCGATGCGATTGCTCGAATGCACAGAGCAAGGCCGCCGTCCTGAGCCAGATCGGGAAGGCCCTTTCGCTGCCCAGGGACTATGGCGAGGACCTGGACAAGCTCTATGATTCCCTGAAGGACATGCGGCCGAACGGGGACGCCGACAAGCCGGGATTCGTGGTGATCCTGGAGAACCTGCCGGAGGGCAGCCGCTTCGGGCAGCCGGAGCGCAGCGAGCTGCTGGATGTGTTTCGCGGCGCGGCCGAGCACTTCTACGATTCGCAGACCGCCTTCCGCGTGTTCTACTCCGTGCGCAAGCACTGAGGTTCCGGGCGCCGGCGCCTCGCCCGGCATCAACGCAGGTCTCCCCACCGCGCCTGGACGACCGCGAGCGCAGCCAGTCCTGCCGTCTCGGTGCGCAGTACCCGTGGCCCCAGCCCGGCCGCGACCCATCCGCAATCGCGCGCCTGGGCCAGCTCCTCGTCGGCGAATCCGGATTCCGGCCCGCAGAGCAGCCACACCGTTGCCGGCAAGGCAGTCGTCGGTTCATCCAGCAGGGATGCGAGGGAACGGTCCGCGCCGGGCGCGAGCACCAGCCGCAGCGAGCGGTCCTGCCCGGACTCGGCAGCCCGCGCCAGCCAGGCGGGCAGCGGCGCAAGCTCGTCCAGGCATGGCAGCCAGTCCTGCCCGGACTGGGCACAGGCCGCGACGATGAGCCGCTGCCAGTGCTCCCGGCGACGCGCGGCGCGGGCGGCATCGAGCCGGACCACCGACTTGCGGGACTGCAGCGGCGCGATGCGGGAAACGCCGAGCTCGACCGCCTTTTCGATGGTCCAGTCCATGCGGTCGGCGCTGCTCAGGCACTGGGCCAGGGCGAGTCGCGGCGACGCAGGCGGGGGCGTGTCCCGAACCGCCTGGATGCGCACGCGGCATGGCGCGGTCTCGACGATCACGGCGCGGGCTGCATGGCCGCGACCGTCGAAGAGGGAGACGGTCGCGCCGGCGCCGAGACGCAGGACTCGCAGGGCATGGTGGGCCGTCGCGGCATCCAGCGCGACCACCGTGTCGACCGTGAATCCGATCGGCGCGAACAGGCGCGGAATCATGGCGCGCGGCGAGGGTCACGCATAGGGCGTCGAGTATAATCAGCCGGTCGATCGGCGCGTCCGGACCGCGGTGCATCCGCGCCCGACGTCCGGCATGCAGGCTCGGCAGCTGCTGCCGCAGGCGCGTCGGACTCCCCATCGGAACGCTCGCATGAATGACAAGGTGGCCGGCCAGGCCGCAGCCCCAGACGCCGGCGCTTCCGGCAATCGCACCGCCAACGCCAGCAGGCTCCCGGACGAGGCCACCGTCCGCCGGATGGCCGATGCGATCCGCGTGCTTTCCATGGATGCGGTGGAGAAGGCCAGGTCCGGCCATCCCGGCATGCCGATGGGCATGGCGGAGATCGCAGTGGCGCTGTGGGCGGGGCATCTCAAGCACAGTCCGGCGCATCCGGCCTGGTTCGACCGCGACCGCTTCGTGCTGTCGAACGGCCACGGCTCGATGCTGCTCTATTCGCTGCTGCACCTCACCGGTTACGACCTGCCGATCGAGGAGCTGCGGCGCTTCCGCCAGCTGCACTCGAAGACGCCGGGCCATCCGGAGTACGGCATCACCGCCGGGGTGGAGACCACCACCGGGCCGCTCGGGCAGGGGCTGGCCAATGCGGTCGGCATGGCGCTCGCGGAGAAGCTGCTCGCTCAGGAATTCAACCGGCCGGGATTCGCGCTGGTGGACCACTTCACCTATTGCTTCGTCGGCGACGGCTGCCTGATGGAGGGCATCTCGCACGAGGCCTGCTCGCTCGCCGGCGTGCTCGGCCTGTCCCGCCTGATCGTCTTCTACGACGACAACGGCATCTCGATCGACGGCGAGGTCAAGGACTGGTACCGCGACGACACGCCGCGGCGCTTCGAGGCCTACGGCTGGAACGTCATCCCCGGGATCGACGGCCACGACGCCTGGGCGGTGGACCGCGCCATCGCGCAGGCCCGCGAGTGGGCAGTCTCCGGCCGCCCGACGGGCGCGGGCGGCGAGGTCCGCTTTGCTCCCACGCTGATCGACTGCAGGACGGTGATCGGCAAGGGCGCGCCGACTCGCGCCGGCACCAGCAAGGCGCACGGCGAGGCGCTCGGCGCCGAGGAAGTCGCGGCCACCCGGAAGGCGCTCAACTGGAGCGGCCAGCCGTTCGACATCCCGAGCGACATCTATGCCTCCTGGGACGCCACCGACATCGGATCGCAGAAGCAGGCCGCGTGGGAGGATCTCTTCCGGGCCTACTCGGAACGCCATCCGGCGCAGGCCGCGGAGTTCGAGCGGCGGATGCGCGGCGTGCTGCCCGGGGATTGGGAAGGCATCGCCTCGGCCATGGTGGAGGATGCGCTCGCCAGGGGCGAATCGCTTGCCACCCGCGCGGCCTCGCGCCAGGCCCTCAACCACCTGGGGCCGGCGCTGCCGGAGCTGATCGGTGGCTCGGCGGACCTCACCGGCAGCAACCTCACCGACTGGAAAGGCGTGACGCCGCTGCGCCGGCAGGCGGACCAGCCCGCGGGCAGTCTCAATGCGGGCCGGCACGTCAACTTCGGCGTGCGCGAGTTCGGCATGTGCGCCGCGCTGAACGGCATGGCGCTGCACGGCGGCTTCATCCCTTACGGCGGGACCTTCCTGGTGTTCTCGGATTACGCGCGCAATGCCCTCCGGCTGGCCGCGCTCGCGCGCCAGCGCGTGGTCTATGTCTTCACCCACGACTCGATCGGCCTCGGCGAGGACGGTCCCACCCATCAGCCGATCGAGCAGGCGGCCAGCCTGCGCCTGATCCCCAACATGACCGTCTGGCGCCCGGCAGACACGGTGGAGACGGCGGTTGCCTGGGCGAGCGCGATCGCCAACGAGGAAGGACCCACCAGCCTGCTGCTGAGCCGCCAGGCGACGCCTTTCCTCGGCCCGCGCACGTCGGAGGTGGTCGCGAGCATCGGCCGGGGCGCGTATGTCCTGGTCGATGCGCCCGCGCCGCGGGCGGTGCTGATCGCCACCGGCTCGGAGGTCGCGGTCGCGCGCGATGCCGCGACGGCGCTGCAGGCCGAAGGCGTGCCGGTGCGGGTGGTATCCATGCCGTCCACCAACGTCTTCGACCGGCAGGAACCGGCCTACCGGCAGGCGGTGCTGCCGGACGGCGTGCCGAGGATCGCGGTGGAGGCCGGCGTGACCGACTTCTGGTGGAAGTACCGCTGCGAGGCGGTCGTGGGCATTGACCGGTTCGGCGAATCGGCGCCCGCGCCGGCACTCTTCGATTTCTTCGGCATCACCGCGCGCAACGTCGCCGATGTCGTCAAACGCACGCTTGTTCAACCTTGAAGGAATCCTGACATGGCAATCCGAGTCGCTATCAATGGCTATGGCCGCATCGGCCGCAACATCCTTCGCGCCCACTACGAGAGCGGCAAGAAGCACGGCATCGAGATCGTCGCGATCAACGACCTCGGCAAGCCAGAGACCAACGCCCACCTCACCCGCTTCGACACGGTGCATGGCCGCTTTCCAGGCCAGGTCGGCGTGGAAGGCGATTCGATGCTCGTCGACGGCGACCGCATCCGCGTGCTCGCCGAGCGGGACCCGTCCAAGCTGCCGTGGTCGGACCTGAAGGTCGACGTGGTGCTGGAGTGCACCGGCCTCTTCACCTCCAAGGAGAAGGCGGGCGCCCACCTGAAGGCCGGCGCGAAGAAGGTCATCATCTCGGCGCCCGGCGGCAAGGACGTGGACGGCACCATCGTCTACGGCGTCAACCACCAGACGCTCAAGGCGAGCCATACGGTGATCTCGAACGCGTCGTGCACCACCAACTGCCTGGTGCCGCTGGTCAAGCCGCTGCATGATCGCATCGGCGTGGTGTCCGGCCTCATGACCACGGTGCATGCCTACACCAACGACCAGGTCCTCACCGACGTCTACCACGAGGACCTGCGCCGCGCCCGCTCCGCGACCATGTCCATGATCCCCACCAAGACCGGCGCCGCGGCGGCGGTCGGCCTGGTGCTGCCGGAGCTGAACGGCAAGCTGGACGGCTATGCCATCCGCGTGCCGACCATCAACGTGTCGGTGGTGGACCTGTCCTTCATCGCGGCCCGCGACACCTCGGTCGACGAGGTGAACTCGGTCCTGAAGGCGGCATCCGAAGGCGAGTTGAAGGGCATCCTGGACTACAGCACCGAGCCGCTGGTCTCGGTGGACTTCAACCACAACCCGGCATCCTCCACCTACGACGCCACGCTGACCAAGGTGAGCGGCCGGCTGGTCAAGGTCTCGAGCTGGTACGACAACGAGTGGGGCTTCTCCAACCGGATGCTGGACACCACCGTTGCCTTCATGAACGCCAAGTAGACACCATGAAGTTCAAGCGCCTCAGCGACGTGGACGTGCGGGGCCAGCGCGTCTTCATCCGCAGCGACCTCAACGTGCCGCTGTCGGACAGCGGCGAGATCACCGACGATACCCGTATCCGCGCCTCGGTGCCGGCCGTCCGCTGGTGCCTGGATCATGGCGCCGCGGTCATGGTCACGTCGCATCTCGGGCGGCCCACCGAAGGCAAGCTGACGGAGAAGGACTCCCTCGCGCCGGTAGCGCGGCGCTTCGGGGAGCTGCTCGGCAAGCCGGTGCGGCTCGAGAAGGACTGGGTGGACGGCGGCTTCGGCCTTGCCCCCGGGGACCTGGTGATGCTGGAGAACTGCCGCGGCAACCCGGGCGAGAAGAAGGACGACGAGCAGCTCGCGAAGAAGATGGCCGCCCTGTGCGACGTCTACGTGAACGACGCCTTCGGCACCGCGCACCGCGCCGAAGCGACGACGCACGGCCTTGCGCGGTACGCCCAGGTCGCCTGCGCCGGCCCGCTGCTTGCGGCGGAGCTGGACGCGCTCGGCAAGGCGCTGCATGACCCGAAGAAGCCGCTGGTGGCGATCGTCGCCGGAAGCAAGGTCTCGACCAAGCTCACCATCCTGGAGTCGCTCGCCCGCAAGGTGGACCAGCTGATCGTGGGCGGCGGCATCGCCAACACCTTCATGCTGGCCGCGGGCTTGCCGATCGGCAAGTCCCTGGCGGAACGCGAGCTGGAAGGCGAGGCCCGCGCCATCATGGACCAGATGAAGGCGCGGGGCGCCGACGTGCCGATTCCGGTGGACGTCGTCTGCGCCAAGCGCTTCGCCGCGGATGCAGAGCCGCGCATCGTCGCTGCCCGTGACGTGGCGGAGGATGACCTGATCCTGGACATCGGCCCGAAGACCGCGGAGCAGCTCGGTGCGATCCTCTCCCGGGCGGGCACGATCGTCTGGAACGGGCCGGTGGGGGTGTTCGAGTTCGACGCCTTCGCCAAGGGCACGGAGTCGGTCGCCCGGGCCATCGCGGATTCGCCGGCATTCTCGATCGCGGGCGGCGGCGACACCCTGGCCGCGATCGCCAAGTTCGGCATCACCGACCGGATCGACTACATCTCAACCGGCGGCGGCGCCTTCCTGGAGTTCCTGGAAGGCAAGACCCTGCCGGCGGTCGCCGCCCTGGAAGCCCGGGCCTAGGAGGCTGTCGCCCTTCCAGTTCTTCCTCGACCTTGGCGCGGCGTCGGGCGCAGCCGCCCGGCGCCGGACTTTGTTGCACAATCGGGGGAACAATCCGCGGTCTCCCCGATCGCGCAATACGACGGAAGACGACAACGATGACCTTCCCCCGCGCCACGAAGATCGTCGCGACCCTCGGCCCGGCCTCCACCGACCCGGACACGCTGCGACGGCTGATCCTCGCGGGCGTCAACGTCGTCCGCGTGAACTTCTCGCACGGCAGCAGCGAGGAGCACATCCGGACGGTGCAGCGGGTGCGGGAGATCTCCGAGGAAGTCCGCCGCGACGTCGGCGTCCTCGCCGACCTGCAGGGCCCGAAGATCCGGATCGGCAAGTTCGAGAACGACAAGATCACGCTGGCCGAAGGCGACCGCTTCGCGTTCGACATCGATTGCGAGCTCGGCGACCAGCACCAGGTGGGGCTGGACTACAAGGAGCTGGTCAACGACGTCAGGCCGGGCGACACGCTGCTGCTCAACGACGGGCGCGTGACGATGGCGGTGGAGAAGGTGACCGAGACCCGCATCGAATGCATCGTGCTGGTCGGCGGCGTCCTGTCCAACCGCAAGGGCATCAACCGGCAGGGCGGCGGGCTGTCGGCGCCGGCGCTGACCGCCAAGGACATGGAGGACATCAAGACGGCGGTCGCCTTCAGGGCCGACTTCATCGCCGTGTCCTTTCCGAAGAACGCGGCCGACATGTACATGGCGCGGGAGCTCGCCCGCGCCGCCGGCGGCAAGGTGTACCTGATCGCCAAGATCGAGCGCTACGAGGCGATCGGCAACCTGGAGGAGATCCTCAAGGCCTCGGACGGCATCATGGTGGCGCGCGGAGACCTCGCGGTGGAGGTCGGCGACGCCGCGGTGCCGGCGCTCCAGAAGCGCATGATCCGCATGGCGAAGGAGCTCAACAAGATCACGATCACCGCCACCCAGATGATGGAGTCGATGATCGAGCTGCCGGTGCCGACCCGCGCCGAGGTCTCCGACGTCGCCAACGCGGTGCTCGACGGCACCGACGCGGTGATGCTCTCGGCCGAAACCGCCGCCGGCAGGTACCCGGTCGACACCGTCGCGGCGATGGCGCGCATCTGCGACGAGGCGGATCGCTCCCATTCCGGATCGCTGGACACCGCCTTCCTGCACCGGACCTTCACTCGGATCGACCAGTCGATCGCCATGGCGGCGCTCTTCACCGCGCACCACCTGCAGGTCAAGGCCATCCTGTCGCTGACCCAGTCCGGCTCCACCGCGCTGTGGCTGTCACGCCTGGTTTCCGGCGTGCCGATCTACGCCCTCACGCCGGAACAGGCGACCCGCCGGCGGATGACGCTCTTTCGCGAATGCCATCCGGTCGCGATGGAGTACCACACCCAGGACCTGCTGACGCTGCTCGCCGACGCCGAGCGGGTGATGGTGGACAGCGGGCTGCTGCAACGCGGTGACCTGGTGGTGATCACCAGCGGCGAGCCGGTCGGCAAGTCCGGCGGCACCAACACGATGAAGATCGTGCGGATCGGGGATCACCTGTAAGCGCGACGCCGCTCCGGCGGCGAAGTGCTGCCGGGAAGGGGCGGTTCGGTCCATAATCCATGGTCAGTTCACCGTCAAGAAGGGGTTTCATCATGGCAGACACGGCCCAACTCGAGAAAGTGGCGAACGGCCGCGGCTTCATCGCGGCGCTCGACCAGAGCGGCGGCAGCACGCCCAAGGCGCTCAAGCTGTATGGCGTGCCGGAGAGCGAGTACAGCAACGAGGCCCAGATGTTCGACCTGGTGCACGCCATGCGCTCGCGCATCGTCACCAGCCCGGCATTCGACGGCAACCGGATTCTCGGTGCGATCCTCTTCGAGATGACGATGGATCGCCAGGTGGAAGGCATGGATTTCGCCGACTACCTCTGGCAGCGCAAGCAGGTGGTGCCGTTCCTGAAGGTGGACAAGGGCCTCGCGCCGCGCGCCGACGGGGTGGAGATGATGAAGCCGATCGACGGGCTGGAGAAGCTGCTGGAGCGGGCGGTCGCCAAGCGCATCTTCGGCACCAAGATGCGCTCGGTGGTCGCCGAGGGCAATGCGGCCGGCATCGCGCGCGTCCTGGACCAGCAGTTCGAGGTGGGCCAGCGCATCCTCGCGACCGGCCTCGTCCCGATCCTGGAGCCGGAGGTGTCGATCAAGGCGCCGGACAAGGCCGAGGCGGAGCGACTGCTGCGCCAGGGCATCATCGAGCGGCTCGACGCCATGCCGGGCAATGCCAAGGTGATGCTGAAGCTGACCTTGCCGACGCAGGACGACTTCTATCGGCCGGTGATCGATCATCCGCGGGTGCTGCGCGTCGTGGCGCTTTCCGGCGGGTACTCCAGGGAGGAGGCCAACCGCATCCTCGCCCGCAACCGGGGCCTGATCGCGAGCTTCAGCCGTGCCCTGACGGAGGGCCTCACCGCCCAGCAGTCGGACGAGGCGTTCAACCAGGCCCTGGACCAGGCGATCGAGTCGATCTACCAGGCGTCCATCACCTGACCGGCGCCGTCCCCTTGCCCTTCAACGTGATCCCGGTGACGACCAGCAGGTCGTAGCGGTCCACGCCGACGCCGGGATCGTTGTTGTAGCGGTAGCTCACCGAGGCGGTGAGCGAGAAGCGCGAGTTCATCGCCACCGAGATGCCGGCATCGACGATGGCTCGGAAGCTGTCGCTGTCCTCCAGGTTGGGCAGCAGGAACACCCGCTGCCTGACGGTGGTGGTGTCGGTCAGCTCCAGCTCCGAGCGCTCGCCCAGGAGCAGCTCCGCCCGCCCGTAGCTGGTCCGCACCCGGGACGCGACCAGCGTGGGCTCGACGTAGTCGTCGTGCGAATAGCCGATGCCGGCGATCAGGTCGATGAACTGCTCCGGTCGCCTGAAGACGTGGTAGCCGATTCCGGTGTTGAGCGACCAGCGCTGGACCAGGTTGGCCGGCCGGTCGCGCAGCCAGTCGAGCAGGCCGAAGTGGAACCAGACCGGGTTGATGTTCCTGTCGTAGCGGGCGCCCGCGTTCACCTGGTCCGCGGTGGTTTCCCCGGTGTCCTTGCTGTAGAGTGCCCGGCCGGTCAGCGTGAGCTTGTCCTTCTCCGATTCCTTCACCGCATCGACGGTGAGGTTGAGGCTGCGCGACGAGCTGTTGCCGGACGAATAGCTGCCGCCCGCGCCCAGGGTATAGCGCCACGGCAGGCTGCCTTCCGGCGGTATCACGTCCGGCTTCAGCCCGGGTGCATTCGCCTCCTGCAGGAGCCGCTCTCCGTCACCGTCCTGGGCGAGTATCGTCGCAGGCAGCAGCGAGGCGGCCAGGGCCGCGCACGCGACAAGGCGGCGCGGTGCCGGGCGGGACGACCGCATGACTTCTCCTCTCCTGGAAAACCCGCGAGGATAACCAGCCGGCCCGCCGGTCCCGCCGAATAGTCGCCCTGCGCGTGCGGTTGCGGCGTCGTGGCCGCACTGTGACGGATGTCGCAGGCGAAGTGTCAACAACGCCAGATGATGGAGGCCTCAGCTGGAGGCCGGCCATGTCGCATCGTCAACCGCTCGTCTTCGTCCCCGCCAACGGCAT
>JAEWEW010000345.1 GCA_023389175.1 Pseudomonadota bacterium | reverse complement strand
GATCGGCTCCTGGATGCGCGCGGTCACGTCGGACTCGCCGCCCGCAGGAAACGAGATCACGTAGTTGAGCGGCTGCGCGTCGACCGGCGCGGCAGCCGCCATCCCGGCAGCGATGGCGAAGGCAGTGGCAAGACGGCCGACGGCCGTGGAATGGGTCCTCATGGTGCTGGTCTCCCTGATGGCTCTGGTTCGTCAAGGGCAGCGGCGCCATGGTTCGACGCCGGGTCCTTCACGCCGCGGGTTGCGGTACGCGGGGCGATTGTAGACGGCCAGCACCGATGGACCAACCGCGCGACGCCCGATGTCGCAAGCGCCGACACCGCATCCCGGGTCGAACCTGCTCGGCCGTACGGCTGTCAGCCTCGCGGGTTGTCGAACTTCACGGTATCCGGCGAGCTGGTCCCGCCGGTCATGATGAAGGTCATCGCCTCCTCCACCGTCCAGTCGGTGGCCACCACGTCGGCCACCGGCACGATCTCGATGTAGCCGGAGGTCGGATTCGGCGCGGTCGGCACGTACACGACCGCAAGGTCGCCGCCGCCTGCGGCGTCCTTGAGCACCTTGGTGACGAAGCCGATGGTCTTCATGTCGCGCGACGGAAAGCTGATCAGCACCACCCGCTGCCCGGTGGGCGGCGGCTTCTGCAGCGACTGCAGCAGCCGCTTGGTCGCCCCGTAGATCGTCGTCACCAGCGGCAGCCGCTCGACCAGCCGCTCCATGAACGCGATCAGGCGCCGACCCACCACCAGCGAGGTGAGCAGGCCGATGAAGTAGAGCCCGACCAGCGTCGCGAGCGCGGCGAGCACGTAGGCCACGCTCGGTTCGACCAGGAACTCCGCGAGCGGCTCCGAGAACGGCCGCACGCCGCGTGCCGCGGCCCAGAGCAGCGGTGCGCCGGTGCGCGCGAGCAGGCGGAAGAGGAAGTCGAGCACCAGCCAGGTGACCCAGAGCGGCGCGACGGTGAAAAACCCGATCAGCACGTAGCGCCAGGCGGACGCGCCGCCCGCCGAGCGTCGGCCCTCGGCATCGGGAGTAGTGCGGTTGGAGGAAGATTCCATTCGGGCGGCGTCCGCGCCCATTCTACTGAGCGATTCCGCATCGCATGCGGCATCCGGGCCGTGCCGGGCTGTGCTAAGTTCGGGCGCTGCCACGACCGCTGCCATGACCGACGCCATCACCGTCTTTCGCGCCCGGCGCATCCACACGATGAATCCCGCGCGGCCGCTCGCCACGCACGTGGCCGTGCGCGCCGGCCGCATCCTCGGCGCCGGCACGCAAGAGGAGCTTGCCGGCTGGGGCGCGCATGTTCTCGACGAGCGCTTCGCCGACCACGTCCTGCTGCCGGGATTCGTCGAGGGACACAGCCACCTGATGGAGGGCGCCCTCTGGCGGTTCGTCTACGCGGGCTTCCACGACCGGATGGATCCCGACGGACGCACCTGGTCCGGCACCCGCTCCATCGACGCGGTGATCGAGCGGCTCGCGCATGCCGCTGCAGAGAGTGCCGGGCCCGTGGTCGGCTGGGGCTTCGATCCGATCCATCTCGGCAACCGGCGCTGCAACCGCGCGGATCTCGATCGCGTCTCGCGTACGCGGCCGGTGGTCGTGCTGCACGCGAGCCTGCACATGCTCAACGCCAACACCGCGGCGCTCGAGGCCGCAGGTTACCTGCGCCCCGGCCTGCGGCATCCGGGGCTGCCGCTTGCGCACGACGGGTTGCCGCAAGGAGAGGTCCGCGGCCCGGACGCGATGGCGCCGATCGCCGAACGGGTCGGCCTCGGCCGGGAGCTGCTCGCCGCGGACGCGGAAGCGGTGCGCGCCTTCTCGCGGCTCTGCGTGCGCAAGGGCGTGACGACCGCGACCGACCTCGCCGCGACGCTCTCGCCACCATCGGTCGAGGCCCTGCTGTCGGCAACCGGCGCGCCGGGATTTCCCACCCGCATCGTCGCGATGCTGCGGCTGCTTGGCCAGTCGCCGCGGGAGCTCATCGATCGCGCGGTCGCCCTGCGCGCGATGAGTACCGAGCGTGCCCGGCTGGGCGCGGTCAAGATGGTGGCGGACGGCTCGATCCAGGGCTTCACCGCCCGGATGCGCTGGCCCGGCTACTACAACGGGGCGCCGAACGGCCTCTGGTACACGGCGCCCGAGACGGCGCGCGAGCTGCTCGGGCTCGCGCTCGCCAACGGTGTCCAGGTCCATGCGCACACCAACGGCGACGAGGCCACCGACATGGTGCTCGACGCGATGACGGCGGCCCTCGCCACCCATCCGGCACCCGACCACCGCTTCACCCTGCAGCACTGCCAGCTTGCCGACGCCGCCCAGTTCCGTCGCATCCGGGCGCTGGGGCTCTGCGTGAACCTGTTCGCCAACCATCTCTTCCACTGGGGCGACGCGCACTACGGGCAGACGGTCGGGCCGGAGCGGGCCGAGCGGATGAACGCCTGTGCCACCGCGCTCGCCAGCGGCGTGCCGCTCGCGATCCACTCCGACGCGCCGGTGACCCCGCTCGGCCCGCTCTTCACCGCCTGGTGCGCCGTGAACCGTCGATCGTCCGGCGGTCGCCTGCTCGGCGCGACCGAGCGGATCGGGCTGGCCGACGCGCTGCGCGCGATCACGCTCGGCGCGGCCTTCACGCTGATGCTGGACGGTGAGATCGGCTCCATCGAAGCCGGGAAACGCGCGGACTTCGCCGTGCTGGAAGACGACCCCTTCGAAGTGGATCCGGCCGCGCTTGCCGAGGTCGGCATCTGGGGCGTCGTCGCCGACGGCAGGCCGGTGCGGGCCGGCGAGGCCTGACCCGCGGCAGCAGCGCAGTGCCCGGTGATTCGCGCGACCTGCCGGTCACGGTACTTGGCGGCTACCTCGGCGCCGGCAAGACCACGCTCCTGAACCACCTGCTGCGACACGCCGGCGGCCGGCGCATCGCGGTGCTCGTGAACGACTTCGGCGAGATCGCGATCGACGCCGCGCTGATCGAATCACGGGACGGCGATGTCCTGAGCCTCGCGGGCGGTTGCGTCTGCTGCAGCATCGGTTCCGACCTGGTCGGCGCCCTGCGCGGCGTCGTCGGGCGCCGCCCCGAGGTCGACCATGTCGTGATCGAGACGAGCGGCGTGGCATTGCCGCACGCCGTTGCCGCGGCGATCACGCTGGTGCCGGGTGCCGCGGTGGATGCCATCGTGGTGGTTGCCGATGCGGCCACGGTGCGCGCGCGGGCGCGGGACCGCTACGTGGGCGATGTGGTCACGGCGCAGTTGGCGGCGGCCGACCTGCTGGTGGTTGCCAGCCGCGATCTCGTCGACGACGCCGAGGCGGCTTCGCTGGGCGGCTGGCTGAAGACCGTCGGGAAAGACGCGCCGATCGTGGAGGCGGTCCGCGGGGCCGTGCCACCGGAGGTGATCGTCGGCATGCCCGGCCGCGCCAGGACGCCAGCCCAGCCCGCCATCAGCCCGGCGGCAGCGGCATCACCCCGCCCGCTCTCCATTGCCGGCACCGACCCGATCCGGCTCGGCGCCAGGCCGGGCACGGCAGCAGACCAGCGCTTCGCCCAGGCGAGTCGCCGGCTCGATTGCCGCCACGATCCGCACCGCCTTGCCGCCGCGCTCGCTGCGCCGGCGCTCGGGTTGCTGCGCGCCAAGGCGATCGTTCGAGATGGCCGTGGAGTGGCGCATGTGGTGCAGCTGGCCGGTGCGCGCTGCGAGGTTGCGCCGCTCGGCCCGGCCGCATCCAGGGAGGACGACCGGAGCTTCGGGCTCATCGGTATCGGCCTGCGCGACCGGCTCGACGAGGCCGGCATCGACGCCGCCCTCGCGGCATCACGATTGTGATAACGTCTGCGCCGCGCGCCGGCGCCGCAGCTTGTCCACGGCGTCCCGGCCGGCCACGTTCAGGACAGGCAGACGTATCGATCAAAGGAGCCGCGCGAGATGAGCACCTTCGTGCAGGTCGAACTCTTCACCGGCCTCGACGGCCGGGCCCGCTTCCGGGAGCTGCACATACCGCTCTCGGAAGGCACGCCACAGACGATGCTGTCGGAGCTGCTGCCCGCCTCCGGCGTCCAGTTGCGCAAGAGCCCGGTCGGATTCAAGTCCCAGTTCCACTGCACCACCACGCCGCAGTGGGTGTTCATCCTGTCCGGTTCAATGGAGATCGGCCTGCAGGATGGCAGCTCGCGGGTCTTCAGCCCGGGCCAGCATTTCTTCTCCGCCGACACCCTGCCCGATGGCGCGATTTTCGACCCCAAGCTGCATGGTCATCGCAGCGCCCAGATGGGCGACGAGCCGCTGGTCACGCTCTTCGTGAGGCGATGAGCGTGACAGAACGCCGTCAACACAAGCGGCGTACCTAGCGCAAGACTGTGGCGCGTCCGGGTGCGCGTCGTCCGTAAGAGCGATCGAGCAGCCAGGTCGGCAGCAGCGCCGCGACGAACACGAAGGCGGTGACAAGGAAGCAATCCCGGTAGGCGAGCGTGCTCGCCTGCAGGTAGACCGTCTGCCCGAGGAACCACAGGGCCGCCGGCGCCTGCTGGAAGTGCGGCAGCCCCGCGGTCGCGGCCAGCTCGGACACGCCTGCGACGAAGGCCGTGGTGGTCCCGTTGTCCGGCGTCTGCGTCGCGGCGAATGCATCGGCATGGAACATCGTGCGCCGCTCCAGCATCACCGCGAGCAGGTTGACGCCGAAGGCGCCGCCGAGCTGGCGCATGAAGTTGATCGCTCCCGAGCCCTGGGCCATCAGCGCGACCGGCAGGACCCGCAGCGATCCCACGCTCAGCGCAGGGAAGATGAAGCTCATGCCGATGCGGCTGATCACCGTCCACCATGCGAGCAGCCAGAAGCCGGTGTTGACGTCCACGCCTGCGGTGAGCCACGAGGACCAGGCGAAGAGCAGCAGGCCGCCCCCGATCAGCAGGCTCGGCGCGACCCGGTCGCTCAGCCGGCCCGCCAGCGGGAACAGCAGCACCATCGCGAAGCCCGAGGGCATCAGCAGCAACCCGGCCTCGGTCGGCGTCATCCCCTGGATCGTCTGCACGAACACCGGCAGGAGGTAGGTGGTGCCGAACAGCCCGGCGCCCAGCACGAAGCTCACCGCCGATGCCGCCAGGAACGGGCCGTTGGCGAAGAGCCGCAGGTCCAGCATCGGCTTCGCGGTTCGCCACTCCCACCACACGAAGGCGACGATCGACACCGCGGCCACCGCAAACTCGGCAAGCACCGAGTAGGACTCCCAGCCGGCGCGCTGGCCGCTCGAGAGCGCCGAGAGGATCGCCGTGAGGAAGACGGCGAGCAGCCCGCAGCCGACCCAGTCGAAGCCCGGCCGGGGCCCGCTCGCCTCGCGTGGCGGCAGGAACAGGTTGGCCAGCACGATGCCGACCAGCGCGAAGGGAATCACCAGGTAGAAGACGTAGCGCCAGTCGAATGCGTCCATCAACAGGCCGCCCACCCACGGCCCGAGCGCCGGCGCGAGCACGACGCCGATGCCGAAGATACCCATCGCGGTGCCGCGCTCATGCGGCGGGAACACCCGGAAGATGATGACCATCGCGAGCGGCTGCACCACGCCGGCGGCCGCTCCCTGGATCACCCGCGCGAGGATGAGCACGTTCTCGTCCGGCGCGATGCCGCCGAGCACCGATCCGGCGGTGAAGAGCGCGAGCGACAGCGTGACCGTGCCGCGCTGGCCGAAGGCCCGGTCCGCCCAGTCGGTGAGGAGCATGGTCGCCGTCATTGCCGCGAGGAAACCGGTGGAGAGCCACTGCGCCTTGGTCTGGTCGATGCCGAAGGCGCCCATGACCTCCGGGATCGCCACGTTGACGATGGTGGAGGACAGGATGACCGAGATGGCCGCGACCAGCGCGGTGCCGGTCGCGATCCAGCGATAGCCGCGGCCGTAGCGCCTCAGGTACTCGTCAATCACCGACATCGATCGCCACCTCCACCATCATCCCCGGCCGCAGCAGCTCCGCGTCCTGCGCGGCACCGCCGTCCTGCGCGATCGAGATGCGCACCGGCAACCGCTGGGTAACCTTGGTGAAGTTGCCGCTCGGGTTGGGTGTGGGCAGCAGGGCGAACTCGCTGGTCGCGGCATGGCCCAGGCGCGCCACCTCGCCGCGGAACTCGCGGCCCGGGTACGCGTCGACCGTGATGCGGGCGGATGCGCCGACCTTCAGGCGATGGAACTCGGTCTCCTTCACGTTCGCGTCGACCCACACCCGGGCGGGGTCGTGATAGAGGACGAGGCGCGAGCCCGGCGCGACATGCTCGCCCACCTCGACGAAGGTCGCATCGATCACGCCGTCGAAGGCGGCCCGCACCTCCCGGTCCTCCAGGTCCACCTGCTGCTGCGCCCGGCGCGCCTGCAGGGCCGCCTTCTCCGCGTCGAGCGCGGCAATCTGGCGGTCCAGCACCGCGACCTCGTCGCCCTGCGCCTGGATCACCACCAGCGCCGCACGGGCGGAATCGATGCCGGCTGCCGCGCGCAGCTCCTGCTGCTGCGCGGTGAGGAAGCGCGCCCGGCCTTCCTCCAGCTGCTGCACCGCCACCGCGCCGGACTTGCGCAGCGAGGCGAGGCGCTGGTAGTCGCTGCGGGCGGCCTCGAGTCCCGCCACCGCGGCCCGATGCTCGGCCTGCGCGGCCTTCACCTCCGCCTCGCCCGCTGCCAGCCGGCTCGCCACCTGCCGGCGCACCAGGTCCTGCTGGGCGCGCAACTGGTCCTGGCGCGAGCCGATGCCGGCGATGCCGGCGTCGAGCTCCTCCAAGCGATGGCGCGCCTGGCGGCTGTCGATCGCGACGATGAGGTCGCCCTTGGCCACCCGGTCCCCGGCCACCACCGGCACCGCGGTCACCCGTCCGGTCACCTCGCTGCCGAGCGTGATCACATGCGCCGCGATGCGCGAATCCTTGACGTACACATGCGACCAGCGATCCACCAGCCAGTACCCCGCGGCGGCGACCAGCGCCGCGACCATGAGCGCACCCAGCACCAGGCGCAGGCCGCGCCTGCCGCCTGCGCCGGAGGGCGGGGAGGGCGGCGGCGCGGGGCGCTCGCGCAGCTCCAGCCCGATGTCGCGCTCGCGGGCGACCTCGGATGGAGCACGGCGGACGGGCGTGTCGTCCCGATCGATGCGCTCCTCCAATCGCATGTCGGTCATCCGCGCCGCGCCCACGGCCGGTCCAGCCGATCGCCGATGTGCCGCAGCACGCCGATGCAGGTCTGGAGCGTCTCGGCAGGAATGCCTTCCAGCAGCTCGTGCCGCAGGGTCGCCGCGGTACGGTCGATCTCCGCCAGCAGCGGTGCGGCGGCTGGCGTGAGATGCAACTCGTTGACGCGCCGGTCGCCCTGTCCCTGGCGGCGCTCCACCAGGCCCTGCTTCTCGAGCCCATCGATCAGCCGGGCGATCGTCGGCCCCTCGACGCCGACGCGAGCAGCGAGCTCGCGCTGCGTCATGCCGGGCGCGGCGCGCGCGAGTTGCAGCAGCGCATACCAGCGGGCCTGCGTCAGGCCCTGTCCCCGCAGGCGGTTGTCCAGCTCGACGCGCCAGACCCGGCTGATCCGCGCCAGCTCCTGGCCGAAGGTGTGTTCCAGGTCCAGTGCCTCGATGCGATCACGCTTCATTCGATAGCGGCCTAATGGATAGCAGGCTAAGTATTATAGGGACTCTGGCGCAGCCGAGGGCGCCGGCGGGAACTGCCTCCAATGGAAGAGGGACAGGGGGCGCCGTCCCTTGCTAGACTGGCGCGAACGGGCGCGGCATGGCCGCCCCGTCGTCACAGAGGAGCCGCGTGGTGAACGCCCCGATCCATACCGCGAGCCGCTACCGGTCCTGACCGGCCGCGGCGGGCACGAGTCCCGCCTGCGCCTGTGCAGGCTGCGTCGATCGTCCGCCCCTGCGGCGACCGGCCGGCCATTCCGCCTTCTCCTTCTGCAACCTTTACCCATGCCGTGACGTCCGCGCGTCGCGGCCAAAGTCATGTCCAGTCAAGAACAAGCGCACGCGAACCGTCGCGTGACCCTCGGCGCGACCTTGCGTTTCGCCTGTCGCCAATGGCGCGGGCATACCCGCCTGGTGGCGCTCATCCTGGCGCTCGGCCTGGCCGCCGCCGCGGCGAGCGTGCTGATGCCGCTCGCGGCCGGCCGCCTGGTCGACACGCTGGCCGCGGCCGGCGATGCGCCGGCCACCTCGCATCTCGACGCCGCCATCCGCGCGACCGTGATCTTCCTCGCGCTGGCGGCCGTCGGGGTGGTCACCCGCCACGGCACCTGGTTCGGCATCATCCGGCTCACGCTCGCGGCGATGAGCCGTGCCATCCGGGATGGCTTCGAGCGGGTCCAGAGCCGCGGCCTCGACTGGCATGCGAGCCACTTCGGCGGCTCGACGGTGCGCGCGGTCACCCGCGGCACCTGGGCGATCGACCTCTTCAACGACACGGTGCTGGTGGAGCTGATCCCGCTGCTCGTGGTGATGGCCGGGACCACCGCGCTGCTGGCGATCCACATGCCGCTGGTCGGGCTGGTGACCGGCATCGGCGTGCTGCTCTACGTCGTGGTGGTGGCGCTGGTGTCGGTGAAGCTGGTCTCGCCGATGTCGCGCCTCGCCAACCTGTGGGATTCGCGGCTCGGTGGCGCGCTTGCGGATTCGATCGGCGGCAACCTGGTCGTCAAGCTGTTCGGCGCCGAGCCGCGCGAGCGCGCCCGCCTCGATCGGGTGGCGCGCAAGTGGCGCGACCGCACCCATCGCGCCTGGATGCGGGGCACCGCCTTCGGCTTCTTCCAGTCGCTGGTGCTGCTCCTGCTGCAGGCGGTCACGCTCGCGGTCGCCCTCTGGCTGTGGCGCACCGGCGCGGCGAGCGTCGGCGACCTCGCCTTCGTCATCACTGCCTTCCTGGTGCTGCAGGGCTACCTGAGGAATGTCGGGATGAACGTGCGCGACCTGCAGAAGGCGCTGAACGAGATGGAGGAGCTGGCGCAGCTCATGTCGGAGCGCCCGGAGGATCTCGACCGACCCGGTGCCCGACCGCTGGTCGTCGAGGCCGGCGCAATCGCCTTCGACCGCCTGCAGTTCCGGCATGAGAACGCGGCCGCGCCGCTCTTCCAGGACTTCGAGCTGCGGATCCCGCCAGGCCAGCGGGTCGGGCTGGTCGGGCGCTCGGGCTCCGGCAAGTCGACCCTGA
Organism: Pseudomonadota bacterium; assembly: GCA_023389175.1. GTDB lineage: Bacteria > Pseudomonadota > Gammaproteobacteria > Burkholderiales > Burkholderiaceae_E > Lautropia. The sequence continues at coordinate 1,706 of JAEWEW010000345.1, read as the reverse complement.
CACGGCTGCTGCTCGGCCTGCATCCGCTGCAGGACGGCCGCATCCTCATCGACGGCCAGGACATCGCCGCGGTCACCCGCGCGTCGCTGCGCCGGCAGATCGCCGTGGTGCCTCAGGATCCGATCCTGTTCCATCGCTCGCTCGCCGAGAACATCGGCTACGGCCGGCCCGGCGCGAGCCAGGCCGAGATCGAGGCGGCCGCGCGAGCCGCCAATGCGCACGGGTTCATCGTCGGCCTGCCGCGCGGCTACGACACGCCGGTGGGCGAGCGGGGGGTGAAGCTCTCCGGCGGCGAACGCCAGCGCATCGCCATCGCCCGCGCCATGCTGGCGGATGCACCCATCCTGCTGCTCGACGAGGCCACCTCCAGCCTCGACAGCGAGAGCGAGGCGCTGGTGCAGTCAGCCCTGGAGCGGCTGATGGAGGGCCGCACCACCCTGGTGATCGCCCACCGGCTCTCCACCCTTCGCCGCATGGACCGGATCGTGGTGCTCGACCGCGGCCGCATCGTGGAGGACGGCGGCCACGATCGGCTGCTTGCCTCGGGCCGGGGCCTCTACCGCGACCTGTTCACCCGCCAGTTCGGCGAGCCGGCCGTGGTCATGGAGTAGGCGCGGTCCCGCGGCCGGCCCGCCGGTCGGCCGCGATCGAGACGCCCACCGAGGCGGCCACCAGCGCGAAGGCGATCCAGGCGAGCCACGCGGGGTGGCCGGCTGCAATCACCAGAGCGCCGATCGCGCCGCCGAGCGCCTGTCCCAGGTAGATCGCGGCGCTGTTGAGCGCGGCGGTCGCCGGCGCGAATGCCGGCCGCACCGCGATCAGCCGTGCCTGCTGGAGCGACTGCACCGCGAAGCCGGCGAGGCCCCAGAGAAAGAAGGCGAGCGCGTACAGCACCGGCCAGGGCGGCACGAGTGCGACGCAGAGGACGCCGGTCGCGGCGATGCCGAGCCCGACAGAGACGAGCCGGCCCGGCGCGTAGCGGCTGGCGATCGCGCTGGTGACGGCGCTACCGAGCACGCCGGCCACGCCGAAGCAGGCGAGCAAACCCGCGACCAGCGTCGGCGACGGATACAGCCGCCGCTCCACCTCCGGCGCGATGTAGGTGTAGAGCACGAAGGCGCCGGTCATCTGCGTCACCGTCACCGCGAGCACCACCGGCAGCACCGGGTCCCGTCCCACGTCCAGCCAGGTGCGCAGCGAAACCGGTGCCACTCGCAGTCCGGCGGGCAAGGCGGCGGCAACGAAGGCCGCCGTGGCGGCGCTCGCCACCGCCACCATCCAGAAGGCGCTGCGCCAGCCGGCCACGGCGCCGACCCAGCTGGTGAGCGGCACCGTCGCGGCTGCCGCGACCGACCATCCGATGAACACGAACGCGATCGCTGCAGCGCGCCGCGCCGGCGGCACCATCAGACCGACCGTCGCCGCCGCCTGTGCCGAGAAGATGGCGGCACCGACCAGCGTGAGCAGGCGCAGCCCGAGCAGCCAGCCGAAGTCGGTGGCGAGCGCCGCCGCGGCATGCCCGGCGACGTAGACGCCAAGCGCGGCCACCAGCAGTCGCCGCCGGTCGAAGCGGCTGGTCGCCCAGGCCATCGCCGGTGCGCCGATCGCGAGCGTCACGCCGGCCGCCCACATCAGCGCGCCGGCGCCCGCCACCGTCACCCGAAGGTCCGCGGCGATGTGGTGCAGGATGCCGATCGGCAGCATGA
>JAEWEW010000278.1 GCA_023389175.1 Pseudomonadota bacterium | reverse complement strand
GGCCTTCGAGCACCGCCGGCGGCACCTCGATGCCTTCCCGCTCCGCGGCGTCGCGCAGCGCGCGTCGCCGCGCGCCAGGCAGCCTGACCGACTCGTCGAGCAGCATGGTGGCGACCACGCATTCCAGCCGCTCGTGGAAGACACCCTGTCCCGCAAGCGCTCCCGGATCGACCACGAAGAAGGCCTGGCCGACACGTGGCCGGTTGCCGGTCTCGGCGAGGAAGGAGTCGGCTTCGAAGCCGAACGAGGCGCCGGTCAGCGCGCAGCACAGCAGCTCCACCACCAGGGCGAGCATCGCGCCCTTCACGCCGCCCGCGGGCAGCATCATCCCGTCGAGCGCCGCCTTGGCATCGGTCGTGGGATTGCCGTCGCGGTCCACGGCCCATCCTTCGGGAATGGGGCGTCCCTCCCGGGCGGCGACCATGAGCTTGCCGCGGGCCACCTCTGACAGCGACAGGTCCACGACCAGTGCCGGCGCGCCGCGTCGCGGGAACACCGCTGCGACCGGATTGGTGCCGAAGATCGCGCGACGCCCGCCCCAGGCCGGCATCGCGGCCGGCGAGTTGCCGAAGGCGAGCCCGACCATGCCGGCCCGCGCGACCGGCTCCAGGTGATACGCCGCGACGCCGAAGTGGTGGCTGCGCGTCACGCCGGCGAACGCAGCCCCGCATTCGCAGGCGCGCGCGATTGCCTCGCTCACCGCGAGCTCGCATGCCGGGAAGGCCAGGCCGTCGGCGGCATCGACCAGGCAGGCCGCCGCCTTCTGCGCGACCACGCGAGGCACGGCCGCGCCGTCCACCCGCCCGTTGCGCAGATGCGCGGCATACTGCGTCGCCCGGAACAGCCCGTGCGAGCCCATGCCTTCCGCTTCTGCGGCGACCAGCGCGACCGCGGTGGCGCGCGCCATCGCCGGGTTCGCGCCGGCGCGCTCCAGCACGCGCGCGACCAGTTGCTCCAGCGCTCCAATCGGCAGGCGGGTCATGGAAGGTCCATCATGAGAGTTGCGAGGAAGCGCGGGCGCAGCGCCGGCGATCAATCGACGCCGAGGAAGCGGCTGACCCGCTCGGCCACCATGCTGCTCACGCGCTGGTTCGATTCCATCGTCAGGCCGCCCACGTGCGGGGTGAGGATCAGGTTGGGCACGTCCGCCAGCACCGATCCTGCCGGCAGCGGCTCGTCGGCGAAGACGTCGAGCGCCGCGCCCGCGAGCCGGCCCGAGCGCAGGGCCTGGGCGAGCGCCGCCTCGTCGACGACGCCGCCCCGGGAGCTGTTGATCAGCACCGAGCCGGGCTTCATCAGGCCGATGCGCTCGGCGTCGAGCAAGCCACGGGTGCCGGCGGTGAGCGGCACGTGCAGGCTCACCACGTCGGCCTCCGCGAGCAGCTCCGGGAGAGGCAGCGCGCGGACCTTGCGCTCGCGCCAGAGGGGCGAATCGGCCGGCAGCGCCGGGTCGCTCGCCACCACGTTCATGCCCATCGCAATGGCAAGCGACGCCGTGAGCCGCCCGATGTCGCCGAAGCCGACCAGCCCCAGCGTCTTGCCGGCCGTCTCGCGACCGTTGGAGAAGGCGGCCCTCGGCCACTGTCCGGCCGCGACCTGCGCGGTCGCCGGCAGGATGCCGCGCAGGAGCAGCATCGCCGTCATGACGACGTATTCCGCCACCGCCAGCGCGTTGGCGCCACTGGCTGGGAAGACGGTGATGCCGCGCGACTTGCAGGCGGCCATGTCGATGTTGTCCAGGCCCACGCCGAGGCGCCCCACCACCCGCAGCGCCGGTGCGCGAGCGAGCAGATCCGCATCCACCTGGGTGCGGTTGCGCACGATCAGGCCCTGCGCGCCGGCCAGCCTTGCGACCAGCGAGCGGCGGTCATCCACCAGGGTGGGCTCATAGTCGACATCGAAGCGGGGACGCAGCGACGCGACCGCCGCCTCATCCATGAACTCCGTGATCACGATCCGCATGACTGCAGCCGCTACCGAAGAATGCCGGCCAGGCGGCAACCGCGGATCGGGCTTCGCCCGGCCGCTGGCCGCCTCGGGGGACGTCCTATCGTCATGCGGATTCGTGGATCCGCGTCAGCACGAACTCCCGGTGGCCCAGCGCTTCCGCCGAGGTCCAGCGCCCGTTGGCGGTGGCCAGCATGCATTCGAGCAGCTTGTCGCCGGTCTGGTCCAGCGTGAGCTCGCGCTGCAGCAGCCCGGAGCAGTCCACGTCGATGTGCTCGCTCATGGTGCGCACCGTCCGCGGGTTGGCGCAGAGCTTGATCACCGGCAGGATGGGATTGCCGATCACGTTGCCCTGGCCGGTGGGGAAGAAGTGGACCGCAAAACCCGAGGCCGCGCAGAGCGTCACCATCTCGGCCGCCGCGGACGAGGAGTCCATGAACCACAGGCCCGGATGGGTCGGCACCTCGGCCTTGTCCAGCACGCCGTCGACCGTGCACTTCTTGCCGATCTTCTGGATGTTGCCGAGCGCCTTCTCCTCGATGGTGGTGAGGCCGCCGGCGATGTTGCCCTTGGTGGGCTGGGACTCGGACAGGTCCGTGGTGCGCCACCGGTTGATCATGTCCTGGTAGCGATTGAACATGAACATGAAGCGCTCGCGAACCGCGTCGTTGGCGCAGCGAGCCGCCACGATGTCCTCGCCGCCGGTGATCTCCGAGGTCTCGCCGAAGACCAGGGTCGTGCCGAGCGGATGCAGCTTGTCGAAGGCGTTGCCCACGGTGGGATTGGCGCCGCAGCCCGACGTGGTGTCGGACTCGCCACACTTGGTGGACACCCAGAGGTCCGCGATCGGGCACTCCACGCGATGCAGGGAGGTGGCGTGCTGCACGAACTGCTTGGCCGCCTTGGACGCGCGCATGATGGTGTCATGGTCGCCGTGCAGCTCGATGCCGAAGCCGACCACCGGCTTGCCGGTGGCCGCGATGCCGTCCACTACCCGCTTGGTCCAGCCGTCCTCGATCCCGATCACCACCACCGCGGCAACGTTCGGATTGGAGCCGGTGCCGATCAGCGTCTGGAAGTGCAGGTCCAGGTCCGGACCGAACTGCAGCCGGCCGTAGGGGTGGGGAATCGCCATCGTGCCCTTGATCGCCGCCGCGACCGCCTCGGCGGCCGCGTTGGACAGGTCGTCCAACGGCAGGATGATGACGTGGTTGCGCACGCCGGCGCGCCCGTTCTCGCGACGGTAGCCCCAGAAGGTGGTGTTCCTGTCGATTACTGCCATGTCGGTCCCCTTGCCTACCAGCGCTTGGTCTTGATGTTGTGCACGTGGGCATGCTCGCCCGTCTTGATCGGCGCGACCACCTTGCCGATGTCGACGCCGTACTTGTAGACCGTGTCACCCACGGCCATGTCCTTCAGGGCCACCTTGTGACCGATCGGAATGTCCTGCGCCGCCTTGACCGTGATGGTCTTGTCGTCGTCCATGATCCACGCGTTCAGCGTGGCCCCCGCCTTGATACCCTCCACGACCGCCACCGCGACCGTGTCCTTGGCGTCATGCAGCACTACGTGAATCATCTGCGCCTCCTCCAGCGATTGCCTGGCGCGCATGCTAGTCCTTGCGCGCCGCGAAATCAACTATATCATCTGAATGAATATGGCCCTGGACAGCCGAGCCCGATGAACCGACCCGAGGATATCTCGCTGCATGCCGGCGGCCCGCTCTACAAGGCGGTGAAGCGCCGGCTCACCGAATCGCTCGGCGCGGGCGAGTGGAAGCCGGGCCAGGCGATCCCGACCGAGCCGCGGCTCGCGGCTCGCTACGGCGTGTCCATCGGCACCCTGCGCAAGGCGATCGACGAGCTGGTCGCGGAGAACGTGCTGCTGCGGCAGCAGGGCCGCGGCACCTTCGTCGCGAGCCATCGCGGCGAGGCGCTGCGGTTCCTCTACTTCAGTATCGTCGGCCAGGACGGCAGGCACCACTATCCCGAGGTCAGGCTCGAGGACTTTCGCCGGGGGCGAGCCGGCGAAGCGGTGGCGGCCACGCTCGGCATCCCGCAGAAGGCGCCCGTGATCGAATTCCGCAATACGCTGTGGCTGGACGAGGCCCCGGTCGGCGTGGACGACATCACCGTCGCGGCTGCGGTCTTCCCCGGCCTGACCCTCTCACGCCTGCGTGACCGGTCCAACACCATCTATCACCTCTACGAGCACGGCTTCGGTGTCTCGGTCATGCGTGTCTCCGAGGGTTTGCGGGCCGCCGCGGCGCCGGCCGATGTCGCGGCATTGCTGAAGCTGCCCAAGGGCGCACCGCTGCTGCAGGTTCACCGCGTCGCCTACACGCTGGACGACCGCCCGGTGGAGTTTCGCCTGTCCTGGGTGAATACGGCAAGGCACGAGTATCGCAAGGAGTAGTCGACCACCGTGCGGGTCGCCGCCCGTCGGCGATATGGCCCGGCCGGCGCACGACGCCTTGGGCACCCCGGTCACGCGTGACAAAGTCCGCTTGTCGCCGCATTGCCCGGGCCTGCCTTGCCGGCTCCTGCGGCGCGCCGTCGTCATTTCTCCTGGGGTGAGTCAATGAGTTCGAGTTCTTTCCTCCCGGCCTGCCGCCGGTCCGTGGTCCGGACACTGGCGCGGCCGTCGGCCGGCGCATGCGCGGTGGCGCTGCTGCTTTCACTGGCGGCCTGCGGCGGAGGCGGCGGAGGCGATACCCCGGGCGGGTCGGGCGGGTCGGTCCGGATCACTGAACAGAATGCCGCCCCGATCGTCTCGAACGCATTCCGGGCCTCGGACTCGCTCTACGGGATGGGCCTGGACGCTTCCGATACCACGCTCGGTCTCAAGGACGCCGGCCAACGGGAGGCCGGCCAGCGCGGCAAGCCGTCGATGGTCGACCTCGCAATGAGGCGGCTCGAGCTCCTCGCCGGATACGCGGGCGGCTCGTCGGCGCGCGCCGAGAAGGCCGTGAGCTCCCAGTCCCTCGCATGCGACGGCGGCGGCTCGATCACCATGACCATGGACGATGCCGACGACAGCGGCGACGCCTCCACCGGAGACTCGGCACACTTCGACTTTGCGAGCTGCGCCAATGCCGGCTGGGCGATCAACGGCAGGATGAGCCTCACCGGACTGGAGCTGACAGGAGCGCCCGGCGATGCGGCGCGCAGCCTCGGCGCCGACATCATGTTCAGCTCGTTCAGCATCTCCGACGGCACCCAGACCGAAGTCGTGGACGGCGGGTTCAGGATCCGGGCTTCGATCCAGAGCGTTCCGGCGCAAGTGGTGGAGGCCAGCGTGTCCGGTTCGTCGTTTCGGATGAGCGGCGCGGACACCGATGGCGAGCTGCGCGCCTTCATGCTCGACGCCCGTACCGATGCGACCGCGGGGACCTATGCCTACAGCGTCGACGCGACGGTGATCGATTCCAGCATGGCCACCGTGGTGGTCATCTCCAATCCCGAACCGTTCAGCGGCGCGGTCGGCGAGTACCCGTCGGCCGGATCCCTGCTCGTGCGCGAATCCGGCGGCAGCGCCGCGAGGCTGACCGTCACTTCGCCGACCGGCGTGCGCATCGAGGTCGACGCGGACGGCGACGGCGTATTCGAGTCCACGATGGAGCGGACCTGGAGCGACATCGCCGCGGGATAGCAGCGGCGAGACATGGCGCCGCCGGCCGGGCGGCCCTTCAGGGCTCGACGACCGGCAGCACCTCGCCCTTCAGCGCGAGCGGCTCGCCGAGCCAGCTCGCATGCACCAGGTGATCGTCGCGCGGGGCGCCGGTGTTGGGATGCACCAGCACGCTGAGGCCGCGACGCTCCAGCATCAGGAAGGGCACCACCTCGGCGAACTGGTCGGCGCGGAAGACCACCTGGTACATCGCCGCGGTATGCGGCCCGACCGGCAGGTCATGCCAGCGACCCAACCGGACATCGAAGCGCTCGGCCAGCAGGTCGCGCAGGCGCTGGGCACTGGCGCGGGTCGCCTGCGGGTCGTAGTAGACATGCGCATGCCAGTCACGTATCGGTCCCTGCACAGCGCCCTGCCGGGCGAGCTCGCGCATGGCGGCCAGCGTCTGCGCGTCTGCGGCGAACTGGTGCTCCACCCGCAGCGACGCCACGGTGATGTCGAGCGGCGTGCCGAAGGTGGTGATGGCCGAGAAGAACGCGAGCGGGCCGAAGGGCGTGCGCAGCCGCGTGGCCAGGACCGGCGATGACGGCGCGGCTCCCGGGTCGCCGTCGCGACTCGCCACCGCCGGCGGCCAGAGCGGCGCGAGCCGCTCCAGCAGCGTTGCGAGCGCCGGCGTGTGCGCGGCCTCGGCCCTCGCATGATGATGGAGGAAGGCGGCAACCTCGTCGAAGTTCTCGATGAACGGCCGCAGCCCGGAGGGATGCAGGATCGCGGCAAGGATATTGACGCCGTCGGTGCCGGCCCCGGAAGCGGAGCCGCCATCGGGCGGCGCGTCCGCCGATCCGCTTGCATTCGCCATCCTGGCCGTGAGCCCCACGCCGGTCAGGCGGTCGATCAGCAGGTCGGCACCGCGATTGAACTGCAGCACGTTCCAGCAGGGGTCGATCACCCACGCGGGCAGCGGCTCGTGCAGTGCGAGCAGGTGGTCCAGCGCCTCCCGCACCGGCGCCATCAGCCGGTCGCCGAGCGGACGGTGGCTGTAGCGCGGCGCGAAGCCGCTCGCGAGCAGCAGTTGGTTGCAGCCCGCAGGGCTCATGCCGAGCGCGTCGGCGAGCGCGATCAGCATGCCGCGGCTCGCGGAGGCCCGCCCGGTCTCGAGGAAGCTCAGGTGACGCTGGGAGGCACCGACGCGCAGTGCCAACTCCAGCTGGCTGATGCGCTGCTGCTGGCGCGCGTGCCGCAGCATCTCGCCGGTGGAGGCAGGCACGGGCGTCGACCGGGCCGTCGACGTGCCGCTCGTGCCGGCCTGTTCCGGCTTTGCCTCGGTATCACCCATCCCGCCTTCCTCATGCGTCGCACGGCAGTTTAACCATCGCAGCGGCGGGAATCGGGTGACGCCGTTGACGGCGTGAGGATGGCGTCCTAGCATCATAGGACGTATTGAGACGTCTCGCCGAAGGCGCCCCGCCCTGGCGCCTGTTCATGCCACCACTCGACCCGGGGGAGCGCGAAAGCCATGCCGCATGACCGAAGCGCCCGTGTCCCCGCGCACCGCAGCCGGGCTCCGGGGCCGGTGCTGGTTCGGGACAGCGCCGAGCCGCTCTACCAGCAGCTTGCCTCCTTGCTCGCCCGCCAGATCGACGAAGGCCTGTTTCCCGGCGGTGGACGTCTGCCGACCGAACCCGAGCTGATGGCGCAGCACGGCGTGAGCCGGGTGACGGTGCGCCAGGCCATGGCGCTGCTTGCCCGAAACGGCCGCGTGAAGACGATGCGCGGCAAGGGCAGCTACGTCGCCGCCCCGATGCTGCACCACGACCTGGGCGTGCTCCAGGGCTTCTACGACGCGCTGCGCGGCCAGGGGATCGAACCGGAAACCGAGCTGCTCGAGTTCGAGCCGGGCGCGGGTCGGGCGGATCGGTTCCTGCCGGAGGGAATCGACCTTCCCGTACGGTTGCGCCGCCGCTATTCGCTGGACGGCCGCCCCTTTGCGCTGGTGGTGGCCTGGTTGCCGGCGAAGGCCGCCGGCCTCGGGCATGCACGCGCGGCACGTCTCACGGTGTACGAGATCGTGGCACAGTTCCTCGGCGAGCAGGTCTTCAGCGCCGACGTCGCCATCCGCTGCGAGACGGCGGCCCGTCCGGTGGCCCGCGACCTGGGACTTGCCGCGGGAAGCCCGGTGCTGGTGATGGAGCGCCGCTCCGTTTCCCCCGCGCAGCGCCTGCTCGAGCTCATGCGCATCTACATCGTCCCCGAGCGATACGAGTTCCGGCTTCGGGTGCCCGGCCCGATTGAGATCGCCCGCGCCCTGCGGCGAACCGACCAGGGATCCGGCAGCGAACCCGCCTCTCGGGCCGCGGCCGGGCGCTCGGCGAAGGCAGACGGCAAGCCATGACTACCCGCATACCGCAGCGACACACCACGGAGGAGCTTCCATGACATTCGACCCGATCCGCAGATTCCCGCCTGCCGGCGCCGTTCTCGCCGGCATGCTGCTGGTTGCGGCATTCGGCATCTTGGCGCCGCGTGCCCACGCCCAGTCCTTTCCGCAGAGCGCCATCCGCATGGTGGTCCCGTTCCCGCCGGGCGGCCCGACCGACATCGTGGCCCGGCCGCTCGCGGCGCTGCTGGGCGAAGCGCTCGGCCAGTCCGTGGTCGTCGAGAACCGCGGCGGCGCGGGCGGCACGATCGGCGCGGACCTGGTGGCGAAGGCGGCGCCGGACGGCCACACCATCCTGATGGGCACGGTCGGCACCAGCGCGATCAACGCGGCGCTCTACAGCAAGCTGCCGCATGATCCGGTGCGGGACTTCACGCCGATCGCCCTGGTCGCGAGCGCCCCGGTCGCCGTGGTGGTGCATCCTTCAGTGCCGATCCGCTCCGTCGCCGAGCTGATCGAGCGGGCCCGCAAGGCACCCGGCGAAGTGATCTTCGGCTCGGCCGGCAGCGGCACGCCAGGCCATCTCACCGGCGAGATGTTCGCGACCGCCGCCGGCGTGAAGCTCGGCCACATCGCCTACAAGGGCAGCGCTCCCGCGATCAACGACCTGCTGGGTAACCAGATCCCGATGATGTTCGACCCGCTGCAGTCGGTGATCCACCACATCCGGGCCGGCAAGCTGCGGGCGCTGGCCGTGAGCGCGAGCGACCGCTCGCCCGAGCTTCCGGATGTCCCCACCATCGCGGAGTCCGGGCTCAAGGATTTCCAGACCACCGCCTGGTGGGGCGTCTTCGCGCCAGCGAAGCTGCCGCAGGACGTGCGCGAGCGTCTCGCGACCGAGATCGGCCGGATCGTGAAGTCCGACGCCTATCGGCAGAAGCTCGGCGATCTCGGCGTCGTGCCGTCGCCGGATCCGATGTCGCTCGCGAACTTCCAGAAGTCCGAGGTGACCAAGTGGGGCGACGCCGTGCGCAAGTCCGGCGCCCAGGTGAACTGAGGAAGCAGGCGATGAGGCTGAACGACGAGGAGCAGGCGATGCTCGCCGGAGAGCTCGGCGAAGTGCCACGGCTCGCCATCGAGCATCAGGTGAAGGTCGGACGGTTCTTCGGCGCCGAGGATTTCGTGCCGGTCACGCAGGCGCACATCATGGCCGATACCGAAAGCCTGGGGGAGGCGGGCGTCGCCTGGCTGGAGCGTCTCGCCGCCGGCCCCGAGCGCAGCCGGCGCGTGCGCGTTCCGACCATCACCGATCCGCGCGGCACCGATTTCGCCAAGGCCGGCAAGCTTGGCCAGGCGGACTGGATGCTGAACCTGGAGCGCCGCGCCATCGCCGCGTTCGAGAAGCTCGGCGTCGCCATGACCGACACCTGCATCAACTACCAGACCATCCAGGCGCCGACCCGAGGAGAGCATGTCGCCTTCGGCGATACCGGCGTCGTGATCTATTCGAACGCCGTCTGCGGCGCCCGCTCCAACTTCGAAGGCGGGCCGTCGGCGCTCGCCGCAGGCATCACCGGTCGGACCCCGCGATACGGCTTCCACCTCGACGCGGTGCGCCGAGCGACGTTGCGCGTCCGGGTGGAGCTTTCGCCGGAGCGACTCGACGAATGGGGTGCGCTCGGTGGCGTGATCGGGCGGATGGCGGGCAACTACTGGGCGGTACCGGTGATCGAAGGCATCGAACGCCCGCCGCGATCCGACCAGCTGAAGCACTTCGGCGCCGCGATGGCGAGCTTCGGCTCGGTCGCGCTCTTTCACCTGGTGGGCGTGACGCCGGAGGCAACGACGACGGCCGACGTGGGCGGCGAGAAGCTCCCGGTGCAGCGCGTCGGCCAGGCCGAGATCGAGGCGCTGCGCCAGGCCTACGCCGCGCAGACCGGCGTGGACGTGGTGGTGTTCTCCGCGCCGCAGCTCAGCCTCTACGAGCTGCGTGACCTGGCCGACCTCTGCGACGGCAAGCGATTCACCGTACCGCTGCTTGCGGTGACCAGCCCGCAGGTCAAGCCCGATGCCGATCGCTTCGGCTACACCGCGCGGATCGAGTCGGCCGGCGGCACGGTACTCTCGGGCATGTGCTTCTACCAGTCCTATGCCCGCGAGATCGCGGAAGCGAACGGGTGGAAGCGGCTCGCCACCAACAGCGCCAAGATGGTCAACATCCTGGGCGGCTATGGCTACATGCCGTTGCTGGCATCGATGGAGCGCTGCGTCGCGGCGGCCTGCACCGGGGAGCTGCCATGAGCCGGATATCCCGCCAGCGTCAGGAGGAAGGACAGTGAACCGCAAGGTGCTGAAGGCCCGGCATGCGATGGGCGCGCCGGTGCAGGGCGAGGCGATGGTGGCCAAGGACGGCTTCTCCGCGCGCTATGATCTCGACCGCCTCGCCGGCGTGTTCTCGCGGCCGTCGCACAAGCTGGCCGGCCGCTCCTACGTCGGCCGGATCCTGGTGCTGGACACCGCCAAGGGCGGCGTCGCAAGCGCGTGGATGCTGCACGAGATGCGCTCGCGCGGCAAGGCACCGCTTGCCATCGTCTTCAACAGCGTGAACACCATCCTGGCCCAGGGCGCGGCGCACGGGGACATCACCATGCTCGCCGGCTTCGACGAGGACGTGACCGACGCGGTGCCGGACGGCGCGCAGGTCGCGATCGATCCGCAGGCGGGGACGCTGACCGTGCTGTAGCGGACTGGCTTTAGGACACTCTCAGATCCGGCAGCGTCCGGGCCAACGACACCAGCTGCGCCTGGCTCGCCGTGCCGGTCTTGGCGAAGGCGCTGGCGAGCTGCGTGCGCAGCGTGTTCCTTGAGACGCCGGTGGAGGCGGCGATCCGCTCCAGAGACTGTCCGCGCGAGAGCGCAGAGACCAGCCGAGCCTCCGCCCCGGTCAAGCCGAAAAGTTGAGCGACCGCCTCGGCCGTCGGATGCTGCGCCATCGGGTCAGCGATGACGACCAGCGCCAGCGGCTCTGTCCAGGGAAATCCGGATGTACCGGCAGCCGGAATCGGCACGACCCGAACATGAAGCTCGCCACCGGAGCTCACGAACCGCATGGCGGTCGCCCGAGGCGGGTTGCCGCAGGCGGCGCGAAGCGCGGTCGACAACCGTTGGTCCGCCGTCGGATCAGTCCAGGCAAGATGCCCCATTCTGAACCGGCAAGGGCTTCCAGCCGCAAGGAGCGACTCCGCCGACCGGTTGGCATGCCTCACCGAACCCTTCTTGTCCACCACGAGGGCAGCAGAACCGAAGGCATGCAGTGCGTCTGCAAGGATGGCGTTCTCCCGACGCAGCGACGCGAGAGACGCCGCGATCAGCGACGCGCGCTGGAGGTGGGCCATCAACTGCATCCTGACGGCGGCATCATCCGAACGAAAGGCCGGCCTGCCCATCCGCCGCTGCAGGCTGATACAGGCAAGGCCGCTAGCATCCTCCGCGACCTTGGCGCCGAACACCCAACGGATCCCGTGCCGATAGCAGAAGTCGTGGACATACTCGCGCTGCGCAGGGATACGCTCGTCGAACAGTGCCTCGTCCATGGCGACAGCCCCGACGTCGACAGCTCGAACCAGATTCAGTCCCGGATCGAGCTGGTGATAGTAGGCAGCGTAGTCTCGCTGCGCCGCCTCGTCGTGGTTGAACGCATGCATCTCAAGCAAGCCGCCTTCCGGGGAAACACGAATCAGCGAACCGGCATCCGCGCCAAGGACCTCGCAGATCGCCGACACGGCCGACCCTGCCACCTCCGGCGAAAGCACCATGGCGTAGATCTTCTCGGTCACGGTGTCGATCGACGCGATCCCGTTCGCCATGGCCCCTCTCCCGAGCAAGAATTGAAGAGCGTCGCCAGCGGCTGCGTCCCGAGCCACGAACGCCGATGGCCAAGGCATTCTAGGCGCCGACGTCCGCGCGACGTAGTCAACTTAGGTAAAGTGCCGGCCGGGTCGCCGGCCTCCTCGCGGCAGCGGACGTGCTACGCTCAACCGTGGTCCAGGGCACGCTCTTCGATCTGCCGCCTCCGCCGCCCGCGCCGCTGCCGGAAGGGCTCGCGTACCAGCCGGAGTTCCTGTCCGCGCAGGAGGAAGCCGGCCTGATCCAGCTCATCGGCACGCTGGACCTGCAGGCGGCCCGCTACAAGTCGTACACCGCGCGGCGGCGGGTCGCGAGCTTCGGCGGCAGCTTCGACTACGACAGCAACCGCCTGCTGCCGGCGGCGGAGTTGGCTCCGGCACTCCATCCGTTGCGCGATCGGGTTGCCGGTTGGCTCGGCGTCACGCCAGAGGCGCTGGTGCATGCGCTGGTGGCGGAGTATCCGCCTGGCGCGCCGCTTGGTTGGCATCGGGACGTGCCGGCGTTCGAGGATGTCGCCGGCGTCTCGCTCGGCGCCGAGGGCGTCTTGCGTTTCCGGCCGTGGCCGCCGGTGCGGCCGAAACCCGCCGACATCCTGCGGCTCGTGGTGGCACCGCGCTCAATCTATGCCATCCGGGGCACCGCCCGGTGGCGGTGGCAGCACAGCGTCGCCGCGGGCACGGCCCGACGCTGGTCGATCACCTTCCGGACCCGGCGCGCATAGGCCACTCCGGCCTCACTGTGCCGCGCCGGGACTGGCGCAGCGAACCCGGTCCTAGGAGATCGTCGGCGTGATGGCCGCCACGGCACGGTCCTCGCTGTCGTCGCCGCCGTCGTCCCGCGCCTGCGCATCGGCGGCCTCGGCCTCGCGCCCCTGCAGTTCCCAGAGCTGGGCATAGCGGCCACCGAGCGCGATCAGCTCCTCGTGCCGCCCGCTCTCCACCACGCGGCCCTCGTCGAGCACGACGATGCGGTCGGCATCCACGATGGTGGAAAGCCGGTGCGCGATCACCAGCGTGGAGCGATTCGCGGCGACCCGGGCGAGCGCTTCCTGGATCGCCTGCTCGTTCCTCGAATCCAGCGAGGAAGTCGCCTCGTCCAGCAGCAGGATCGGCGGATCCTTGAGCAGCATCCGAGCGATCGCGACGCGCTGCTTTTCTCCGCCCGAGAGCTTCAGGCCGCGCTCGCCCACCGGCGTGTCCCAGCCGGCAGGCAGGCGCTGGATGAGCCCGTCCAGCTGGGCGGCCTGCGCGGCGGCCGCGACCTCATCTTCCGTCGCCTCCGGACGGCCGTAGGCGATGTTGTAGCGGATGGTGTCGTTGAACAGCACGGTGTCCTGCGGCACGATGCCGATCGCCGCTCGCAGCGAGTCCTGGGTGACGTCGCGGATGTCCTGGCCGTCGATGGTGATGCGACCGCCGGAAACGTCGTAGAAGCGGAAGAGCAGCCGGGCCAGGGTCGACTTGCCGGCGCCGCTCGGACCCACCACCGCCACGGTCCAGCCGGCCGGCAGCTCGAAGCTCATGCCGCGCAGCACCGGCCGCCGCAGATCGTAGGCGAAATGCACGTCCTCGAAACGGACGGTGGCGCCCGAGACCTGCAGGGGACGCGCACCGGGTCGGTCGGCCACTTCCTGGTGCTGCTCCAGCAGGCCGAAGAGCCGTTCCATGTCCGCGAGGCTCTGCTTGATCTCGCGATAGAGCATCCCGAGGAAGTTGAGCGGTATGTAGAGCTGGATCATGAAGGCGTTCACCAGCACCAGGTCGCCGATCGTCATCGACCCGTCGACGACCCCCACCGTCGCGCGCCAGACCATCGCGGTGACCGCCATGGCGATGATCGCGGACTGGCCGACGTTGAGCAGCGAGAGGGTCGTCTGGCTCTTGATCGCGGCCCGCTCCCAGCTCGCCATGCTCTCGTCGTAGCGCCTCGCCTCGAAGCCCTCGTTGCCGAAGTACTTCACCGTCTCGTAGTTCATGAGCGAATCGACCGCCCTCACGTTGGCCCGCGAGTCCAGCTCGTTCATCGCGCGCCGGTAGGTGGTGCGCCACTCGGTGACGACGATGGTGTAGACGATGTAGGTCGCCAGCGCGACGACGGTGATCAGGGTGAACGATCGGTCGTAGTTCCAGGCGAGGTAGCCGAGCACCATGCCGATCTCGATCAGTGTCGGCAGGATGCTGTAGAGCGTGTAGGAGACGATGCTGGAGACCCCGCGCGTGCCCCGCTCGATGTCACGGGTCAGGCCGCCAGTCTGGCGATCCAGGTGAAAACGCAGCGAGAGCGCGTGCAGGTGCCGGAACACCTTCAGCGCGATCTCGCGCACGGTGCGCTGGGTGACCTTCGCGAAGACATACTCCCGCAGCTCGGTGAAGGCCGTCGTGGACAGCCGCAACAGGCCGTAGCCGACGACCAGCGCGACCGGGACCGCGAGCACCGCGGTGCCGACGTCGCCCACCGCTGTCCCGCCGCCCTCGCCGGTCAAGGCATCGACGATCCCCTTCAGGACGATCGGCACGCCGACGTTCGCCGCCTTGGCCGCCACCAGGAAGACCAGCGCCAACCCGACCCGCCAGCGGAACTCCCACAGGTAGGGCAGCAGGCCCCTGAGCGTGGCCCATTCCGAACGCGCGGCCTTGCGCGGCGCGCCGGCGCCGCTCAGCTCGGGTGAATCGATGCTGGCCGCGGTGGTTCGCGACGAATGGCGGCGCATGGCTTGGCGTGGTTCTCCGGTCGTCCGGCCGACCTGCGGATTGCCGGCCGGCCCCAGGATAGGACGTGGGGCCGATCCGCATTATCGCAAGCCGCTATCTCGCCTTGGGGCCGTCCGTCCCACCACCGTCTCGATAGCGCTCCACCAACAGGAACTTCTGCAGCTTGCCGGTGGGTGTCCGGGGGAGAGGATCGCTGCCGAAGACGAAACGGGTCGGGGTCTTGAATCCCGCGAGGGACTGGCGGCAATGGGCGGAAAGCGATTGCTCGTCCACCGCTACGCCTTCCGTGGGCACCACGATGGCGACCACCCGCTCTCCCCAGACATCGTCGGGAAGACCGATCACCGCGCAGTCGGCCACCCCCGGGTGGCCAAGCAGAACCGCCTCGACTTCGGCCGAATGGACGTTCTGGCCTCCGGTGATGATCATGTCCTTGATGCGCCCGCGGATGAAGAGATAGCCCTCCTCGTCCATGCTGCCGAGATCGCCGGTGTGGATCCAGCCGTTCCTGAACGTCTGCGCTGTTCTCACCGGATCGTCGTAGTACTCGGTCGTGGAGTTCGGCGAGCGACCGATGATCTCGCCGATCTCTCCGGCTGGCAGCTCGCGGGCATCGCCGTCGACGATCCTGACCTCGGAGAAGACCTGTACGCGCCCTACCGAATCCGGTCGCGCCCGGCGCTCCTCCGGCGTGCTGACCACGAGCACGCCGGTTTCCTGCATGCCGTAGTACTCGTAGAGACCGGGGCACAGTCGTGCCATGCTTTGCTCGCGAATCGGGGCCGGCAGCATCGATCCGGCATAGACGATGGCGCGAAGGGACGACAGATCGGTAGACGCTAGTCGCGGAGAAACGAGCAGCATCGCGGTCATGGTCGCGACCAGGTTGAGCAGGGTCACGCGTTCGGTTTCAATCAGGCGGAGGGTTTCCTGCGGCTCGAAATTGGCCAGGACATTGCGCACGCCGAAGTAGATGGAGCCAACGGTCCAGGCAAAGCCAACCCTCCCGAATATCGGGAAGACCGTCAGGAACACGTCGTTGCGGGTCGTATCGAAGGACGTGAACATCCGACCGATCAGGCTGTTGTTCAGCTGGGTCAGCAGATAGGACTTCGGGAGCCCGGTCGTTCCGGAGGTCAGGTTGAAATAGCAGGGATCCGCTTCATCGAGATCCGCGACCGGTTCGTCCGCGCTGGCGCCTGCCAGCAAGGCTTCGTAGCCGATCTCGCCATCATCGGCGTCTCCGCCGATCGGCACGAAGTGCCGGATCGAAGGCAGGCTTCGACGTGCCTCGCCTGCGCAATCGCCGAAGCGCACTTCATACAACAAGGCCCTGGCGCCCATCGACCGCATCAGGTCGCACATCTCCGGAACGGCGAGGCGATAGTTCAACGGGATGCCGACGATGCCGCTCTTGGCGAGCGCGAAGTAGATCTCGACGGCCTCTACCCGGTTGGCCACGAGGAAGGCGACGACAGCTCCCTTGCCGAGACCGAGGCCCAGCAGGCCATTGGCCAGGCGGTTGCAGCGATCGTTGGTCTGCGCGAAGGTGAAGCGCCGGTCCGTACCGGCACAGTAGAACGCTTCCTTCCGGGCGTAGCGGATCGCGGCGGTCGCCAGGATGTTGCCGAGGAGCATCTTGCCCAACGCTGCCCGAGCCACGTCCCCCTCCTGCGCGGTGCGGCGCCATCGGTCCGCCGGCGTAGGCAAACGTTAGATTGCCCGCACGCGCTTGTCACGCTGCAATGCAGTCAAGCGGACCACGGGCTCTATCATGGCAGCCTCGCCTCCTGCATCGTCAATGGACAGCGCAAGCCCGTCATCGATACTCAGGCGCACGAAGGCGGCTGCCGCCTTGTTGAGGACGATCCTGCTTTGGATCCTGCTCTGGACCCTCCCCGCCGCCATGCCGGCCGGCGCCGCATCGCCGCCGGTCGATCGGCCACTGCGAATCGTCACCTTCAACGCCGAGCACTTCATGTCGCCCGGCCGCTTCGAGGCCTGGCGCCGGTTCTGCGCGCCGCTGCGCTGGCGCGAGCCCGGCGAGTTGCGCGCCAAGGGACAGTCGGTGCCGCCCAGACCCGAAGCGCTCACCTACTGCAACGCGCTCGACGGCAGCGATGGTCGTGGTCGCGCGATCTTCGCGCCGGTGCGGGACGAGCGCCGCTGGCGGGCGAAGGCCGACGCGATCGCGGCCCTGCTGCAGTCCACCGACGCGGATGTCGTGCTCCTGCAGGAGGTGTCCGACGCCGAGGCCGCGCGCATCCTGCTCGGCCCCGGCTACCGGGTCGCGAGCACTGCGGAGCTGTGGGCCGGCAGCGAAATCGGGCAGAACCTCGCGATCGGATGGCGCCCGCAGGTGAGCGTCGCTTCGGCGGCCGCGGCGTCCGGACCTGGCGCACCGGATCCGCTCGGCGCAAGGCTCGAGCTGGTGGAGGCGGTCTCGCAGGCCGGGCCGGACGGCCGGCGCACGCGGCCGGGCCTTGCGTTGACGCTGGAGCTGGACGGCGGCCGCCGGCTGGCGATCCTCAACCTTCACCTGAAAGCCGGCTGCCGGCAGGGTCGTCTCGATGAAGTGAC
>JAEWEW010000246.1 GCA_023389175.1 Pseudomonadota bacterium | reverse complement strand
GTCACGCACAGGTCGAGGATCTGCGGCATGGTGGCGAGCAGGGTGTCGCGGTCCAGCCCCGGCACCATCTGCACCATGGCGTCGATCGAGGCAGCCGGATCGGCCTTGGCGTCGCGCCAGCCCTTGTGGGTCGCGCGCAGGAAGCGCTCGATCAGCTTGGGATTCTTGGCGATGGTGTCCTTGTTCACGAAGTAGGTGTGCCCGTAGATCGGCAGGCCGAAGTCGGCCCACAGCAGGTTGCCCACCTCGCCCTTGCCGAGCACCTTTTCCCAGATGGCGTAGCTGGTGTAGAGGTCGAACGCGCCGTCCACCTCGTTGCCGGCCACGATCGCCTGCTTGCCCTCCGGCTTGACGTTGACCAGCGTGATCGACTGCGGATCGATCCCGTTCAGCTTGGCGAACGCCGGCCACAGCACCCGGTGCGAGTCCGCGGGCGGCACCGCGATCTTCTTGCCGACCAGGTCCTTGGGCGACTTGATGTTCGCGGATTTCCGGAAGAAGACGTTGTTCCCGGCCTTGTCGTAGACCACTGCCACCATCTTCAGGTTGGCACCCTTGCTGATCGCGGTGAGCACGGTGGGAGCGTCCGAGATGCCGACGTCGGACTGGCCCAGGTCGACCTTCTTCGCGCTGTCGGCCGACCCGCTGCCGCGCAGCACGGTGAGATCGAGTCCCTCCTCCTTGTAGTAGCCGCGCTTGAGCGCGAGGTAGATGGGGGAGTGGTCGGCGAGGTGGAACCAGTTGAGCTGCAACTGGATCTTGTCCGCGGCCGCGGCCGGCAGCGACAGCGCCATGCCGGCGAGGCCGGCCACGAGCGTCGCGGCCGCCAACCGGAGGCGGCCCGCGCCGGGCCGGCGCGGCGCCCGCCTTGCGCTCGCGGCGGATGCGGGTTGCGAGGAGTTGCGCTGTAGGAATGGGATAGCTGCTGCAGTCATGTCTCGCTCCGTTTTCGTCTTGGGTGGGGCCGGCCGGCCCGGTCTGCTACACGGTGGTGTCCTCGCGATGGGCCCACGGCGCGACCATCCGCTCCACCGCCACCACCAGGCCGTAGAGCACCAGGCCGAGGACCGAAATCAGGATGAGGGACGCGAAGATGGAGGCAGTCTCCATGGTCACGCCGCCGGTGATGATCAGCGACCCGAGCCCGCGCTCGGATGCGACGAACTCCCCGACCAGGGCGCCGATGACGCTCATGGTGGCGGCGAGCTTCAACCCGACGAAGATGTACGGGATGGCATTCGGGAAGCGGATCTTGCGCAGCACCTGCCAGCGGCTCGCGCGCAGCGTTCGCACCAGGTCCAGCATCTCCGGTTCGGCGGCCGCCAGGCCGACCGCGGTGTTGACCACCATGGGAAAGAACGCGATGGTGGTGCCGATGAGGATGTTGGGCCAGATGCCGTAGCCGAGCCACACCACGAAGAGCGGCGCCAGCGCGATCTTCGGCAGCGTGTTGAAGAGGACCAGCACCGGCATCACGGTGCGCAGCAGCAGGTCGTTCCACACCACCACCACCGCGAGCGCGATGCCGAGCACCGCCGACAGCGCGAACGCACCGAGGACCGCGTACAGCGTCGCGAGCAGGTTCTCCGTCCAGCGGTAGTTGGCGTCGAAGAGCTCCATGAACGCCGCCGAAGGCGTCGGCAGGATGTACTCCTTGATCCCGAGCCAGACCACCAGCGCCTGCCAGATGATTACCAGCGCGATCATCACCAGCACGCTCGGCAGGTAGTAGGCCACGACGGCCTGCGCCCTTGCCAGCAGTCCCGGCCCGCGGGCCGCGTCGGCCGGCACGCCGGCGCCGTCCATGGCCGGTTTCGTGCCCACGCCGTCTCCCTGCCCGGCCGCCGACATGGCTGCTACGCGGGCGGCAGGCCGGCGGTCGCGGCCGCGACGTCCATCGGGCGCATCGAGTCCCACTGCGGCAGCGGCCCGCTCGCGAAGCCGATGCAGCCGAGCGAGCCGATCGCGAGGGTGCCGTCGCGGATCCTGACCCGGACGGCCCCGTGGCTGCGCTCGTAGAGGTCCGGATGGGCCGCGAGGAAGGCTTCCTGCTCGGACGCCGGCAGCCCGGCCATCCCGTTCACGTAGTGATGGCCGTTGCGCTCGACATGCCGGATGCCCATCAGCGACACCAGCGCGAGATCCTGCTGCAGCGCGAGCCCGGCCTGGATCGTCAGGTCCTCGGCGCTCATGATGTAGCGCGGGTTGGTCGGATCGGTGCTCTCGTCGTGCGCCACCTGGTGGTTCCACATCTGGCAGCGCGCCCGGTTGATCAGCGACTTGTAGAAGCCCTTGCAGGTCTTGCTCGACACCCCGGTGTAGCCGAACTCGCGCGCGGCGGGGAAGGCGTCCAGCGAATCGTCCGACTCGTCGATGATCACCGGGATCTGGGCGGAGAGGCCGCTCACGTTCTGCGTCAGCGCCGCCTGGCGGCGGATCGGCTGCTCGATGAAGCTGATGCTCGCGCACAGGCGCGCGAGTCGCGGCTCGCTGCGCATCCGGTGCCAGAGCTCCAGAACGCCGTCGACGTCGTCGTACTGCTCGTTGCCGTCGAGCGAGGCGCGGTAGCCGCCCTCCACGCGGTCGAGTGCCTGGGCGATCGCAGCGAGCCGTTCGATGTCGGCCTGCATGTTGCCGCCGACCTTCAGCTTGAACCAGCGATGGCCGTACGCCTTGACCACTTCCTCGAGCGTCTCCGGCAGGCCGTCGTCCACCCGCGCGGACTGGTCCTCGAAGGTGATCGGATCCACCAGGCCGACGGTATGCCGCGCGCTGATGGTGGAGGCCGGCTGGAGGCCGGCGAGGAAGCCGGCCATGTCGAACGAGGCGAGGTCCGGACACAGCTCCGACGGTCCCATGCCGAGCAGGTTCTGGCGCACCGCCTGGTGGAACGGCAGGCCGAGCGCCCGGCAGACCGCATCCAGCAGGGCGCGGTCGATCAGCGCCGGCCCGTAGCCGGCCACGAGCCCGTTCAGTCCCAGCCGGGCGGCACGGTCGCGCTGCGACTGGTAGTGGCTGGCGAAGTGGCCGAAGGGGCTGGCCGGCCCGCCCTGCAGGTAGAGATCCGCGGCGACGCCGATCGAGGCGCGCAGCTGGTTGAAGTTGTCCTCGTTGCTGAGCGCCGGGTCCTTGTCGAACCACTTGGGCGCGAGCAGCTCTGCCGCACCGCCTTCGGCGCGACGGCCGTCCTCGAGCCGCACGCGCACCCGGGCGAAGGCCTGCGGCGCCTCGGTCAGCGTGACCACCCCGAAGCGGAACGGCATGCGCAGGCGCACATCCCGCTCGAAGAGGTCGATCGCCTCGATGGCGACGTTTTGTGCAGTTTGTATGGTCATGTTGTAGGGGTGCGGATTGTCGTCATCCCGGCCGGCGATCGCCAGGAGAACCTGGCGCCGCACACCCAGCGACCGCCGCGGAACCGGCTTTGCCGGTCCGCTGGCGGTGCCCCCCTTCTCAAGGGGGGTAGGGCCGAAGGCCCAAGGGGGGTTGGTCTCATTCCATGCCGAGAAGCTTGTACACCCGGCGAGTGTAGGCGCCGAAGCGCTCCTGCGTCTTCATGTCGAGCGTGCGCGGATACGGCAGCTCGATCTCGAAGTTGTCCGCCATGCGCGCCGGACCCGCCGTGAACACCACCACCCGGGTGCCGAGGAACACCGCCTCCGAGATGCCGTGCGTCACGAAGACGATGGTCTTGCCGGATTCCTTCCAGATGCGCAGCAGCTCCAGGTTCATCTTCTCCCGGGTGAGCGCATCCAGCGCACCGAACGGCTCGTCCATCAGGATCAGCTTCGGATCGTGCACCAGCGCGCGGGCGATCGCGGCGCGCTGCTGCATGCCGCCGGACAGCTCGTACGGATACTTGTCCTCGTACCCGGAGAGGCCCACCAGCGCGAGCAGCTCGCGGCCGCGCGGCCGCGCGGCGCCCCGCGGCCGGCCGCGGGGCGC
>JAEWEW010000161.1 GCA_023389175.1 Pseudomonadota bacterium | reverse complement strand
GCGCCATGGAATGCTCGTTCGCCGAGTAGACGAAGACGTCGCCGTCGTAGAGCCGCTCGCGACGGCTGTCGTCGTCGAGCTTCCGGTCAAAGTGAATGACTGTCATGATTGCCGTCCGCTATTGCTGTATCTAACGGGATTTTAAGGTCGGGGCGAATGCCCTGTATCCGAACAGGTCAACATCCGCCGGGGCAGGGCCGGCGGCTCCGGGGAGCGCCGGCCGGGTTTGGGCCGGAGCAGGGAGCCGGGCTACCACCGCTTCCAGGGCGCCTTGCCGGATTCCCACATCTCCTCCAGCACATGCTTGTCGCGCAGCGTATCCATCGGCTGCCAGAAGCCGGCGTGGCGGAAGGCATGGAGCTGCCCTTCGTGGGCCAGCGACCGCATCGGGCCCTGCTCGAAGACGGTGTCGTCGCCCTCGATGCGATCGAGCACCTTGCGCGACAGCACGAAGTAGCCGCCGTTGATCCAGGCCCCGTCGCCCTGGGGCTTCTCCTTGAACGCCTCGATGCGGGAGCTCTCGGCGGTCAGCGTGAAAGCGCCGAAGCGTCCCGGCGGCTGCACGGCGGTGACCGTGGCCTCGTCGCCATGGGCCTCGTGGAAGCGGATGGAGGCGGCGATGTCGATGTCGCTCACGCCGTCGCCATAGGTGCAGAGGAAGGTGTCGCCCTGGATGTAGGGCGCGGCGCGACGGATCCGGCCGCCGGTCATGGTGTTGAGGCCGGTCTCGACCAGCGTGACGCTCCAGGGCTCGGCTTCGTTGCGGTGGATCCGCATGCTGTTCGCCCGCAGGTCGAAGGTGACATCCGCGTTGGCGAGCGAATATTCGTTGAAGAAGCTCTTGATGACGTGGCCCTTGTAGCCACAGCAGATCACGAAGTCGTTGATGCCGTGGGCCGAGTAGATCTTCATGATGTGCCAGAGGATCGGCTTGCCGCCGATCTCGACCATCGGCTTCGGCCGGACGGCGCTTTCTTCGCTGATCCGGGTTCCGAATCCGCCGGCGAGGATGACTGCTTGCATGGATGGGCCAACTGTTTTGCCTGAAGGCAGGATGGTGGCAACCGGGTGCGGGAGCGTCAACCGCCGTCCGTCTCCGGGTGTGCCGAATGTCGCGCCGACGGCAAGTTCGCCGCGCTGATACATTCGACCCTTGCACATTTGACCTTACGCAGCCGCGTGGCTGCCAGCGCTGGAGGAACCGGGACCATGCTGACCCTCTACACCTACTTCCGCAGCTCGGCGGCCTTCCGGGTGCGCATCGCGCTCAACCTGAAGGGCCTGGAATGGCAGCCGGAGGTGATCTGGCTGCCGGCCGGGGAGCAGTCCGGCGAGGCCTACCTCCAGGCGAATCCGCAGGGCCTGGTGCCCACCCTGGTGGAGGACGGGCATCACATCGCCCAGTCGATCGCGATCATCGAGTATCTCGACGAGACCCATCCGCAACCGCCGCTCCTGCCCGGGTCGCCGCGCGACCGGGCGCGGGTCCGCTCGCTCGCCGGCCTGATCGCCTGCGACATCCATCCGATCAACAACCTGCGCATCCTCAAGTACTTGAAGCGCGAGATGGGGCAGAGCCAGGCGGCGATCGATGCCTGGTACCGGCACTGGTGCCAGCAGGGCCTCGCCGCCTACGAGCGGCAACTGGACGACGGCGGCGCCGGAAGGTTCTCCCATGGCGACCAGCCGAGCCTCGCGGACATCTGCCTCGTGCCGCAGGTGTTCAACGCCCGGCGCTACGAGGTCGACCTGGCCGCCTATCCTCGGGTGAGCGCAATCGTCGACAACTGCATGGCGCTGGCGGCCTTCCAGGACGCCGAGCCCTCGCGGCAGCCCGAGGCGGCTCGCGCCCCCGGCTGAGAATCGGTTACAGGTCTTACGGAAACGGACCGCATGCGGCGCCGGGAGTGGTTGCTCGGCGCGCTCGCGACGCTCGGGGGCTGCGCGACGTCCGGACGCCTTGGCGGCGGCGGCCACGAGGTGGTGTTCTTCGATGCGGCCCGCGGCCTGCGCGTGCCGGAGCGCGAGGTGCGCCATCGCGTACGGCAGGCGCCGCTTGTCCTGATGGGCGAGCTGCACGACAACCTCGGCCATCACGAGATCCGCGCGGCGCTGCTGCGCGACTTCCTGCGCGAGCGGCCGCGGCGACCGGCGGCGGTCGTCTTCGAGCAACTCGACCGCGAGCATGACGAAGCGCTCGCCCGCGCGCAACGGGACGCGCGCGCCGCGGCGGAGGGTCGCGCGGCGAGTCGCGGCGGCGGGTCGGAGGGCGATCAGGAGGCACTTCTCGACCGGCTGCTGGATGCCGCGCGGTTCGATCGCGCCGGGTGGCAATGGCCGGCCCACCGGCCGCTCTTCGAGGCAGCGCTCGAGGGCCACGCCCGCTGGATCGCAGGCAATTTCTCGCGTGCCTCGGCGCAGAAGCTGCGACGCGATGCCGGCATGCCGGCGGACCCCGCGCTGCAGGCGGTGGTGGAGAGCGCCCGCTGGGACGACACTGCCCAGGCCGCGCTCGAGCAGGCGCTGCTGCGTGGACACTGTGGCGCGCTGCCGGCGTCGGCGCTTGCGGCGGTGGTTCGCGCCCAGCGGCTGCGCGACGCGGCGCTCGCCCTGCCGCTCCTGGATGCTGCCGAGCGCCGCAGTGCGCTCCTTGCCGGCAACGGCCACGTGCGCCGGGATTTCGGGGTGCCGCGCTACCTCGGTGCCCTGGAACGGGAAGCGCTGGTGATCGGCTTCGAGGAGCTCGCCCCCGGGAATGGGTCCGAGGCGGCGCCGGGCCTCGCCGCGGCCGCGCGGGAGCGCAGCCTGGCCCGGCTGCTTGGCGACGAACGGGCCGCGCAGGCCGGGTCCGGCTACGATCTGGTCGGGTTCACCGCCGCGCCGCAGGGTCGCGAGGACCCCTGCGGGCAGTTTCGCGCCGGATGAGGCGCCGCCGGGCGGCCGGCGCGAAGCGCCTCAGGGGCGCCCGGCGCTAAGCGCCTTGTATGTTTAAGCCAGACCAGCGCGGTACAGTCGGATTACCGCTGAGGTGACCGGACCGGACCGTGCAGCCTGGTAGGCCCTGGAGTCGGCGAGCCTGCTCGCCAGCTCGTGACT
>JAEWEW010000022.1 GCA_023389175.1 Pseudomonadota bacterium | reverse complement strand
GTGCTACCTGTGCGACCTCTGCTACATGACGAAGTGCCCGTACGTGCCGCCGCATCCGTGGAACGTCGACTTCCCGCACCTGATGCTGCGCGCCAAGGCGATCAAGTTCCGCAAGGGCGGCGTGACCCGCGGCGAGCGGTTCCTCGCCTCCACCGACGTCCACGGCCAGTTCGCCGGCATTCCGATCGTCGTCCAGGCCGTCAACGCGGTCAACCGGACCCGGCCGGCCCGGCAGCTGATGGACAAGGCGCTCGGCGTGCATCCCGATGCGTGGATGCCGTCGCTCGCCACCCGTCGCTTCCGATGGAGCGCCGACAAGTCGCAAGGTGATCCCCAGCGGGCGGTCGATGGCGAACGGTCCCCCGGCAAGGTGGCGGTGTTCGCCACCTGCTACGTGAACTACAACGAGCCGGGCATCGGCCACGACCTGCTCAAGGTGCTGGCGCACAACGACATCCCGTACGTGATCGTCCAGAAGGAGCGCTGCTGCGGCATGCCGCGGCTGGAGCTCGGCGACCTCGAGTCGGTGGCTGCGAGCAAGGCTGCCAACGTCCCGGTGCTGGCGCGCTATGCCCGCGAGGGCTATGCGATCCTGAGCGCCATCCCGAGCTGCACCCTGATGTTCAAGCAGGAGCTGCCGTTGATGTTCCCGGACTGCGCCGAGACCGCGGCGGTCCGGGACGCGATGTTCGACCCGTTCGAGTACCTCATGGCACGCCATCGGGACGGACTGCTGAAGACGGACTTCAAGCATCCGCTCGGCAAGGTGAGCTACCACGTGCCGTGCCATGGCCGGGTGCAGAAGATCGGGCGCAAGACCGAGGAGATGCTGAAGCTGGTCGGCGAGACCGTGGACGTGACGCTCAACACGGTGGAGCGCTGCTCCGGACACGCCGGCACCTACGGCGTGAAGACCCGGTTCCATCCCAACGCGATGAAGATCGGCCGCCCGGTCTTTCGCGCCATGGCGAAGGACGAACCGGACCACATCAGCAGCGACTGCGCGCTGGCCGGGCATCACATCGCCCAGGGCATGGCGCAGGCCGGCACGCCCGCCCGAAGCCTCGCCCATCCGATGTCCCTCCTGCGGCTGGCCTACGGTCTCGAGTGAAGGAGCGCCCGATGACGATCACGCGCGACAGCCTGATGAGCCTGGAGGCCTACGACAAGCACCGCAAGGCCCACAAGGCAGAGCGGATCGCCCACCGTCGCCTGCGCAGCGTGCATCTCGGCCAGCACCTGAACCTGCAGTTCGAGGATGAGCAGACGGTGCGGGTGCAGATCCAGGAGATGCTTCGCATCGAGAAGATCTTCGACGAGGACGGCATCCAGGCCGAGATCGACGCCTACGCGCCGCTGGTGCCGGACGGCAGCAACTGGAAGGCCACGGTGCTGATCGAGTATCCTGACCCGAACGAGCGCCGCCGCGAGCTCGCGCGGCTGATCGGGATCGAGGACCGGCTCTTCGTCGAGGTGGAGGGGCATGCCCGCGTCTACGCGATCGCGGACGAGGACCTGGACCGGGAGAACGAGGAGAAGACCTCGGCCGTCCACTTCGTCCGGTTCGAGTTTTCCGACCCGATGCGCCGCGCCATCCTGGCCGGCGCGAGCGTGAAGCTCGGCTGCGACCACACCAACTATCCGGCCCATGTCGAGATCCCGCCGGAAACCCTGGTCAGCCTCGCCGGCGATTTGAAGTAAGCGACCGCTTCAGCCAAGACGTCCTGCCCAAGGGACTTCAGAAGCAGCCATCCGCTCGTAGTTGCCTACCCCCGCCCTGCCTCGGCAGGCCCGGGTAGCGCGCGGCTCGGCGACTTGCTGCAGCGCGGTTGACTCCCGCGCGATCGACCCGATCTGACTCGGAGACGCAGGTTCTCGCGGTCAGCGGCGGCCAGCGCCATAGCTAAATGCGAACTTCGCAATTTAATTAATTCATTTTACGTATCGCCGCGCATCGCGGATCATTCTCATCAACGAATTCCTCCTCCTTCAACAACCCATACAGGAAGCACGCAATGTCACTGATCAATACCCAAATCAAGCCCTTCAAAGCCAATGCCTACAAGGACGGCAAGTTCATCGAAGTCACCGACCAGAGCCTGAAGGGCAAGTGGTCCGTGGTGGTGTTCTACCCGGCCGACTTCACGTTCGTATGCCCGACGGAGCTCGAGGACCTCGCCGACAACTACGAGGCGTTCAAGAAGCTGGGCGTCGAGATCTACAGCGTCTCCACCGACACGCACTTCGCGCACAAGGCCTGGCACGACACCTCGCCGGCGATCGGCAAGGTCAAGTACACGATGGTGGGTGACCCGACCGCCACGCTCGCGCGCAACTTCGACGTGCTGATCGAGGAAGAAGGCCTGGCGCTGCGCGGCACCTTCGTGATCAATCCCGAAGGCCAGATCAAGCTCTGCGAGATCCACGACAACGGCATCGGCCGTGACGCCTCCGAGCTGCTTCGCAAGGTCAAGGCCGCCCAGTACGTGGCCGCCCACCCGAACGAAGTCTGCCCCGCCAAGTGGGAAGAAGGCCAGGAGACCCTGAAGCCCTCGCTCGACCTGGTCGGCAAGATCTGACCACCCCCGGCATGCCCTGCCAGTGCCGCCCCGGCGGCACCGAGGGAAGCCAACGCCCGGGCGCACCGCGCCCGGGCCACCGGACCAGACGCAACCCCAGACGCAACCGCAGCATTTCGAGATAACGGGATTTGATCATGTTGGATGCCTCCCTCAAGACCCAGCTGAAAGGCTACCTGGAACGGATCGCGCAGCCGATCGAGCTCGTCGCGAGCCTGGACGAGGGTGCCAAGTCCCGCGAGATGCGCGACTTCCTGCGCGAGATCGCCGCGCTCTCCGGCCAGATCACCCTCAAGGAGGATGGTGCCGACGCGCGCAGGCCCTCGTTCACCATCGGCCGCCCGGGTGCCGAGCCCGGCATCGGCTTCGCCGCGATACCGCTCGGCCACGAGTTCACTTCGCTGGTCCTCGCGCTCCTGCAGTCGGGCGGGCATCCGCTCAAGCTCGAGCCGGAGGTGATCGCCCAGATCCGGGCGTTGCCCGGCGAGTACCTCTTCGAGACCTACGTCTCCCTCAGCTGCCAGAACTGCCCGAACGTGGTCCAGGCGCTCAACGTGATGTCGGCCGTCAACCCGAGGATACGCTCGGTGACGATCGACGGGGCGCTTTTCCAGGAGGAAGTCGGCCGGCGCGAGGTGATGGCGGTACCGACCACCTTCCTCAATGGCGAGCAGTTCGGCCAGGGGCGCACCAGCCTCGAGGAGATCCTCGCCAGGCTCGACAGCAGCGCCGGCTCGCGCAAGGCCGAAGCGATCAGCGCCAAGGAGCCTTTCGACGTCCTGATCGTCGGCGGCGGACCGGCCGGTGCGGCCGCGGCGGTCTACGCGGCCCGCAAGGGCATCCGCACCGGTATCGTCGCCGAGCGCTTCGGTGGCCAGGTGCTGGACACCATGGCGATCGAGAATTACATCTCGGTGCAGCACACCGAAGGACCGCAGTTCGCGGTTGCGCTGGAGCAGCACGTCAAGGCCTATGAGGTCGACGTGATGAACCTGCAGAAGGCGACTGCCCTGCAACGCGACAACGAAGCCGGCCTCTTCGAGGTTCGCCTCGAGAGCGGTGCGACCGTCAAGGGCCGGACCGTGATCCTCGCCACCGGCGCCCGCTGGCGCAACATCAACGTGCCGGGCGAGCAGGAGTACCGCAACCGCGGCGTGGCCTACTGCCCGCACTGCGACGGCCCCCTGTACAAGGGCAAGCGGGTCGCGGTGGTCGGCGGCGGGAACTCCGGCGTCGAAGCGGCGATCGACCTGGCCGGCATCGTCGCCCACGTCACCCTGATCGAGTTCGCGCCCGAGCTGCGCGCCGACGCGGTCCTGCAGCGCAAGCTCTACAGCCTGCCCAACGTGACGGTGGTGAAGAACGCCCAGACGACCGAGATCACCGGCGCCGACGGCAAGGTGAACGGGCTGCGCTACACCGACCGCGCGACCGGAGCCGGCCATGAGGTCGCGCTGGAGGGCGTGTTCGTGCAGATCGGCCTGGTGCCCAACACCGAGTTCCTGAAGGGCTCGGTCGGGCTTTCGCGGTTCGGCGAGATCGAGGTGGACGCGCGGGGCGAGACCTCGATCCCCGGTGTCTTCGCGGCGGGCGATGCCACCACCGTCCCGTACAAGCAGATCGTGATCGCCGCCGGCGACGGCGCGAAGGCCGCCCTGTCCGCCTTCGACTACCTGATCCGCAACTCGGCCCCGGCCGAGCCGGCGATCGTCGCCGAGAAGGAAGCAGCCGCGGCCTGAACCCCGGCGGCCTATCTCAGCCGCAACGGCAGCGCCGTCGTCTCCTTGATCCGGTCCAGCGCGAAGCTGGACCGGATGTCCAGCACCGCGGGGTGCTTGAGCAGCCGGTCCATCACGAACCGCGAGAAGTCCTCCAGGTCACGCGCCTGCACCCGCATCAGGTAGTCCAGGTCCCCGGACATCGCATAGCACGCCACCACTTCGGGCCACGCCTGCACGTCGTCCCGGAAGGCGTCGAAGGCGAATCGCCCGTCCGCGACCTGGCGGCGCTTCTCCAGCTTCACGTTGACGTACGCGAGCAGCCCGATGCCCACGGCAGCCGGGTCCAGCAGGGCGACCTGGCGGCGGATGACGCCGCTTTCCTCCAGTCGGCGCACCCGACGCAGGCAGGGAGACGGCGACAGGAAGACCCGATCGGCCAACGCCTGGTTGCTGATGCCGGCATCCGCCTGGAGGATGTCGAGGATTGCGATATCGGTGCCGTCGAGCTCGATTCTTGGCATTGGATTGCGTGATGATGGATTTTTGGCAATTCTAGGACGAAAAGTCCGGTTCCCAGGGCCGGTTCTGCAAGCATCCGCGGCGCCATCGACCCTACAATCCCGGCACGATTCACCGCGCAACGCCAGGAGATCGCAGCATGGCCTTCCACACCTGGGACAACCCGATGGGCACCGCCGGATTCGAGTTCATCGAGTACGCCGCGCCGGACCCGGCCGCGATGGGCAAGGTGTTCGAGCAGATGGGATTCAAGGCGATCGCCCGCCATCGCCACAAGAACGTGATGCTCTATCGCCAGGGCGCCATCAACTTCATCGTCAACGCGGAGCCGGACTCGTTCGCGCAGCGCTTCGCCCGCTTGCACGGGCCGTCCATCTGCGCGATCGCGTTCCGGGTCGAGGACGCGGCCGCCGCCTATCGTCGCGCGCTCGACCTTGGCGCCTGGGGTTTCGATACGCGGTCAGGGCCGATGGAGCTGAACATCCCCGCGATCAAGGGCATCGGCGACTCGCTGATCTACCTCGTCGACCGATGGCGCGGCAAGGGCGGGCGGGCCGGCGGGATCGGCGACATCGACATCTACGACGTCGACTTCGTGCCGCTCGACGCCGCGACCGCTGAAGCCGACGCCGGCTGGAAGGGCGTCGGCCTGTCGTACGTCGATCATCTCACCCACAATGTCCATCGCGGCCGGATGAAGGAATGGTGCGAGTTCTACGAGCGCCTGTTCAATTTCCGCGAGATCCGCTACTTCGACATCGAGGGCAAGGCCACCGGGGTGAAGTCCCGGGCGATGACGAGCCCGTGCGGCCGGATCCGCATCCCGATCAACGAGGAAGGCAACGAGCAGCAAGGTCAGATCCAGGAGTACCTGGACGAGTATCACGGCGAGGGCATCCAGCACATCGCGCTCGGCACCGACGACATCTACCACACCGTCGAGTCGCTGCGCGCCGCCGGCGCGAGCTTCCTCGAGACCCCGGACACCTACTACGAGCTGATCGACAAGCGCCTGCCGGGGCATGGCGAGGATGTCGGGCGGCTGCGCCGCAACGCGATCCTGGTCGACGGCGCGCCGACCGACGACGGCGGGCTGCTGCTGCAGATCTTCACCCAGACCGTCATCGGCCCGATCTTCTTCGAGATCATCCAGCGCAAGGGCAACGACGGCTTCGGTGAAGGCAACTTCAAGGCGCTGTTCGAATCGATCGAGCTCGATCAGATGCGGCGCGGGGTGGTCAAGACGCAGTAGCGGCGCCTGTCGCCAGTCTGGCGCCGGGCAACCGCATGCATCCGCTTCGTATCAAACGTATGCGGAAGTAGCGGGCTCGGCGGGCACGACCGGCGGGGCCCATGCGGGCATTACACTTCCGCGCGTGAAGAACGGGGCCCGATACCAGCCGTCGCGACCTTTGCGACGGCACGGCTCGCTGATGGCAGCCGGCCTGGCGGTCGCGGCCTGCCTGCTCGCCCCCGGCCTCGCTGCCGGCGCTCCGCAATCGTCGTCTGTGCCGGCTGCGCCCGCGCCTGCTTCCGCGCCCGCCAGGCAGGCGGCCGCGCCGCCTGCGGCCTCGCCGTCACCAGCACCGCCCCCCGCAGCACCCATGGCG
>JAEWEW010000018.1 GCA_023389175.1 Pseudomonadota bacterium | reverse complement strand
ACGCTGCACCAGGTTGCGCAGCCCGTGCTCGATCGCGGCGAGCGGCCGCGGAATCGCCGCGACCAGGTCGGTCCGGGCCACGATGCCGGCCACCTCGAACCAGTTGGCCACGGTGGCAACCGAACGTCGCTCGAGACGCCGCCGGGCCAGCGCATCGTCGATCGCGGAGGTGCCCAGCGCCGCCGGGGAGACCTTGACGTGCGCGAGCGCCGCGTAGGCCTCGGCATCGAGCGGCGCGGCGGCGGCCGGATGGTCCGCCCGCATCACCACCGCGTACTCGTCCTCCAGCAGGCGCTGCCGGCGATAGTCGGGCAGCAGCTCCGCGCCGCCCACCCGCACCTGCAGCTCGCCCGGATCCGGCCGCTCCGGCGTCACGAAGTGGCGTCGCACCTCCAGCCGCACGCCGGGCGCCTCCTCGCGAAGACGCTCGCAGAGCGCCGGCAGCAGCAGGGCGCCGATGTAGTCGGAGAGGTGCAGGCGGAAGGTCCGGGTGGAGCGGGCGGGCTGGAACCGCATCTGGTCGGCCATCGCCCACTCGATCGTCTGCAGCGCGTCGCCGAGATGCGCATGCAGGTCCAGCGCGCGCTGCGTCGGCTGGAATCCGTCGGGGCCGCGGCGCAGCAGCTCGTCCTTGAGCGCGACGCGCAGGCGGCCGAGCGCATGGCTCACCGCGGACGGCGTCATCGCGAGCTCCACCGCCGTGGCGGAGACGCTGCGCGTGCGCATCAGCTGGTTGAAGACGACCAGCAGGTTGAGGTCGATGCTGCGGAGGTTCATGGGGTGAGGTTTCCGCAGGCGAAGACAGTCAGCCTCCCGGCCGACTCCGGCTCTCGACGATCAGGCCCGGCATGCGACCGCGCTTGGAAGGCCTCGGCCTACCGGCCGACGCCGAAGTAGGTGAAGCCGAGCTTCGCCATCGATGCCGGCTCGTAGAGGTTCCGCCCGTCGAACACCACCGGCGAGTTCATGCTCGCCAGCATGTCCCTGTAGTTGGGCGCGCGGAACGGCTTGGCTTCGGTCGCGATGAAGAGCGCATCGACGCCCACCACCGCTTCCATCGGCGAGGCGGTCAGAACCAGGTCGCGGCGGGCGCCGTAGAGACGGCGGCAGTCGTCCATCGCGAGGGGATCGTAGGCCTGCACCGTGGCGCCGTCGGCCCAGAGCGCCTCCAGGATGGCGCGGGCCGGCGCTTCGCGCATGTCGTCGGTCTCCGGCTTGAAGGCGAGGCCCCACAGGCCGAAGCGCTTGCCGGCGAGTGACCCGAAGTGATGGCGCGCCTTGCGCACCAGCACCAGCTTCTGCTCCTCGTTCACCTCTTCCACGGCCTGCATCAGACGCAGCGGCACCCCGGCCGTCTTCGCGCTGTGCAGGATGGCCTTCACGTCCTTCGGGAAGCAGGAGCCGCCGTAGCCGGTGCCGGCGTAGAGGAATGCCCGGCCGATGCGCTTGTCCGATCCGATGCCCTGGCGCACGTGCTCGATGTCGCCGCCCACCTTCTCGGCGAGGTTGGCTAGCTCGTTCATGAAGGAGATGCGGGTGGCGAGCATCGCGTTTGCCGCGTACTTGGTCAGCTCGGCAGAGCGGCGTGACATCACGATGATGCGGTCGTGGCTGCGCTGGTAGGGCGCGTAGAGCTCGCGCATGATGGCTTCCGCGCGGGCATCGTCCGTGCCGAGCACGATACGGTCCGGCTTCTGGAAGTCCTCCACCGCGGCGCCTTCCTTCAGGAACTCGGGGTTCGACACCACCGCGAACTCGACGCTGCTGCCGCGCTTGGCCAGCTCCTCGCGGATCGCCGCCTCCACCTGGTCGCCGGTGCCGACCGGCACGGTGCTCTTGTCGACGACGACGGTGTAGCGTTCCAGGTGCTTGCCGATCGTGCGCGCCGCGGCCAGCACGTGCGAGAGGTCGGCCGAACCGTCCTCGTCCGGCGGCGTGCCGACCGCGATCATCAGCACCTCGCCGTAGGTCGCGCCTTCGGCGGGCGAGCTGCTGAAGTCCAGCCGCCGCTCGGCGACGTTGCGCTTGACTACCGCCTCGAGCCCCGGCTCGTGGATCGGGATCTCGCCGCGCTTCAGGCGATTGATCTTGGAATGGTCGACGTCGATGCAGAGCACCTCATGGCCAACGTCGGCGAGGCAGGCGCCGGTGACCAGGCCGACATAGCCGGTGCCGATGACGGAAATCTTCAACTCGTACCTCTCGTGATGCAGGAGCGCAAGGCTGTGGACGGGGCCGTGTCGCGGCAGCAATGCCGGGCGGCCGCGAGGCGGGCCAGGCGATACACTCGTCTTGCAAAGTGGCGTGGCGACAGGGTTCCGGGCGAGGATAGCAGAGCGGTCATGGGCGCGCGGCGCTCCTTCGCGGCCGCCCCGGAAGGCGGCCGCCATCGCCAGACGAATGGCCGGCATCCCCCACAGCACCAGCCAGTACAGATGATCAAAACGCAACATTCTCCCGGCGCGCAGGAGCATTCCAGCGCGCAGCGATACCCCGGTGCGGTCCGACGAGCGCGGACGCACGGCCGCCCGAAGGCGGCGCTCCCCTCCCTCGGGGAGGTGGTCGCGCTTCGCGACCGGAGGGTACACCAGTGAGTGCTCCCGTCCTCGTCACCGGCGCTGCCGGCTTCATCGGCATGCACGTCAGCCTGCAGTTGCTGCGGGCCGGCATCGACGTGGTGGGCGTCGACCGGATCGGTGCCGGCAATGTCCCCGACCTGGAGCAGCTCCGCCATGACCGCCTTGCCGAGATAGAACGCCTGGCCTCTGCACAGGGCGGCGTTGCGGGCCATGGCGGGTCCGGTCCCCCGGGCCGCTTCACCTTCCGCCAGGCCGACATCGCGGACCCCGGCTTCATCGCTTCGCTCGAGGATCTCGCGTTCGACCGCATCGTCCACCTCGCCGCCCAGGCCGGCGTGCGCTACTCGATCGAGCGGCCGGACGTGTACGTGCATTCCAACCTGGTCGGCATGGCCAACATGCTGGAGCTCGCGCGGGCGCGCAAGTGCTCGCACTTCGTCTTCGCCAGCAGCTCCAGCGTCTACGGCGGCCGGGAGCAGACGCCGTTTCGCGAGGAGGAGCGCATCGACCGGCCGGTCAGCTTCTACGCGGCGACCAAGGTGGCCAACGAGGCCATGGCGGCGAGCTACGCCAAGCTCTTCGCCATTCCGTCGACCGGCCTGCGCTTCTTCACCGTCTACGGTCCGTGGGGCCGCCCGGACATGGCGCCCTGGCTCTTCACCGAGGCGATCCTGCGC
>JAEWEW010000315.1 GCA_023389175.1 Pseudomonadota bacterium | reverse complement strand
ACGGGCTGCGCAACCTGGTGCAGCGTCCGCTGCCGCTGGACGAGGTGCGCTTCGTGGTCGAGCAGTGCTGGCATGCCGGCAAGGAGAGCGACCCGGGCCACTACTGGCTGCGGCTGCACGTCGGCGCCGTCTTCGCGGACAGGGCCTGGCTCGCGTGAATCTCGTTCACGTCCACCTGAAGAGCTTTCAATGGCAGGGCCGCCGGGCGTGACCGTAGCATCGCGCCGATGCGCACACCCTTCGATCGGCGCCTCGTCGCGGCGCTCGCCGGCGTCTCCGGCGTCCATGTCACCCCCTACGGCGCGGACGGCGCCGTCGACCACGATCGCCTCGCGGCGGTGGTCGACGCGATCGCCGCGGCCGGCATCGACAACATCGTCACCGGCGGCAACACCGGCGAGTTCTATGCGCTGACGCTGGACGAGATCCGGGCGGTCTGCCGCACCGCGGTCACGGCGAACGCCGGGCGGCGGGTGGTCACGGCAGGCATCGGCCGCTCCCTCGCCGATGCCTGCGACCTGGCCGCCACCGCGGCAGAGGCCGACGCGGACCTGGTCATGCTGCACCAGGCACCGGACCCATTCCAGTCGCCCTCGGGCGCCATCGCCTACACCCATCGCATCGCCGACGCGTCGCCGCTGCCGCTGGTGCTCTACCTGCGCAACGACCCGTACTCCCGCGAGCAGTTCGAGGCGCTGCTCTCGCATCCGCGGATCATCGGCATCAAGTACGCCTCGCCGGACATCGCCCGCCTCACCGACCGGATCGAGGTGGCCCGGCGCCAGGAGGTGCTGGTGGTCTGCGGCCTCGCGGAAACCTGGGCCGCGCCGTTCAGCGCCGCCGGCGCGACCGGCTTCACCTCGGGCCTGGTGAACCTCCTCCCTGCCCTGTCCATCGCGGTGCGGGATGCCCTGCGGGACGGCGACTATGCCGCCGCCCGCGAGCAGGTCCGCCGCATCGCGCCGTTCGAAGCCATGCGCGCGATGCAGGGCAACGGCTGCAATGTCACGGTGGTGAAGGAGGCCATGCGCCTCACCGGCGTCGATGTCGGGCCGGTGCGGCCGCCCGGCACGCCTGCGCTGCAGCAGGACGAGGTCGATGCGCTGGCCCGGCTGCTGCGGGACTGGGGCATGGAGGTCCGGTGACCCCCTGCTACGACGCCTCCGCCCTGCGCGACTTCGCCACCGCGCTGCTCGTCGCAGGCGGCATGCGCGAGGACTTCGCGCGCGACACCGCCGACGTCCTGGTGGAAAGCGACCTGCTCGGGTATCCAACCCACGGCCTCGCCTTCCTGCCGGCCTACCTCGACCGGCTCGCCAAGGGCCACATGGCGCGTGACGGCGACGTCACGGTGGTCGCAGAGACGGCCTCGACCTTCAGCTGGCAGGCGAACCGCCTCCCCGGCGCCTGGGTGATGCGGCGGGCGATCGACGCGGCGCTGCGGCGCGCGAGCACGCAGCCGGTCGTCGTCGCCACGATCGCCGACAGCTCGCACATCGGCTGCCTGCAGGCGTACCTGCCCGCGATCACGCAGCACGGTTTCATGGCGATCCTCTCCGCGACCAATCCGGGCATCGCGACGGTGGCGCCCTTCGGCGGCATCGACCCGGTGCTCACCTCGAATCCGATCGCCTTCGGCATCCCGACCGCCGACGCGCCGATCCTCGTCGACGTATCCACCTCGCTCGTCACCAACGCGGCCGTCAACACGCGCCGGCAGGCCGGCGAGAGGTTCGAGACCGCCTGCCTGCTCGACAACCAGGGCGTGCCGAGCGCCGACCCGTCGGTGCTCGCGTCCAAGCCACCGGGCACCATCCTGCCGATCGGCGGCGTGGAGTTCGGGCACAAGGGCTTCGGGCTCGGCCTCGTGGTGGAGGCGCTGTCGCTCGCGCTCTCGGGCGGCGGCCGCTCGACTGCGCCGGATGCCTTCGGCCAGGGCGTGTTCCTGCAACTCATCGATCCGCGGCAGCTGGGCGGCGGGCTCGACTACTTCCTGCGCGAGACCACCGAGCTGGCGGCGCGCTGCCGGGCGAGCCGGGTGCCGGCCGGCCGGCCGCCGGTGCGACTGCCCGGCGAGCGCTCGCTGCGCGAGCGCGAGCAGCGCCTGCAGGACGGCGTGCCGATCGAAGCGAGCGTCCAAGAACGGCTGGCGGTGCAGGCACGCGCGGCCGGCCTCGAGTTCCCGCGGACACTGGAGAGGAGGAGACGATGATCAAGACCAGGCTGCCGTCCACGGCAGCATTCGCCTTGTCCCTTGCCGTGGGCCTCGGGCTTGCGCCGTCGGCAACCCAGGCCCAGGCCGCGGCCCAGGCCTTCCCGACCAAGGCGGTGCGCTTCGTGGTCGCCTTCCCGCCGGGCGCGGCGCACGACATGCTGGCCCGGGCGCTCGCGCAGGAGTTCGGCAAGGGCTTCGCGCCCGGCTCGATCGCGGAGAACAAGCCGGGGGGCGGCACGGTGATCGCCACCACCGAGGTGGTGCACGCGCCACCGGACGGGCACACGCTCCTGATGGTGGGCTTTCCCACGCCGCTCATCAACGCGATGCATGCGCAGTCCAAGATCGACGTGACGCGCGACCTGAAGCCGGTGGTCAACGTGATGCGCTCGCCCAATGCGCTGGTGGTGCGGGCGGATTCGCCGCACAAGACGCTCGGGGACCTGATCGCCTTCGCCAAGGCCAATCCGGGCGCGGTCAAGTACGCGTCGGTGGGCGACGGCAGCTCGCCGCATCTCGGCATGGAGCTGCTCAAGCAGCGCGCCGGCGTCGACATCACCATGGTGCCCTACAAGGGCAGCGCGCCGGCGGTCACCGACCTGCTCGGCGGCCATGTCGACGTGATGTTCGACAACCTGCCCAACGCGGTGCCGCGGGTGCAGGCCGGCCGCATGCGCGCGCTTGCCGTCACCTCCGCCGCCCGCTCGCCGCTGCTGCCGGACGTGCCGACGATGGCCGAAGGCGGCGTCGCGGACTACGTGATGGACATCTGGTTCGGCGTCGCCGCGCCCGGCGCGACGCCGCCGGCCGCGATCGCGGCGCTCAACAAGGAGATCAATCGCATCATCGCGCAGCCCGAGTTCAGCGAGAAGTTCACCCGTGTCGGGCTGGAGATGGTCGGCGGCACGCCGGACGCGTTCGGCAAGACCATCGCGGACGACGTGGCATTCTGGGGCCGGATGGTGGAGAGCCTCGGGCTCGCGAAGCGGTAGGAGCGGCAATGGACCTCGGCATCGCAGGCAGGCGCGCGCTGGTGTGCGCGTCCAGCAAGGGACTCGGCAAGGGATGCGCGCAGGCGCTCGCTGCCGAAGGCGTCGACCTGGTGCTGGTGGCGCGCGGGGCGGAAGCCCTGCAGCGCACCGCCGACGAGATCGCTTCCCGCTACGGGGTGGAGGTGGTGCCGGTCGCGGCCGACATCACCACGCCCGAAGGCAGGGCGGCGGCGCTCGCGGCCTGCCCGCAGCCCGACATCCTGGTCAACAATGCCGGCGGCCAGCCCGGCGGCCCGGTCGCGAGGTTCACCCGCGAGGATTGGCTCGCGGCGGTGGACGCCAACATGGTGACTCCGATCGAGCTCATCCGCGCGACCATCGACGGCATGATCGAGCGCCGCTTCGGCCGCATCGTCAACATCACCTCGCGCTCGGTCAAGGCGCCGCTGCTGCACCTGCCGCTCTCCAACGGCGCCCGCGCGGGTCTCACCGGCGTGGTCGCCGGCTGGTCGCGCCAGGTGGCGGGCGCGAACGTCACGATCAACAACCTGCTGCCGGGACTCTTCGATACCGAGACCTACGCGAAGCGCAACCAGGCGCTTGCCAAGTCCACCGGCAAGCCGATCGAGACAATCGATGCGGAGCGGCTCGCCGAGGTACCGGCCGGACGCCTCGGCAACATCGAGGAGTTCGGCATCGCCTGCGCCTGGCTCTGCAGCGTCCATGCCGGCTACGTCACCGGGCAGAACATCCTGCTCGATGGCGGCGCGTACCCGGGCATGCTGTAACCGCTTGTAGTCGCCGGTCAACCGCACCGCCGTGTTCGACAAGCGGTTCACCTGGCCGATGATCCTCACCAGCTACGAGGAGTGCCTGAGGGCGCACCTTCCGGAAGGCCGGACCGATGCGGTGGAGGCTGGTACCGGCGTGGCGGTGCAAACGAAATAGCTGCGAGCGTTGGTCATGGTGGCACGGAAATGGGCCGCGCCTTCATCCAAAAGGCTTATCGCCCGGCAAGGCTTCATTCCGTAGTGTGGTTGCAGCAGCCCTCCTTCGAGGGCTTTCTTGTGTACCATACACATGACCAGCGCTCAACTCATTCGTCTCCTCGAGCGACAGGGATGGCGGTTGGTCCGCATCCGCGGGAGTCATCACCAGTACCGGAAGGACGGCATGCTCATCACCGTTCCGCATCCGCGCAAGAGGTTAGGAACCGGCCTCCTTCTTGCGATCTTGAAGCAGGCAGGGATACGAGACTGACATGGAGTTCCTCGTTGCGCTGGAGAAGGGCAATGACGACCATGCCTATGGCGTCGTCGTCCCCGCACTTCCCGGCTGCTTCTCCG
This sequence comes from Pseudomonadota bacterium, assembly GCA_023389175.1. Taxonomy (GTDB): domain Bacteria; phylum Pseudomonadota; class Gammaproteobacteria; order Burkholderiales; family Burkholderiaceae_E; genus Lautropia. Next base: position 36,320 of record JAEWEW010000315.1, on the reverse strand, counting down.
CCGGCGACACGATCGAGGAAGCGCTGGCGAACGCCCGCCAGGCCATCCTCGTCCATGTGGAGGCGTTGCTGGATGCCGGCGAAGCGATACCGGTAGTGGACACGGAGACGATCGTCGGTGAGCTGCGCGCGGAAACGCCGGGGACGGACTGGATCGTCGGGTTCGTCCGCATCGATCCCGAGGCACTCGACGACAGTGCCGAGCGGGTCAACGTATCGATGCCGAAGCGCGTGCTTCACATGATCGATCGCGCCGCGGCCGCCTCGGAGAAGACCCGGTCGGGTTTCCTGGCCGAGGCCGGCCTGGCGCTCGCATCGCGCTTGCTTGGGCGCGCCGCTTCGGCGACTATCGACTTGCCGCCCCGCAAGCGGCCGCGGTAGGTCGTCCCGGACCGTCGCCTTCTCGGGACGTCGTTCCTGTCCTGCATCGTCATGCGCGGCGCGGCGGCGGGATGCGGCGGGCTTGCGGTTTGCCACGCAGGACCCCCTGCCTTTCGGCCGAACGCCCATGCCCTCGCCTTCTTCCACCGCCGCCGGCGCGGCTCCGGACGCCGATTGGCCCGCTGACCTGCTGCGTCTCGCGGAACAGGCGCTGCCGGACTTCCTCATGCGACAGCGCTGGTACCCGGCCAAGGACGCCGGCGCGCCAACGGTGGCGCTCGAGCTGCTGCTGCCGATCGCGGTGCCCGGCGTGCCCGGTGTGCCGGCCGCGGCCGGCATCTGGATGGCGACACCACCCGGCCAGGCGCCGCTGCGCATGCTGGTCGCACTGGCACGCGTCGCCGAAGATGCAGTGCCGCGGTCCCAGGTGATCGCGAAGATCCCGGCATCGGCGGCAGGCGCTGGCGCTGGCGGCTCTCGGGGCAGCGAGCCGCAGGTGCTCGCCGAAGCCTTCGCGCTCGACGATTTCGTGCGGGCCTGGGCGGACCTGATGCTTCGCCCGGACGAGGCGCAGTCGCAGCCGGCTTCGGGGGAAACGTCATCGGCGATCGATCCGGATGCCGGCGCGAAGCCGCCGCTCGACGCGCGACTGCTCGCGGGACGAACCGCGGCTGCCGCGGAGATCTCGCGATCCGCCGGCGCGCCGCTGCGGGTGAAGCGCAGCTCGGCCGAGCAGTCGAACACCTCCATCCGCCTTGGCGACGGCATGATCATGAAGGCCTTCCGTCGCCTCCAGGACGGCACCAACCCGGAGCTGGAGGTGGGCCACTACCTCACGCAGCAGGCCGGCTTCACCGCCACGCCGGCGCTGCTCGGATGGATCTCGCTCGAGGCCGCGGGCGATGGCGGTCCCGGCGGCGGCGAGGCGACCACGCTCGGCATCCTGCAGGCATTCGTCCCGAACGAAGGCGACGGCTGGGAGTGGCTGCAGGCCCGCCTTGCCGCACCCGCGGCGGCCGACCAGCCGCGGGACGCACCGGCCGCCGGGCCGGGCGATCCCACCATCGACTGGCTGCGCCGGCTGGGACGACGCACCGCGGAGATGCACCGCGCGTTCGGCAGCGACACCTACGATGCGGCCTTCCGGCCGGAGCCGGTCACTCGCCAGGACCTCGAGACCTGGGCCGGCCAGGTGCGCGACATGGCCCGCCGCGCGCTCGACGGTCTCGCAGGCGGCGAGTCCGCGCTGCCGACAACGGCCCGCCGGCTCGCCACGGCGCTGCGAGCACGTGCGAGCGAGCTCGAGTTGGCGATCGACCGCCTGCTGCCGATCGACCGCGTGCCCGCCTTCCACAAGACGCGGCACCACGGCGACTTCCACCTCGGGCAGGTGCTGGTGGCGGACGGCGACGCGATGATCGTCGACTTCGAGGGCGAGCCGATGCGGCCGCGCGAGGAGCGCCGCGCGAAGCACGCCGCCCTGCGCGACGTGGCCGGGCTGCTGCGCTCGATCGCCTATGCTGCTGCCGCTGCCGAGCGCGCCGCCGGCAAGGGACGCAACGACGGCGAGGCATCGTCTGCCGATGACACAGCCGCCCGCGCCCGGCTTGCGAACTGGAAGCGGCGCGCCGGGCGAGCCTACCTCGACGCCTACCTGGACGCGGCCCGCGACGTGGCCGGCTGCCCGACGGACCGGGTCGAGGCCGAGCGCGTCATCCGCTTCTTCATGCTGGAGAAGGCGCTCTACGAGGTGAGCTACGAGCTGGCCAACCGCCCGGACTGGGTCGACATTCCGCTGGAGGGCGTGCTTGCCCTGCTGGACGAGGAGAACGGCTCGGCGCCGGTGCGCCGCGCGTATTCCATGCCCTTCGGCGCCGAGCTGCGCGGGGACGGCACCGTCCGCTTCAATCTCTGGGCCCCATCGCATGCCCGCGTGCAGTTGCTGCTCGAGGGCAACGACCAGCCGCTCGCGATGCATCCGGCCGGCGGCGGCTGGCACGAGCTGACCACCGGCCGCGCCCGCGCCGGCACGCGCTATCGCTTCGTGCTGCCCGACGGCACCCGCGTGCCCGACCCGGCATCGCGCTACCAGCCGCAGGACGTGCATGGCCCGAGCGAAGTGATCGATCCGCGCAGCCATGCCTGGCGGGATGCCGACTGGCGCGGACGGCGGCTGGAAGAGCTGGTGGTGTACGAGCTGCACGTCGGCGCGTTCACGCCGGAAGGCACTTTCCGCGCGGCGATCGGCAAGCTCGACCACCTTGCGGCACTCGGCGTCACCGCGATCGAGATCATGCCGGTCGCGGACTTCCCCGGCGCGCGCAACTGGGGCTACGACGGCGTGCTGCCGTACGCACCCGACGGCGCCTACGGCCGGCCCGAGGACCTGAAGGCGCTGGTCGAGGCGGCGCACGAGCGCGGCCTCGCGGTGCTGCTCGACGTGGTCTACAACCACTTCGGCCCGGAAGGCGCCTACCAGCACGCGATCTCGCCCGAGGTGTTCACCGACCGGCACGATACGCCCTGGGGCAAGGCGATCAACCTGGACGGACCGCAGGCCGGCCCGGTGCGCGAATACTTCATCGACAATGCCTGCTACTGGCTGGAGGAGTTCCACCTGGACGGCCTGCGGTTCGACGCGGTGCATGCCCTCATCGACGACGGCGATCGTCACCTGCTGCAGGAGCTCGCCGAACGGGTGCGCGAGCGCATCACCGATCGACCGGTGCATCTCGTCCTGGAGAACGAGGAGAATGCCGCGAGCCGGCTCACGCGCCGCGACGACGGCACGCCGCGCTGGTACAGCGCGCAGTGGAACGACGACGTGCATCACGTGCTGCACGTCGCGCTGACCGGCGAAGGCGACGGCTACTACGCCGACTATCTCGGCGACACGGAGAAGCTCGGCCGCGCGCTCGCCGAAGGCTTCGCGTTCCAGGGCGAGCACATGCCGTATCGCGGCGAGCCGCGCGGCGAGCGGAGCGCCACGCTGCCGCCGACGGCGTTCGTCGCCTTCATCCAGAATCACGACCAGGTGGGCAACCGCGCCTTCGGCGACCGGCTGCACCTGATCGCGAGGCCGCAGGCGATGCGCGCGGCAGCCTCGGTCTACCTGCTGCTGCCGCAGGTGCCGATGCTGTTCATGGGCGAGGAGTGGGGCGCGGCCCAGCCGTTTCCGTTCTTCTGCGACTTCGGCCCGGAGCTGGCCGACGCGGTCCGCGAAGGCCGCCGCAACGAGTTCGCGCGCTTCCCGCAGTTCGCCGATCCGGCGGTGCGCGAGCGCATCCCGGACCCGACGGCCGAAGCCACCTTCGCCTCGGCCAAGCTCGCCTGGGCCGACCTCACCAGGGCGCCGCATGCGGCAACGCTCGGCTGGTATCGCAGGGTGATTGCCGCCCGTCATGCCGAGATCGTGCCGCTGCTCGCCCGCTGTCGCGCCGGCGGGCGGTACCAGGTGATCGCGCCCGGCGCGGTCGTGGTGCGCTGGGACCTCGGCGACACCGGCCAGCTGGTGCTGGAGGCGAACCTCTCGGATGCGCCGGTCGCCGGCTTTCCCGCGCCGGCCGGTCGCGAGCTGTGGTGCGAGAACCGGTCCGGCGATGCAGACGCTCCCGTACCCGCCGCCGAACCGCGGACGCGCAACTTCGGACCCTGGATGGTGCGCTGGTCGCTTCAGGGCGACGACGCCGGTGCTGCCGGCGCTCGAGGCGGCGACACCGACACTGCCGGCGCTCGCGACGCGTCGGCCCTCGCGCGCCTCGCCACGCGCATGGGCATCGAAGCCGAGTTCCTGGACGCGCACGGGAAGCGGGTCCGCACGCGCGACGAGACGCGCCGCAAGCTGCTCGCCGCGATGGGCCTGCCGGTCGCCGACGAATCACAGGCTGCCCGCGCACTGGCCGCGCGGCAGCATGCGGACTGGCTGCGGCCGCTGCCGCCGGTGGCGGTCATGGTCGACGACGGCACCGTGCCGACGATCGAGCTCGCCCTGCCGGCCGGCGCGGGCGAGGTCGCCTGGCGGCTGCGGCTGGAAGACGGCGGCGAGCGCACCGGGCACGCGACCTTCGATCGCCTCGAGCTGGCCGCGGCCGAGCGCATCGACGGCCGGCCGATGCAGCGTCGCCGCCTGCCGCTCCCGCAGGGGCTGCCCTGGGGCTACCACCGGCTGGAGATCCGGGCCGGCAACCAGCATGCCGCCGCCACGACGCTGGTGATGTCGCCCGGCCGCTGCTGGCTGCCGCCGGCAATCGGGCAGGGCGACCGACTCTGGGGCATCGCGGTGCAGCTCTACCTGCTGCGCGACGAAGCCGACTGGGGCATCGGCGACTTCGGGCACCTGCGCCGGCTGGTGGAGATCGTCGCCGAGCGTGGCGCGGACATCGTCGGCCTGAATCCGCTCCACGCGATGTTCCACGACAACCCGACGCATGCGAGTCCGTACTCGCCCGCGAGCCGGCTGCTGCTCAATCTGCTCTACATCGACGTCCCCGCGCTGCCCGACCTGCTCGGCTGCCCGCAGGCGCGCACCATCCTGGAATCGGCCCGGATGCGGCCGGTGCTGGAGACGGCGGCCGCCTGCCGCCGTGAGCCGCTGCTCGACTATGACCGCGTCACCGCGGCCAAGCTCACCGCGCTCGAGGCGATGTTCGAGGCCTGCCGCGACAGCCGCCGGGCCGAGTTCGAGATGTTCCGCCGCGAGCAGGGCGACCTGCTGGAGCGCCATGTGCGCTTCCTCGCGCTGCGCGAGCATTTCGCGCGCCGCGATCCGGCGCTCGCGGACTGGCATGCCTGGCCGGAGGCGTATCGCGAGCCGGACTCGCCGGCGGTCACGCGGTTCGCGCAGGATCATGCGGACCGGATCACCTTCCTCGCCTGGCTGCAGTGGGTGGCCGATCTCCAGCTCGGCGAGGCCGCCGCGCGCGCGAAGGAGCTCGGCATGGCGATCGGCCTCTACCGCGACCTGGCGGTCGGCGCGGACCGCAGCGGCGCAGAGACCTGGGCCAATGCGGCAGCGGTGGTCTCGGGCGCGCAGGTCGGCGCGCCGCCGGACATCTACAACACGGCCGGACAGGATTGGGGGTTGCCGCCGTTCCATCCCGATGCGCTGCGCGAGGAAGCCTATCGCAGCTTCGTGCAGCTCCTGCGCGCCAACATGCGCCACGCGGCCGGCCTGCGCATCGACCATGTGATGGGTCTGCAGCATCTCTACTGGGTGCCGCAGGGCGCCCCGCCCTCCGAGGGCGCCTATGTGGCCTACCCCCTCGAGGACATGATCGCGATCCTCGCGCTGGAGAGCCACCGGCAGCGCTGCCTGGTGGTGGGCGAGGATCTCGGCACCGTGCCGGAGGGTTTTCGCGAGCGGATGGAGCAGGCCAACGTCCTCTCCTACCGGGTGCTGTTCTTCGAGCGCGAGGCGTCGGACGAAAACGGCCAGGACGGCGACGACTTCCTCGCGCCGGATCGCTATCCGGCGCTCGCCATGGCGGTGGCCGGCAGCCACGACCTGCCGACCCTGCGCGGCTGGTGGGAAGGGCGCGACATCGACCTCAAGGAGCGACTCGGCGCGTACCCCGCGCCCGACGAAGCCCAGCGGCAGCGGGCAGCGCGCGAGCGCGACCGCGAGCTGCTGGTGACGGCGCTGCGCCGCGAGGGACTGCTGCCGCCGGCCGGCACCAGCAACCGGCCGCCGGACATCGAACGGCTGACGCTGGCGGCGCATGCGTTCCTCGCCGCCACGCCGTCGCTGCTCGCGCTATTGCAGGTGGACGACCTCGCCGGCGAGTCCGAGCCGGTCAACCTGCCCGCCACCTCCACCGAGCATCCGAACTGGCGACGGCGGCAGTCGATCACGCTGGCGGAGCTGGCCGAGTCGCCCCTGCTTGCGACGACCGCCACGATGCTGGCGCACACGCGGCCCACGCCGCGCGTCAGGCGCGGGTCGCCGACGAGCTGACCGGCGCCTTCGCGGCAGGCCGGCCGGTGGGATCGCCCGCCGGCCGACGCCATTGCCGGACCGCGGCGACGCCTTCATGCAACGTCGTCATCAGCACCACTCCATCGAGCCCCGTTCTCAGCGGGCGCACGCCCGCCCCGCCGGCCCAGATGCAGACCGACTGCGGCAGGACGCCGCGGAGTTGCTGCAGCAGCGGCAGCACCTGCCGCCGCGGGAAGGCGGCGGAGAACGACAGGGCGACCACGTCGGCCTGGTACGCCCGCGCGGCCTCGGCGATGTCGAGCAGCGGCAGCTGAGTCCCGAGCGCGATGCAGCGCGCGCCCTCGAGCGCGAGCAGCGCCTCCAGCATCAGCAGGCCGAGGGCATGCGGTTCGTTCGGCACGGTGGTGAGCAGCGTGCGCGGACCGTCGCCGTCCGGCACCGCGGCGATCGCCTCGCGCAGCACGCGGGCCACCTGCTCGGTGAACAGATGCTCCTCGTGCACCTGCAGCCGGCCCTCCTGCCAGGCGTGGCCCACCTGCGCGGTCAGCGGCGCCACGGTGTCCTGGACAAACCCACGCAAGCCGGCGCGGGCCAGCTGTCGCCGCAGCGCCTGCAGCAGTATCGTCGCGTCGTGGCGGCCAATCAGGGCGAGCAGCTCGCCGGTTCCGGTACCTGGGCTCGCGACCGCGTCGCCTGATTGCACCTCCGGGCCTGGATGCGCCTCGGGCCTGTTCCGCTGCCGGGTGCCGCCTCCGGCGGCTCCGGGGGCGTTGCCTGAGGCGCCGGCGTCACGGTGCGGAGCACGCGGCGCGTCCGCGTCCCCGCCTGCGCGAGCGCCCGTCTCCCTGGTTAGCGCCGCCAGCTCCGCATCCGATGCCCGCAGCAGTCGCCCGGGCCGGAAACCCTGGTCCATCAGCCGCTTGACGACTCGCAGCCGGGCCACCTGCCCCGCGTCGTAGAGGCGCTCGCCGTGCGGATCCCGCGTCGGGGCCGGGAACCCGTAGCGGCGCTCCCAGACCCGAAGCACGTCCTTCGACAGCCCGACGTCACGCTCGACCGCCGCGATGCTGAAAACAGATTCCCTCATTATGTCCTAGACAAATCGTTGACAGCTGCCTGGACAGCGCTCTATGATCAGCCCACATCTTAATTGTCCTGGACAAAACCGCCAAGGAGCGCGCGTCATGATCCACCGCCTGCGATCGCTTGCCCTGACTGTCTGCCTCGCCGCAACCGCGACCCTCGCCGCCTGCGGCAGCAGCGACGACGATGCCGACCGCAACCTCGTCGAGCGGGCCCAGGCCGACGCCCGGTTCACGGTCCTTGTGGAAGCGGTGCAGGCCGCGGAGCTGGGCGAGACGCTGTCCGGACCCGGACCGTTCACCGTCTTCGCCCCCACCAACGAGGCGTTCGTTGCCCTGCTCGGCGAGCTCGGGGTGACGCAGGCGCAGTTGCTCGCGGACAAGCCACTGTTGACCCGGGTGCTCACCTACCACGTGGTTGCGGCCCGCGTGCCGCGCGCGGACGTGCCGATCGGCGCGCCGATCACGACGGTCCAGGGCGGCACGGTGGTCGTGGACGCGTCCCTCGGGATCACCGATGCCCGCGGCCGGACCGCCCGCATCGTCGAGACCGACCTGTTCGCCCGCAACGGCGTGATCCATGTGATCGACAGGGTGCTCCTGCCCGCGCCGTGACGGCCGGCGAGCGCGCCCCGACCCTGACTCGAAACCGTTAGACCCGTTTCGCTAGACCCGTTTCACTTCCGCGTCATCCAGACGCTTCTCTCCCCGCCAACAAGGAGCTCCCATGAAGAAGACCCTCATCGCTACCGCCCTCGCCCTCGCCGTCTCCGCGGCCCACGCCAAGGACATCGTCCAGACCGCCGTCGATGCCGGCGAGTTCAAGACGCTCGCCGCCGCCCTGGAACGGGCCGGCCTGGTCGACACGCTGAAGGGCAAGGGCCCGTTCACCGTATTCGCCCCGACCGACGCGGCCTTCGCGAAGGTGCCCAAGGACCAGCTGGACGCTCTGCTCGCCGACAAGGAGAAGCTCACCGCGGTGCTGACCTATCACGTGGTGCCCGGCAGCGTCATGGCCAAGGACGTCAAGGCCGGCCAGGTGAAGACGGTCCAGGGCAGCCCGCTCACCATCTCGACCGACGGCGGCGTCAAGGTCGACCAGGCGCGGGTGGTCAAGACCGACATCGTGGCCGACAACGGCGTGATCCACGTGATCGATTCGGTCGTGCTGCCGAACTAGGCATCCTCTGCCGCGGCCGCGCGGGCCGCGTTTCGGCCGGCTGCCCGCCAGGGCTGCCGGCCATTTTTTCGCGAGTTCGCATATGGGGTGTCGGGCCCGGCTCTTGCTAGTGTCGCCGCAAACAGACAGTCCAGGTACCACCATGTCAGCAACCGCCGCCGCGATGGATCCGAGGGGCCGCGAAGCTCGCACCCCGACGGAGATCCCTGCCCCGGGATGGAAAGAAATCCTGATCCGCGTCTACAAGGAGTTCACCAAGGACCGGGTGCTCCTGGTCGCCGCGGGCGCCACCTTCTACCTGCTGCTCGCGATGGTGCCGGCGATGACCGCGTTCATCTCGGTATACGGCCTGTTCGCGGACCCGGCGACCGTGCAGCAACACATCGCCTTCATCAACGACTACGTTCCCGGCGGCGGCCAGGAGATCATCGGCGACCAGCTGACCCGCCTCTCGCAGCAACCGAACAGCGGCCTCGGGATCGCGCTGGCGATCTCGCTCGCCGTCGCGCTGTGGAGCGCCAATGCCGGCATGAAGGCGCTCTTCGAGGCGATGAATGTCGCCTACGACGAGCGCGAGAAGCGCGGCTTCGTGAAGCTCACCCTCACCTCGCTGGCATTCACCGTCGGCGCGATCATCCTGCTGCTCGCGATCATCGGCGTGGTGGTGGTGATGCCGCTCGTGGTCGAGATGATCGGCCTCGGCGCCATGGCGGAGCTGCTGGTCAAGATCGGCAGCGCGATCGTGCTGATCATCGCGATGCTCCTCGCCCTCTCCGCGCTCTACCGCTGGGGACCGAGCCGCTCAGAAGCGAAATGGAAGTGGATCACGCCCGGCGCGGTGATCGCGGTGGTCATCGCGATGATCGGCTCGCTGCTCTTCTCCTGGTACGTCGCGAACTTCGGCTCGTACAACGAAACCTACGGCTCGCTCGGCGCGATCATCGGCTTCATGACTTGGTTGTGGATCATGACCGCCTTCATCATCACCGGCGGCGAGATCAACGCCGAGATGGAGCACCAGACGCGGCGTGACACCACCACCGGCCCGGAGCAGCCGCTCGGCACCCGCGGCGCGGAGATGGCGGACAGCGTCGCCTCGGGGCCGGACGACACCGGCAAGGATGACGCTCGCGGCGCGGCACACGCGTCCGGCGCAAGGAAAGCGAGCCACGGCAGTGGCACGGTCAACGATGGCAGCGGCAGCTATTCGGAGCGGGGGGACGATGTCCGCACCGCCCGCACCCCGCGCAGCCAGGAGCCGCTGGGCGCAGCCGGGGCGGTGATGCTGCTAGGCGCGCTCGCGCTGGCGCTGGCGGCGGGGAAGAGCCGCCCCTCAGGACCTACTGGCGCAAGGGGTTCCGGTCCGCGCGCAGGCCGGCCGCTGCAGCCGGGAATTGAATCCGTACCGATCGAGTGACCATGGCTCTCGCCATTCAGCCGGGCTTCCTGACCATGCCGCGCAGCCATGCGTTCAGATGGCGGAAGTCGACGCTTCCTTCGTCGAACATGCGCATCAAGTCTCCATAGATGGCCAAGGGGTCGCGTTCCAGCCTGTATCCATTCACACGCAGGAAGACGTCCATGGCGGCGAAAGCGACCCGCTTATTTCCATCGACGAACGGATGGTTGATCGCGAGGCTCTCGAACAGTGCAGCCGCTTCAGCGACTACATCGTCGTAGTAGCCGGTCTGCGGCCGGAAGAGCGCCGCTTCGAGTGCGCCTGCATCACGCAGGCCAGGAGACCCTCCGTAACGCTGCACCAGCACGGCATGCATCGCAAGCACGTCGGCTACAGCCAGATACTGGCGGGTCACTTCGCGAGTTCGCGATATAGGCTATCGAACTCTTCGACGCTTCGCGAAAAGGCTTCCACCACGCGGCGGCGAGACCCTCCTTTCTTGCGCTCAATGTAGTCACGAAGCGCTTCGTCCAGAACGGCTTGGAACTGCCGACCCTCCACTTCAGCGATGCGACGCAATGCCGCGAGCACCTGTGGAGAGGCCTGGGAGGAGAACTTCTCGCGAACCGGTGCGCTCATGAGGGGCTCTCCCTACGAGAGATATCTTCTCCCATCATGATACGTCAAGATCTTGCAGCTACCCCATACGTCAAAGCACGTAGCGCGACAGATCCTCGTCCGCCGCCACCTCGCCGAGACGCTGCTCCACGAACGCAGCATCCACCACCACGGTCTCGCCGCTCCGCCGGCTCGCCTTGAACGACACTTCCTCCAGCAGCCGCTCCAGCACGGTGTGCAGCCGCCGGGCGCCGATGTTCTCCGTGGTCTCGTTGACCCGGAACGCGATCTCGGCAAGGCGGCGGATGCCCTCGGGCCGGAAGTCAAGCGTGACGTCCTCGGTCGCGAGCAGCGCCTGGTACTGCTTGGTGAGGCTCGCGTCCGTCTCCGTCAGGATGCGCACGAAGTCCTCCACCGAGAGCGACGCGAGCTCCACCCGGATCGGGAACCGGCCCTGCATCTCCGGAATCAGGTCCGAGGGCTTGGAGAGATGGAATGCGCCCGAAGCGATGAAGAGGATGTGGTCGGTCTTCACCATGCCGTAGCGGGTGCTGACGGTTGTGCCTTCGACCAGCGGCAGCAGGTCGCGCTGCACGCCCTGGCGCGACACGTCGCCGGCATGCACGTCGCTGCGCACGGCGATCTTGTCGACCTCGTCGAGGAACACGATGCCGTTCTGCTCGACGTTGGCGAGCGCCTGGGTCTTGATCTCCTCGTCGTTCACCAGCTTGCCGGCCTCTTCGTCCACCAGCAGCTTCATCGCCTCGCGGATCTTGAGCTTGCGTGACTTCTTGCGGCCCTGCAGGCCCTGGAACATGCCCTGCAGCTGGTTGGTCAACTCCTCCATGCCGGCCGGACCCATCAGCTCCACCGTGGGCGCCTGCTGGGCCAGCTCGATCTCGATCTCCTTGTCGTCCAGGTCGCCCTCGCGCAGCTTCTTGCGGAACTTCTGCCGCGTGGCGGAGTCCTCGACCTTGGGGGGCTCGTCGCCATTGCCGGTGAAGCCGAAGGGCGAGGTGCCGGCCGGACGCGAGGTGGACGGCAGCAGCGCATCCAGGATGCGCTCCTCGGCCGCGTCACGCGCGCGCGAATCCATGCGCCGCTTCTCCTGGTCCCGCTGCTGCTTGATCGCCGCCTCCACCAGGTCGCGGATGATGGAATCGACATCCTTGCCGACATAGCCCACCTCGGTGAACTTGGTGGCCTCCACCTTGATGAACGGCGCGTTGGCCAGCCGCGCGAGGCGCCGCGCGATCTCGGTCTTGCCGACGCCGGTCGGCCCGATCATCAGGATGTTCTTCGGCGTGATCTCGTGGCGCAGCGGCTCGGGCACCTGCTGGCGGCGCCAGCGGTTGCGCAGGGCGATCGAGACGGCGCGCTTGGCCTCGTCCTGCCCGATGATGTGCTTGTCGAGCTCGGAGACGATCTCCTGCGGTGTCATCTGCGTCATAGCGTCTCGATGGTGTGCTGCTGGTTGGAGTAGATGCAGATGTCGCCGGCGATGGCGAGCGACTTCGCGACGATCTCCTTCGGCTCGAGGTCGGTGTTGTCGAGCAGCGCCCGCGCCGCGGCCTGGGCGAAGGGACCGCCCGAGCCGATGGCAAGCAGCCCGTGCTCCGGCTCCAGCACGTCGCCGGTGCCGGTGATGATGAGCGAGTGCTGCTTGTCGGCGACGGCGAGCATCGCCTCCAGCCGCCGCAGCGTGCGATCCGTGCGCCAGTCCTTGGCAAGCTCCACCGCTGCGCGCATCAGGTTGGCGGGATACTTCTCCAGCTTCGCCTCGAAGCGCTCGAAGAGCGTGAAGGCATCGGCCGTGCCGCCGGCGAATCCGGCCAGCACCTTGCCGTCATGCAGGCGCCGCACCTTGCGCGCGCTCGACTTCACCACCGTGTTGCCGAGCGTCACCTGGCCGTCGCCACCGAGCGCGACCTTGTCGCCGCGCCGCACCGAAACGATTGTCGTCATGGGATTCCCGCCGTCTGCATCCTGCTGACTTGGGGATCATACGACCCGATTCAATCCCCTGCGCGGGGCAGCGGCGTGCCTGGCGATCAGGGACAGAGCCGGCGCGAGACGATCGAAACCTCTGGGAGATCCCGTACCGCCCCGGCCGCCGCGACCAAGGCGGCCCGGGTCTGCGGCGCCAGCACCTCCAGGTCGCCTCCCTGGAACCAGGTGAGCGCCTTGAGGCATTCGCTCGGCTGGAACGAAGGGCCGAACAGCGCGCGCGCCGACGCGAGTCCGCGGGCGAGGCTCACGCCGGCCCGGATCATCGCGTCCACGTCGCGATAGTCCTTCGATTCCACCCGCTGCAGGAGCACCTTCAGCTTGGTCGCCATGAGGTCGTCCAGGGAGGCGACCAGGAGATGGCCATCGTCGGTGAGATCCGGCCGGCCGACACGGCCGAAGCCGATGCCGCCGAAGAAGGACACCTGGACGTGGCTGGCCGCTTCGCCCACCGCGGACGACAGCACCGTCAACGTGTTCGGTCTCTCCTGGAGGACCGTGCCTTCCCGCAGGAAAGGAAATGCCGCCAGCAGCACATCCCGATCGAGGTCGTCGGAGGTGAAGAAGTCGAAGTCGACCGAAGGCCGGTGGCCAAGCCGCACCGCGATGGCGGTGCCGCCGTAGAGCACCAGCCCGAGCGACGCGGCCCGGCCCATCTGCTGCCAGAGCGACTGCTGAGCGGCCGGCAATACGTCGCGGCGGGGGACCAGCACGTCCCCGGCGCTCATCCGAACCGACCGGGAAGCGGCGGCACCTCTTCCACCTCGGCAAGGCCGAGCCGATAGTGCCAGTAGGACCAGGAACGCGCGTCGAACTCGCCCGCCTCGGCCGTCCGGATCACGTCCTTCAGCACCTCCTCGCCAACCTGGTTGGCGAGCGCCTGCACGTCGGCATAGTCGCCGATGTTCATCACCTGGGCGATGACGCGCCTCGGGAAAGCGACCGCCTCTTCAGGCGTCTTCCACCAGACGTACTTGCCGGCCAGCCGGCGCAGCAGGGCATGGGCTTCTTGCTCGAGGAAACGCACGGACGTGCTCCACGCCGAGAAGAAAGGACAGGCTCGATTTTACGCCCGGTGAGCGCCGCCGCCGGGCGACGCTGCCCGCCCCTCAGTGCGTCCTGAGGTTCAGCTCCGCCAGGTCATGGATGCCCATGACCATCATCAGGCAGGCGACCAGGTAGCTCAGGTCCTTGAAGACGAGGAACTTGCCGGCGCCGCGCATGGCCGCGACCTCGTTCAGCATCTCGCCGGCGCAGACGAAATCCATCCGGCGCAGGCGCCGGCAATCGATCACGACCTCGGAATGCTCCTGCGAGTACTCCCGCAGTGCCTTGAAGGTGACCTCCGGACGGCCGTCGATCTCCCCGACCAGCGCGAAGGCATCCTCCGGATGATGCGACTCGCCGGGCTGCTCGCCGGCCGTCTCCGCTGCATCCTTCTCCAGCCGGATGGTCTCCGGCATCGGCTCCCACGAAGGCGGCGAAACCTCGTAGGTCACGCAGTAATCGATGGCGAGATCCTCGAAGCGCTGCTGCTCGCCGAGGAAGCGCAGCGTCTCCAGCTTGAGCAGCCAGCAGGCATCCGAGGGATCGCGACGGCCCGGCTCGATGCTGCCGGTGAGCGCGGCGCGCAGCTCCTTCACGCCGGAGAGCGTGATCGGGCGGGCGTTCTTGCGGAAATCCACCAGCACGCGCAGCAGCAGGTCCGCGCCGACGGCGTCCACCGTCATCACCTTGCTGAAGTCCACCTCGGCCGGCCGGTTGCGCTGGGCGGCGCGCTGCATCTGCTCCACCTGCTTGACGGCTTGCGCATCCAGCTTGATCGGAAAGACGATGGTGGAGGCGGCCAGCGTCTTCTTCTCCGCGGGCGCGGGCGGCGGGGACAGGTCCTCGCTCCAGGCGGGCGGCGAGCTCTCGAAGCGCGAGGCGTAGTCGATCGCGAGGCTCTCGAACTCCGGGCGCCGGCCGGCCGCCTGATAGAGCTCGAACAACATCTTCCAGGCCTGCTCGGTGTGCTGGCCAAGCTGGTTTTCCTTGATGGCCTGCCACAGGATCATGGCGGCCTCGTTGGACTGGCCGTTGGAATAGAGGACGGCGGCTTCCTCGAACACCGGCAGCAGGCCCGAGCTCAGGACCTCCACCGCCTGCTCGGCATGGGTGTCCCCGAGGATGACCGAGGTGCTGGGATCAGGCCCCGAGCCGGGGGCGACCTTGCCGTTGGCCGCCGGCTTCGCATGGGCCGACGGGAACATCACCAGGCCGTCCTGGTCGACGCCGGCCGGCACCGGATGGCGCGAGGGCGCGGGCGACGGCAGCGAATCCGCGAGCGCATCGGAACGGGCGGGACGCTCGTCCGGGCGCGAGACGCGCGCCGGGATGGCGAGGTCCATCTGGCTTTCGATGAGATCGATCTTCTCGGCGGTGCGCCGGGCGATCTCGCGCTGGTTGACGGCAGTCGTCGCGGCGGTGGCCGTGCTCGGGTTGCCGCGCTGGGTGGTCGTGTCTGCCTCCCTGCGCCGTGCCTTCTCCCTCTTCCCGAAGATAGAAAAAATCACTGGTCTTCGCCCTTGGACTGTCCAAACCAGTGTAGCATCGCACCCCCTTTTTTCCCTCCCCAGGGTCCGCCACCGATCGGTCGACCCGGCCCGACCGGCAGGTACGGGAAGCCGCTGGAAACAACAGTCGCGCGGGGCCGCGCCCGAATGGAAAAGGGCCCCGAAGGGCCCCTGGCGTTGCCGAGCGGCGGAACGCGATCAGTCGCCGTACAGCTTCTGGCGCAGCTCGCGGCGCTGCTGGGCCTCGAGCGACAGGGTGGCCGTCGGCCGCGCAAGCAGCCGCGGGATGCCGATCGGATCCCCGGTTTCCTCGCAGTACCCGTAGTCGCCGGAGTCGATCCGCTCGAGCGACTGCTTGATCTTCTTCAGCAGCTTGCGCTCGCGGTCCCGGGTGCGCAGCTCCAGCGCATGCTCCTCCTCGATGGTGGCACGATCCGCCGGATCCGGCACGATGACGGTCTCGCGCAGGTGCTCGGTGGTCTCGTCCGCGTTGTTGCGGATGTCACGCTCCATGCCCAGCAGGCGCTCGCGGAAGAACTCCAGTTGCGCCGGATTCATGTAATCCGACTCCGGCATCTTGAGGATCTCTTCCTCGGTCAACGCCTTGACCTGTCTGGTAGCAACCATGTTTATTCCTTCACTCGAAGTGCGGGCCACCCAGCGGCAGCGCCCGCGCTGACAAGAAAGAAGCCGCCCAGCCTAAGCCAGGCACTGCCCCAGACCCTGCATGAAGGTGTCCTTCGGCAGGTTCCGGCCGATGAACACCATCTTGCTCGACGGCTTTTCGCCACGTTCCCACTTGCGCCCGGCATCGGCCCCCATCAGCATGTGCACGCCCTGGAAGACCATCCGCCGGTCCGAGCCCTTCACATACAGCACACCCTTGTAGCGCAGCAGGTCCGGTCCGTAGACCTGGACGATGCCGCCGAGGAACTCCTCCAGCTTCAGGCCGTCGAACGGCCGAGTGGACTTGAACACGAACGACGAGACCTGGTCGTCGTGGCTGTGGTCGTCGCTTTCGAGGAAGTCGGGATCGACCTCCAGGATGGCATTGAGGTTGAAGCCCTTGATGTCGAGGATCTCGGCCACGTCGGCATTGCCGAACTGCACCGGCTTCACGCTCGCGCGCGGGTTCATGCGGACCAGCCGCTGGCGCAGCGCCTCCTGCTCCTCGGAGGTGACCAGGTCCACCTTCGACATCAGGATGCGGTCGGCGAAGCCCACCTGCGCCTGCGCCTCGGCATGCTCGTCGAGCTGCTGGCCGCCGTGCTTCGCATCCACGACGGTGATCACCGCATCGAGCAGGTAGCTGTCCGCCACCTCGTCGTCCATGAAGAAGCTCTGCGCGACCGGGCCCGGATCCGCGAGCCCGGTGGTCTCGATCACCACCCGGTCGAACGCGATCTCGCCGGCATCGCGCCGTGCCTTCAGGTCCGAGAGGATGCGGATCAGGTCTCCGCGCACGGTGCAGCAGATGCAGCCGTTGTTCATCTCGACGATCTGCTCTTCCGGGTTCTGCATCAGGAGGTCGTTGTCGATGCCCTCCTCGCCGAACTCGTTCTCGATCACGGCAATCCGCAGTCCGTGGTCGTCGTGCAGGATCTTGTTGAGCAGCGTGGTCTTGCCGCTGCCGAGGAACCCGGTGAGGATGGTCGCGGGAACGAGCCGGTCCCCGGGCGCCTGCCCTTTCGCCTCTCCTCTTGCCTTTCCTTGCGACTGCGTCGCCTGTGCCTGGTTCTGTACCATCGTCCAACTCCACTCGACCGGTCCGCCGGCTGGCTAGCCCTCCACCGGCCCGGCGCGCCGCATTGCGGCCGCGACCCCTTCGGGGCTCACCCCCGCGAGGAGGCCGGATTGTACGCTGCGCCGACCCGCGGCGAGCCACGCCCGGGCGACTCTACCGAAGCCCAGCAACTTTGGGGCGAAATCGTCGGCTTTCAATGGCCGCCGGGACCGGCGGCGCGGGTTAACCCTGACGCCGACGGGCGCGCGGATGCGCGGCGTCGTAGACCGCGGCCAGGCGCTGGAAGTCCAGGGCGGTGTAGATCTGCGTGGTGGCGATGTCTGCGTGGCCGAGCAGCTCCTGCACCGCGCGCAGGTCCCCGCTCGACTGCAGCAGGTGGCTGGCGAAGGAGTGGCGCAGCACATGCGGATGGATGGTGGCCGGGGCGCTGCGTCGCACGGCGAGCCGCTTCAGGCGCAGCTGGACGGAGCGATTCGACAGCCGGCTGCCGCGGCGGGTGATGAAGAGGGCCGGCGTCGCCCGGGCCGGATGCTGCTCGAGCCATGCGTCGCGCACGACGCACCAGGCGGCGAGCGCCGCAAGCGCCGGCCTGCCCACCGGCACCGAGCGCTTCTTGCCGCCCTTGCCGTGGACCGTCACCTCCTCGGCGGCCGGGTCGAACCAGCTCGAGGAGCGATAGCCGCCGCGCGGCTCCTGGGTGTAGCGGGCATCGAGCGACGTGAGCTCCGAGAGGCGCAGGCCGCTGGAATAGAGGAGCTCGATGATAGCCTGGTCGCGCAGCGACTCGAAGGCGCCGGCGGCGGTACCAGGGGGGCCGCCGTCCCTGGCATCGACCAGCTGCATCGCCTGGTCCACCGAAAGCGCCTTCGGCAGCCGACGTGGCAGCTTCGGCGCGCGCACGGTGCGCACCGGGTTGGTCCGGACCCGCCCGGATTCCGCCAGCGCATCGAAGAAGCCGCGCCAGGCGGAGAGCATGCGGGCGAGCGACCTCGCCGAGAGCCCCTCGCGCGCCCGCTGCGCCAGCCAGCGGCGCACATGGCCGTCGGTGACCGCATCCCAGCCGCCGGCGGCGACGGGAGACGCCCGCTGCAGCCGGGCCAGAGTGGCAAGGTCACGGCGATAGCCGGCGATGGTGTGCGGGGAGTAGCCGCGTTCGGTGGCGAGACGCCCCAGGTAACCCGCCATGTCGCCGTCGAGCGGATCCGCGCTCATGGCTTCCGTGGCAGCCGGCCTATCGGAGGGTGCCATACGGGTAGGGTGCCATCCGGGAGGGTGCCATCCGCGAAGGGTTCCACCCTGGCGCCGGTCGGCCGCGTCCGGGCGGACGGCCGGGGCGCCCTCAGAAGAGGCGCGAGAGGGAGGCGCTCGCCACCTCGGCGATGCCGGCGAGGAAGGCGGTGCCCATGCCGGCCTGGAACCGGGCGGCATCCGGGCTGCCCAGCGCGAGCACGCCGAAGGTCCGGGGGCGCCCGTCCACCGCCAGCCGCAGCGGCAGCAGCGCGAGCGAGCCGGTCTGGGTCGCCTCGCCATTGCCCGCGTCCTGGCCGGCGTCGCCGGTGCCGGCGCCCGCCCCGTCGCCGGCCGCACCGGCCAGCCACCCGATCGCCTCGGGATGCGACGCCGGACCGCAGTAGGGCTGCGCCATCTCCTCGATCATTCGCCGCATGCCGGCGGAGACCTCCTCGCCGAACGGCGCCGCCGCCGCGGTCACGCCCCACAGCCGGACGGCCACCTGCGGCACCGCGAAGCGCTCGCGCAGCTCGACCGCCACGATGCCCGGCAGGCTAGCCGGATCGGCGACCTGCAGCAGGGTGCTGGTCAACTGTTGCAGCCGGTTCACGATGGCGTCGTTATCCTGCCCGATGCGGATCAGCTCGGCGAGCCGGATCTCCAGCGCCTTGTTGCGCTCGCGCAGCACCAGCACCTGCCGCTCCACCAGCGAGACGGCGCGACCGCCATGCGGATGGCGGAGCCGGACGTCGGCGAGCAGGTCCGCGTGGCGATCGAAGAAATCCGGATGGGCATGCAGCCAATCGGCCACCTGCACGTCATCGAGCGCACGCGGGGTCGGGCCCGATACCGCCGCGCCAGGTGCGCCTTCCCCAGCTGCGCCTTCCCAGAGCCCCTGCTGGACATCGGGTGCCGCATCGGCGCCGGCTGCTCCATCGCCGGCAGCGGCGGCATCGGGGGATTCGGGAAGGGCGACCGGACTGGCTGGGCTCATCGGGACTGTCTCATGCATCGGGTAGCTCTGGCCGCTCGGGTATCTCGACCTCCGCGGAGAAGACGGACTGCGCCGGGCCGGTCATCATGACCGGCTTGCCGGGCTGCCAGTGGATGGTAAGGCGACCACCCCGGGTGTGGACCTCGACCGGCGTGTCGAGGAGACCACAATGTATCCCTGTGGCAACAGCGGCGCAGGCGCCGGTACCACAGGCGAGCGTCTCGCCGGCTCCCCGTTCGTAGACGCGCAGCCGGATCTCGCGACGGGACAGGACCTCCATGAAGCCGGCGTTCACCCGTCGCGGAAAGCGCGGATGCGACTCGATCTGGGGACCTTCCACCGCCACCCGCGCGTCACGCACCGAGTCCACCTGCTGCACCGCATGCGGGTTACCCATGGAGGCGACCGCGACCCAGCGCACCGCCGGCGTTGCCTGGCCGGGCAGGTCCAGGGCGAGCGGCCAGAGGCGTCCGTCGCCCAGGTGCCGCGGCTCCAGTCCGGCGGCGGTGAACGGCACCTCTGCCGGCTCGAACGACGGCGGCCCCATGTCCACCTCCACCCGCCCGTCGTCGAGCAGGCGCGGCGCGATCACGCCGGAACGGGTGCGCACGCGGATGACGCGCTTGTCGGTGAGGCCGCGGTCGCGGACGAACTTGACGAAGCAGCGGGCGCCGTTGCCGCACTGCTCCACTTCCCCGCCGTCCGCGTTGAAGATCCGGTAGACGAAATCGACGCCGTCGTCGCCGGGCGTGGGCGCCTCCACCACCAGGATCTGGTCGGCGCCGACGCCGAAGCGCCGGTCCGCCAGCCAGCGCCACTGCTCCCGGGTCAGCTCCAGCCGCCGGTCGGTCGCGTCGATCACGACGAAGTCGTTGCCGGCACCCTGCATCTTGGTGAACGCGATCCGCAGCGTCCTCACCGGGCTCCCCCGTCCCTCATTCCGTCGCCTCCTGTCCCGCCATCATGGTGGTCTCGCCGGCGCGCCCGTAGACGTCCGCCTCGCCGGCAGGGCGGGTCTTGAAGCGCTTGTGGGTCCACAGGTACTGGGCCGGCATCTCAAGCGCACGGGCTTCGATGAACTGGTTCATGCGCGCGGTGGCCGCGACGATGTCGGCGCCAGGGTAGTTCTCCCAGGGCGGATAGAGCCGGCAGACGTAGCCGTCCTCCGTCATGGCGGTGACGCACGGGATCACCGTCGCATCGGTCATCTGCGCGAGCCGCGCGACCGAGGTGACGGTCGCGGCCGGCACGCCGAAGAACGGGACGAAGACCGAGTCCCGCGGGCCGAGGTCCATGTCGGGCAGGAAGTAGAACGGCACGCCGTTGCGCATCATGCGGATCGCCGTGCGCAGGCCTTCCTGTCGCGACAGCAGCACCGCGTCGTTGAAGCGGCTGCGGCCTTCGCGCATCGCCTTGTTGAAGACCTGGTTCTTCTGGTTGGCGAACATGGTGATCATCTGGCGATCGAGCGAGAGGCGCGTGCCGCCCGCATCCAGGCCGATGAAGTGCGGCGCGAGCAGGATCACCGGCTTCCCGGCATGCGCCTCCAGGTGCTCGATGCCGTGCACCTGCACCAGCGCCCGGATGCGGTCCGCCGGCTGATACCACAGCACGAACCGGTCGAAGAAGCTGCGGGCGAAGTAGCGGAAGTGCTGGCGCGAGATGGCGTTGCGCTCATCCTCCGTCATGTGGGGGAAGCAGAGCCGCAGGTTGGTGCGCGCGATCCGCCGCCGCGGCGCGGCAAGCCAGTAGAGCACCGTGCCGAGCAGGTTGCCGAGCACCACCAGCCAGCGATGAGGCACCGCCGACAGCGCCCGCAGCAGCTTCAGCGCGAGCTCAGACATCGTCCGACGCCATGGCGGGCGCGGGCGCGGCAGCGGGCGCGGTCGGCGCCTTGTAGCGGTTGTAGCTCCAGACGTACTGCTCCGGCCGCCGGCGGATGATCGCCTCCAGCGCCCGGTTGATCGATTCCGGCGTGGGCGGCTCGTGCAGCCGCGACAGCTCCAGCTCCCAGCCGCGGCCGCGCGGCAGGCGCCAGGCGGCGAGCAGGTAGACCGGCGCGCCGGTCTTCTCGGCAAGCCGCGCCGGCAGCGTCATGGTGAAGGCCGGGCGGCCGAAGAACGGCGCCCAGGCGCCATCGCCTGCCGACGGCACCTGGTCCGGCAGGATGCCGATCGCCTCGCCACGCTTCAGGCCGCGCAGCAGCGCCCGCACCCCGCCGGTATCGGCCGGCACCGGCGTGAGCTGCGGATGGGTGCGCGCCGCCTTGAGCAGCTGGTGCAGGTTCTCGCGCCGCGGGGCCTTGTAGAGGACGGTGATCGGTGCGAACGCCGCGTAGATGCGCGCGCCCACCTCGAAGCTGCCGATGTGCGGCGTGAGGATGATGACGCCGCGGCGGTCACCGGCCGCGCGCCGCGCCTCGATGCCGCGGGCGAACTCCGCGAACGCCTGGTGGGCGCTGCGGGCGAGCAGATCCCGGGTCGGACGGAACCAGATGAAGCTGGTCTCGAGCGCCGCCTTGCCCGCGGCGGCCGCGCTCGCGAGCGCGAGCCGCGTGCTGTAGAGCCCCGCGGTCACCAGATTGTCCCGCGTCTTGCGGCGCACGCCGGGCGAGCCGGCGTAGACCGCCCATCCGCCGAGCGCCCCGGCAAAGTGCAGCAACCCGAGCGGCAGCCGGGCGAGGTTTCGTAGCAACAACAACAACATGCCTGCATTCTGGAGGACGTGACTTTGTTCCGCTGAACGCGCGCAGCCGAATCGATATAATTGCAACGCCACTGAGTTAATGGGACAACTTGCGGAGTGGCAGAAGAATCTGGCGCTGCCAGGGGCCGGGAGCACGGAGCACGGACGGGTCAACCGTCCATGATCCGGTGATTTCCCCCGGCAGTGCCGACATCCGCTAAAGCGTCGCGGCTTCTCCGAAGCTGGCAACGCCGGCTGACCGTCGGGCGATCCCGCGTGCAGTCGGGCCCAGGGCCTGTCGAACTTCACTGGAGAAGCCAACTTGAGAAGCTTTCTTTTCACGTCCGAATCGGTCTCCGAAGGACACCCGGACAAGGTCTCCGACCAGATCTCCGATGCGATCCTGGACGCGATCTTCGCCCAGGACCCGCGCAGCCGGGTGGCCGCGGAAACGCTGACCAACACCGGCCTGGTGGTGCTCGCCGGCGAGATCACCACCAACGCCACGGTGGACTACATCCAGGTCGCGCGCGACACGATCAAGCGGATCGGCTACGACAATACCGACTACGGCATCGACTACAAGGGCTGCGCGGTCCTTGTCGCCTACGACAAGCAGAGCAACGACATCGCGCAGGGCGTCGATCATGCGAGCGACGATCACCTGAACACCGGCGCCGGCGACCAGGGCCTGATGTTCGGCTATGCCTGCGACGAGACGCCGCAGCTGATGCCGGCGCCGATCCACTACGCCCACCGGCTGGTGGAGCGCCAGGCGCAGGTGCGGCGGGACGGCCGCATGCCCTACCTGCGGCCCGATGCCAAGAGCCAGGTGACGATGCGCTACGTCGACGGCAAGCCGCACTCGATCGACACGGTGGTGCTGTCCACGCAGCACGACCCCGACCAGAGCGAAACCAAGACCAAGATGAAGGCGAGCTTCATCGAGGCGGTGGTCGAGGAGATCATCAAGCCGGTGCTGCCGAAGGAATGGCTGAAGGACACCCGTTACCTGATCAACCCCACCGGCCGCTTCGTGGTCGGCGGTCCCCAGGGTGACTGCGGCCTCACCGGGCGCAAGATCATCGTCGACACCTACGGCGGCGCCTGCCCGCACGGCGGCGGCGCGTTCTCCGGCAAGGATCCCAGCAAGGTGGATCGCTCGGCGGCCTATGCGGCGCGCTACGTGGCCAAGAACGTGGTCGCGGCCGGACTGGCGCGGCAATGCCAGGTCCAGGTCGCCTACGCGATCGGCGTCGCGAAGCCGATGAACATCACGGTCTACACCGAGGGCACCGGCGTGATCCCGGACGAGAAGATCGAGGCGCTGGTCGAGGCCCATTTCGATCTCCGGCCCAAGGGCATCATCCAGATGCTGGACCTGATGCGTCCGATCTACGAGAAGACCGCGGCGTACGGACACTTCGGCCGCGAGGAGCCCGAGTTCACCTGGGAGAAGACGGATCGGGCGGCTGCGCTGCGGGAGGCTGCCGGGCTGAAGCCCTAGACCCGCCGGGGAGGCTGGCGCAAGCCGTCGGCCGCCCTTACAATCGACGGCCTGTCGAGAAGCGTTGCGACCGGCGCGGCACTGCCCGCCCCGGCCAGGCTCGACGAGAACCAACGACGCTTGCATCCTCCGCCTGGATGCAGGCGTTTTTCTATTCTGGAGCCCTGACATGAACGCACCGAATACCGGGACCTTCACCGACTACCGCATCGCCGACATCAAGCTGGCCGACTGGGGCCGCAAGGAAATCCGCATCGCCGAGACCGAGATGCCCGGCCTCATGGCGATCCGCAAGGAGTACGCCGCAAGCAAGCCGCTCGCCGGCGCGCGCATCAGCGGCTCGCTGCACATGACCATCCAGACGGCGGTGCTGATCGAGACGCTGGTGGCGCTGGGCGCGCAGGTCCGCTGGGCCTCGTGCAACATCTTCTCCACCCAGGACCATGCAGCCGCGGCGATCGCCGCCGGCGGCACGCCGGTCTTCGCGGTCAAGGGCGAAAGCCTGGAGGACTACTGGAACTACACCCACGCCATCTTCGACTGGCAGGACGGGCAGCCGTCCAACATGATCCTGGACGACGGCGGCGACGCGACGCTGCTGCTGCACCTCGGCGCGCGGGCGGCCAAGGACGCGAGCCTGATCGCCAAGCCGAAGAGCGAGGAGGAGAAGTTCCTCTTCGCGTCGATCAAGGCGCGGCTGGCCAAGGACCCGGGCTGGTACCAGAAGCAGCTCGACGCGATCGTCGGCGTGACCGAGGAGACCACCACCGGCGTGCACCGGCTGCAGCAGATGTCCGCCCGCGGCGAGCTCAGGATGCGCGCGATCAACGTCAACGACTCAGTCACCAAGAGCAAGTTCGACAACCTCTACGGCTGCCGCGAGTCCCTGGTGGACGGAATCAAGCGCGCGACCGACGTGATGATCGCCGGCAAGGTGGCGGTGGTGTGCGGCTACGGCGACGTGGGCAAGGGCTCGGCGCAGGCGCTGCGCGCGCTCTCCGCCCAGGTCTGGATCACCGAGATCGATCCGATCTGCGCGCTGCAGGCGGCGATGGAGGGCTACCGGGTGGTCACCATGGAGTACGCCGCCGACAAGGGCGACATCTTCGTCACGACCACCGGCAACAAGGACGTGATCCGCCACGAGCACATGGCGAAGATGAAGAACGAGGCGATCGTCTGCAACATCGGCCACTTCGACAACGAGATCGACGTCGCCTCGCTCGAGAAGTACGAGTGGGAGAACATCAAGCCGCAGGTCGATCATGTCATCTTCCCTTCCGAGGATGGCAAGCCGGGCAAGCGGATCATCCTGCTCGCCGAGGGCCGGCTGGTGAACCTCGGCTGCGGCACCGGGCATCCGTCCTACGTGATGAGCTCCTCCTTCGCCAACCAGACGATCGCGCAGATCGAGCTCTGGACCCGAAAGGACCACTACGAGACGGGCAAGGTGTACGTCCTGCCCAAGCACCTGGACGAGAAGGTGGCGCGGCTGCAGCTCGCCAAGCTGGGCGCGATGCTGACGGAGCTCACCCCGGAGCAGGCGTCGTACATCGGCGTGCCGGTGGAGGGCCCGTACAAGCCCGACACCTACCGCTACTGAGCGAGGCGATCGCGTGGCGCAGCAGGCCGGCGCCGCGCAACGGTCGATCCGGGCCGACGTGGCCCTGGTCGAGCGTGGCGTCGTGCGCTCGCGCGCCCTGGCACAACGCCTGATCGAATCCGGCGCGGTGTGCGTCCTGAGCGGCGGGCTGCCGGTGCCCGTGACCCGCAGCGCCCAACCGGTCCAGCCGGGGGACGAGCTGCAGGTACGGGAGTCGCCGGAGAGCCGCTTCGCCTCGCGCGCGGGCGCGAAGCTCGCGCCGGCACTGGCCGAGGCAGGCATCGCCTGCAGCGGCCTGCGGGTGCTCGATGTCGGCATGTCCACCGGGGGCTTCGCCGACTGCGTGCTGGACGCCGGCGCGGCGGCGGTGGTCGGCATCGAGGTGGGCCACGGCCAGCTCGACCCGCGCCTCGCGGCCGATGCGCGGGTCACCTGCTTCGAGCGGACCCACGTCCGCGAGGTGACGCCGGGCTGGCTCGCCGAGCGCGGCGAGCCGGCGGCATTCGACCTGATCGTGACGGACCTCTCGTTCATCTCGAGCATCGGGCTGCTGGGCCATCTGGCGGCACTGGCCGCGCCGGGCGCGGCGCTGCTGATGCTGGTCAAGCCGCAGTTCGAGCTCGGCCCGCACGCGCGCGACGGCAAGGGGATCGTGCGGGCCGGCGCCGATCTCGACGGGCTGCGGAAGCGGGCGTTCGAGGCGGCCGTCGCCAGTGGGTGGGAACGCTGCAACTGGTTCCGGAGCGCGCTGCCCGGCAGCGACGGCAACCAGGAGTACTTCCTCGTCGGCTATCGAAGAACAGACGGACGGATGACATGGTGAAACCCGGGGTTCTCAGCTTCGAATTTTTCCCGCCCAACACGCCGGAGGGCATGGCTCGCCTGCGCGAGACGCGGCTCGCGCTGAATGCGCTCCAGCCGTCCTTCTTCAGCGTCACCTATGGCGCCGGCGGCGCCACCCAGGAGAAGACGGTCGGCGTGATCACCGACATGGCCCGGGAAGGCCTCGCGGTCGCCCCGCACATCTCCTGCATCGGCGCGACCCGCAGCGGCATCGCCGGACTGCTGGACAGCTATCGCGCCCAGGGCGTGAATCGCCTTGTCGCGCTGCGTGGCGACCTGCCGTCCGGGATGGTGGACCGCGGCGAGTTCCGCTACGCGTCGGACCTGGTGGCGTTCATCCGCGAGCACAGCGGCGACTGGTTCCACATCGAGGTGGCCGCGTATCCGGAGACGCATCCGCAGGCGCCGTCGCCGGACGCGGACCTCGACAACTTCCTGCGCAAGGTGCAGGCTGGTGCCGATACCGCCATCACCCAGTACTTCTACAACCCCAACGCCTACTTCGACTTCGTCGAGCGGGTACGGGCGCGCGGCGTCGACATCCCGATCGTCCCCGGCATCATGCCGATCACCAACTACACGCAGCTCGCCCGCTTCTCCGACAACTGCGGCGCCGAGATCCCGCGCTGGATCCGGCTGCGCCTCGCCGCGTTCCACGACGACGTCGAGTCGCTGCGTGCCTTCGGGCATGACGTCGTCACCGCGCTCTGCCAGGCGCTGCTGGACGGCGGCGCACCGGGCATCCACTTCTACACGATGAACCAAGCGGGGCCGAGCTCCAGGATCTGGCAGGCGCTGCGTCGGTAGCTTCACGAGCGGCGGCCGCCATCAACGGCCCGCCGTCAACCACTCGTCGGCCGACGTCGTCCTCATCCGTCGGACGGTCGCTCCGCGCCTTGGCCGGGGTGGAGGGCATGGCTACTATGGGGTCGCTCGGGAGCCGCCCCTGAAACAGGGACCGCCCCTGCCCCATGGCCGCATGCGGGCAGGACGGCCGGGGGCTGCGCCCAGCTTGCACCCCGGCACGATCAGGAGCCCACAGCTTGCAATCCGTCCTCGACTCGACAACACGCCCCGGTCCGGTGCTGGGGGCGCCGCGTCGCTATCAGGTCGCGGTCGAGGACCTCTGCAAGGAGATGTTCGTCGCAGACCTGGACCGGCCGTGGCTCGACACGCCGTTCCTGCTGCAGGGATTCATCATCGACAGCCAGGTGGAGCTGGACACGCTGCGCAAGTACTGCGAGTACGTCTACATCGACCTGGAGCTCTCGTCGCCCGCGGTGGCGGACTTGATCCGCCGGGTGGAGATCCGCCCGCCGGAGCTGGAGCCGGACACGGTGCCGATGAAGGACCGGGCTGCCGCGGTGGCGGCGCTCGGCAAGGCGCTCGCGCATGCGGCCGCGCCTGGTTCACCGCACGTGTCCGAAGGAACCCTCCTGCGCGGCGACACCCCCGGCGATACCCGCCCGATGACCAGCCGGGCTTCGTCGACCAGCCCTGCGAACAGCGCCGCCGCGAGCGATGCCATGGTGATCCATGCCGCCGGCGCGTCGACTGACACCCAGCCGCGCAAGTATCGTCAGCGCGCCGACATCAAGATCAGCCAGGTCACGCGCCAGCGCTTCCGCCAGCTGGTGCGGCAGACCGCCGACGCCCGCAGCGAGAAGCCGGCCGGACCGCTTGCCCGTTGCATCGGCTGGCTGATGGGTCTGCTTGACCGCGAGCGCAACCTCGAGCGCGACGGTCCGACCACGATTCCCGCCGACCTGCTGCCGGAAGGCACCCTGCGGGTGAAGCACGAGGATCGCCACGCAATGGCGGCGGAGCTGCCGCGGGCGCGCGCGGCGTTCGATCGCAGCCAGGCGGTGCTGTCGGACCTCGCCGGCGACATCCGCAGCGGCCGCGACCCGGAGCTCACCGCGGTGGAGTCGGCGGTCGACACCATGGTCGACAGCATGCTGGACAACCCGGACGCGCTGATGTGGATCGCGCGGCTGCGCGAGGAAGACCCCACCACCTACAGCCACGGCGTCAAGGTGGCGCTCTACCTGGTCGCGCTCGGCCGCCACCTCGGCTTCCCGCGCAACGAGCTCGCCTACCTGGGCCAGATCGGCATGCTCGCCGACATCGGCAAGACCCGCATCTCCCGCGCCATCCTGGAGAAGCCGGGCATGCTCACGCCGGCCGAGTTCGAGATCGTGAAGGAGCACGTGGACCTGGCGATGCAGGTGCTGCAGAACGGGCCGAAGCTTCCCTCCGCCGTCATGACCGGCATCGAGCAGCATCACGAGCGCATCGACGGCTCCGGCTATCCGCGGGGCCTGAAGAGCAACCAGATCAGCATCTACGGGAAGATGACCGCCATCGCGGACTCGTTCGCCGCGCTGATCACGCCGCGCGCCTATGCCAATGCCTCGGCCCCCCAGGACGCGCTGATGAATCTCTACGAATGGTGCGGCACGTCATTCCACGAGCCGCTGGTGGAGCAGTTCGTGCAGGCGATCGGGGTCTTCCCGGTCGGCAGCCTGATCGAGCTCACCTCGGGCGAGATCGCGGTGGTGGTGGCCCACAACCGGATCCGGCGCCTCGAGCCGAAGGTGCTGGTGCTGAGCAACCCCGACAAGACGCCGCTCGCCCAGCCGGTGGAGCGCGACCTGTTCCGCGAAGCCAAGGCGCGGGCCCGGGACCAGGACGACAAGCCGATGCGCATCGCGCGCGGCCTGCCCGCCGGCGCGTTCGGCTTCCGCCTGCGCGACTACTACCTCGACGACATCGCCAAGCAAAATGGAATCGCAGCTTAACCGACGCCTGACCCCCAACGAGTTGCTGGCGTTCGGGCAGCAGCTGCTCGCCAGGAAGTTCAACGG
Organism: Pseudomonadota bacterium; assembly: GCA_023389175.1. Taxonomy (GTDB): domain Bacteria; phylum Pseudomonadota; class Gammaproteobacteria; order Burkholderiales; family Burkholderiaceae_E; genus Lautropia. Next base: position 7,691 of record JAEWEW010000315.1, on the reverse strand, counting down.
CCGGCCGCTGCTGCTGGCCATCCGCCTGAACCGCTCGGACCACCTGCAGGCGCTGGCCCGGGATCCGCACGCGAACCTGGTGCTCTCGGCGGTGCAGGACCGCATCGAGGCGCGGCTGCGGCCGGAGGATCGCTACGCCGTGGCCTCGCACGACGAGGTCTGGGTGCTGCTCGCGGACGTGGCCAACGAGGCGGTCGCCAACACCATCGCCACCGCGTTCCGCGAGACGCTCTATCCGCCGATCGTCATCGACCTGCCAGACGGCCAGACCACGTCGGCACAGCTGCAGCCGGTGATCGGCGGCGCGTGGAGCCACAGCGACTCGATCGGCATGGGCGGGCTGCTGCAGGGCGCGTGGGACGGCCGGCTGCTCGCGTCCGAGCACGAGGACCGGCTCGACGTGCGCCAGATCGGCGCCGACGACAGCGCCGCGCGGCTGGTGGAGATCGAGCACGCGCTGCGGCGCAACCTCTATGCGAACGAGCTGGAGGTGCACTTCCAGCCGCAGATCGACCTGGCGAGCAACCAGTGCGTGGCCGCCGAGGCGTTGATCCGCTGGCCGCGGGAGCATCCGCTGCAGGTCACGCCGACCCTGATCGCCTCGATCTGCGACGACCGCGGCATGATCGGGCAACTCACCCAGTTCGTGATCAACACGGTGCTGCGCCAGCAGACGGTGTGGCTGGAGCGCGGGCTGGACCTCAGCATCGGCATCAACCTGTCCGCCAAGACCGCCAACGACCCGGGCTTCGCCGCCCAGGTGGCCCAGTCGTGCGAGACCTGGGGCCTGTCGCCCGGCCGGTTGCTGTTCGAGCTCACCGAGGACTCCATCGTGCGCAACGAGCATGCGACCATCGAATGCATGCGCGCCCTGCGCAACATCGGCTGCGAGCTGTCGATCGACGACTTCGGCACCGGCTACTCATCCTTCGCCTACCTGCGCCAGTTCCCGGTGCACGAGCTGAAGATCGACCGGCTCTTCATCCAGAACCTGGTGAACGATCGCGGCGACCAGCAGATCGTGAAGGCGCTGGTGGATCTCGCGCATGCCTTCAAGCTGCGCGCCCTGGCCGAGGGCGTCGACAACCCGGCGGCGGTCCACCTGCTGCGCGAATTCGGCTGCGACCGCGTGCAGGGCTTCCTCTACGCCCGCGCGATGCCCGCCGAGGAGTTCTGCGACTGGGTGCTGCGCTTCAATCAGGGCGAGGCGATGGAAGTGATGACCCGCGAGGGGGTCGCCACTGCCGTCATGGGCGCATCGAGGGCGGTCGGCTTGAACTGACCCTGCGCGTCGCACTCGTCATAGGCGACGCCCACCGAAGGAATCGGACGGCGCGCCAGGGTGCGGTCGTAGTAGCCGGCGCCGTAGCCGAGCCGCCAGACGCTGCCCTCGTGCCGGACGAACCCCACGCAGGGAATCAGCAGGCAGTCGGGAACGACCGGGCGCCGCAGCTTCGGCGTCATGATGCCGAACCGGTCCGCCACCAGCTCGTCGGCCTCTTCCCAGCGGCAGAATTCCAGCCCGCCGTCCGGCGTATCGGTCACCGGTAGCGCCAGGGTCCGGCCGGCGGCCCACCAGCGGGCGTAGAGGCCGGCAAGGTCCGGCTCCGAGCGGAACGGCCAGTACACCGCGATCACCCCCGCATCGGCGAGCGCGGCGATCTCCTCCAGGCGCGCGGCGATGGCGACATCGTAGTCGCGGCGCCGTGCCGGATCGATCGCGGCCCGCGCCGCGATGAGGCGGCGGCGCAGCGCGCGGCGCATTTCCCTGTCGTCGTCATCGGTAGCCATGCGCGCATTCTATTGGCGCGCCGGATGAAGCCTGGAAACAACGGATCCACGCCGGTTCCCTGCGGCCTCGCCCGCCGGTCGGGCCGTGCCGGGGAAGGCTGCACACCCCCATGCTATGCTCGATCGATACCATCGCAGCACCCTCGCAACACCCCCGATGCCAGGCTCCCGCAACAACCTTCTTGCCGCGCTCGCGCTGCTCGCGCCGATCGTCGTCGCCGGCGTCGCCGTTGGGGCGGACCCGGCCTTCGCGCAATCGAAGAAGCCGCTGGCCGCCGAGGCCGGCAGCACGGCCGCGGCCTCGAAGACGCCGGTCGCGCGCGCCGAGCGTTCCGCCACCACCAGCGGCGAGGCAACCGAGGAGGACGCGGCGCAAGGGGAGACTGCGCCCGATGCCGGCGACGCCGGCGAGCCGGGCAACCCGGCCGTCGGTACCGACTCGGCGCCGGAAGTGGCCTCCGCGGTGGACGAGGCCTTCATCGCCGCGCGCAAGGCCATGGCGGGCAACGACCTCGAGCGCTACGACCGGGCGGTGGCCGCGATTCCGCGCGATCACCTGCTCTACGACTACATCGAGTACTGGCGCCTGCGCATCCTGCTCGGGCCGAAGCGCATCGAGGCGCTTACCGGCGACGCGGATCCTGCAGTCCGCGCCTTCATCGCGCGCGATTCCAACCCGCTCGTCACCGACCTGCTGCGCCGCGACTGGATGCTCGCGCTCGGCCGGCGCCAGGAGTGGTCGACGTTCGACGAGCAGTACCGGCAGTGGGTGCTGAAGGACGAGAGCTCGCCGGACTGCTATGCGCAGGTCTCGCGGATCTCGCGGCTGGCCCCGGGTGAGCCGCTGGACGCGAAAGCCCACGCCGCGGTGCGAGACCTGCTGATGCGCCCGGTGGCGATGAACCGCGCGTGCGCGGACCTCTTCGACGCGGTCACTGCTGCCGGCCTGCTCAAGCCCGCGGAGATCCGCGAGCGGCTGCTGTACGCACTGGAGGCCAATGCCACCCAGGACATCCGCCAGGCCGCGGAGCTGCTCGGCTCGGCGTTGAACCAGAAGGGACTGCAACAGGCGCTGCACCGGCCGAAGGCGGCCCTCAAGTCGCCGCAATCGCGCGACCTCACGCTGATCGCCATCGTGCGACTCGCCCGCAGCGATGCCGAGGCCGCGGCCGAGCAGATGCGAGCCGCTGGCGCGAAATTGCCGGCAGCGGATCGGCGCTTTGCCTGGTCGCAGATCGCCGCGGCCGGCATGCGCCGACTCGCACCGGAGGCGGTCGGCTGGGCGAGGGAGGGGCTGGGCGCGCAGGTGAGCGACCAGACCCGGGCCTGGCTCGCGCGCGCGGCGCTCAGGGGCGGCGACTGGCCGATGCTGCGCAGCGTCGTCGCATCGATGTCGCCAGCCGAGCAGGCCGACGCCGGCTGGGCCTATTGGGTGGCCCGGGCGCACGCGGCGGAAGGCCGCAAGCAAGCGGCCCAGGCGGGCTTCGAGTCGCTCGCCGATCGGCATGACTTCTACGGCAAGCTCGCGAAGGAGGCGCTCGGGCGACCGATCGTCGCGCCGCCGCGGCCGGCACCGCCCGGATCGGACGAGATCGCCGCCTTCGACGCCAACGCCGGCTTCGCGCGGGCACTCGCGTTCTACGCGCTCGGCATGCGCTTCGAGGGCAACCGGGAGTGGAATTTCCAGATGCGCGGGCTCGAGGAGCGCGGGCTGCGGGCCGCCGCCTGGTGGGCGCAGCAGCGCGGCCTGCTGGACCGTGCCATCAACACCGACGAGCGCATTCGCACCGCGGCGCCCGATTTCGGCCTGCGCTTCCCGGCGCCCTTTCGCGAAGCGCTGGTTCCGATCGCGCGCTCCTACGGGCTCGATCCGGCCTGGGTCTACGGCCTGATCCGCCAGGAGTCGCGTTTCGTGATGGATGCGCGCTCGCATGTGGGCGCCTCCGGCCTCATGCAGCTGATGCCGGCCACCGCGCGCTGGGTGGCGCGCAAGATCGGCCGCGACGACTTCCGCCAGTCCGACCTGAACGACCTGCAGACGAACCTGGAGTTCGGCAGCTTCTACCTGAAGCAGGTGCTGGACGACCAGGACGGCTCGGCGGTGCTTGCGTCGGCCGGGTACAACGCCGGCCCGCGGCGGTCCCGTGCCTGGCGCGCGACGCTGGACGCGCCGATGGAAGGAGCGATCTTCGCGGAGATCATCCCGTTCACCGAGACCCGCGGCTATGTGAAGCACGTCCTGTCCAACGCGACCGACTATGCCGCGATCTTCACCGGGGAAGCTCAATCGCTCACCGCGCGACTTGGTACGATTGAGCCGAAGGCCGCCGGATCGACGCCCCTGCCCTGAAGCGCGGCAGGTCCTGCCCCGTGGGGGCGTGCGGCTGGCCGTGCGGTGGTCACGCGCATGAAGCCTGCAAACATCCTCGTCCTGGGCGGCTCCGGGTTCCTCGGCAGCCATCTCGTGCCGCGCCTCGACGCCGCGGGGCACACCATCACCGTGCCGACGCGACGCTACGAGCGCGGCCGGCACCTGATGGTGCTGCCGAAGACCATCGTCACCCGATGGGATCCGGAGGACGACGCGAGCCTGGATCGGCTCTTCGCCGGCAAGGACGTGGTGATCAACCTGGTCGGCATCCTGCACGGCCGCAGCGGCTATGCCACCGATCCCTTCGGCCCGGATTTCCGCCGCCATCACGTCGAGTTCATGGACCGGTTGCTGAAGATGGCCGAACGCCACCTGATATCCCGCATCCTGCACGTGAGCGCGCTCGGTGTGACCGACGCCGACCCGGTCACCCTGCCCTCGAGCTACCTGCGCTCCAAGGCCGCGGCCGAGCAGGCGCTGCGCGGCAGCTCGATCGACTGGGTGGTGTTCCGGCCGTCGGTGATGTTCGGTCCCGGCGATTCGCTGCTCACCCCGCTGGCACATATGCAGCGATGGCTACCGTTCATGGCCGTGCCTTGCGCGGGCGCCCGCTTCCAGCCCGTGTACGTCTGCGATGTCGCGGAGGCCATGACCCAGGCGGTGCACGATGCGCGCACCACGCGGCGGATCTTCGATCTGGCCGGCCCCGACGTGCTGACCCTCGTGGAGCTGGCGCGCCTCGCCGGCAAGTACGGCGGCCATCGGCGCCCGGTGTTCGGCATGCCGCTGTGGGCAGGCCACCTGATGGCGATGGTGATGGAGAAGCTGCCCGGCCCCACCGTCATGTCGCGTGACAACCTGATGTCGATGAAGGTGGACAGCGTGGCCACGGCGCCGCTCGATCCGATCTTCGGCATCACCCCGAGCTCGATCGACTCGATTGCGCCGTCCTACCTCGGGCCGATCGATTCGCCGTTCAATGAAGAGCGCCGCGCCAGCCGCTAGCGGCGGCGGCACGGAGGCGTCGCTCCAGGCCTACCGCGTGGGCGGCGCCGTGCGCGACGAGCTGCTCGGGCGCCCGGGAGCGGACCGCGACTGGGTGGTGGTGGGCGCCACGCCGGAACGCATGATCGAGCTCGGCTTCCGGCCGGTCGGCAAGGACTTCCCGGTCTTCCTGCATCCGCAGACCCATGAGGAATACGCGCTCGCCCGCACCGAGCGCAAGACCGGACCGGGGTACAAGGGCTTCGCGGTGCACTTCGCACCCGGGGTGACGCTCGAGGAGGACCTGGCGCGCCGCGACCTCACCATCAACGCGATCGCGCAGGATGCCCAGGGCCGCATCATCGATCCGTTCAACGGACGGCAGGACATCGAGAACCGCGTGCTGCGCCACGTGAGCGACTCGTTCGTCGAGGATCCGGTGCGCATCCTGCGACTGGCCCGCTTCGCCGCGCGCTTCCCGGCGTTCAGCGTCGCGCCGGAGACGATGGCGCTGATGCGGCGGATGACGGCGGCCGGCGAGGTCGACGCACTGGTGCCGGAGCGGGTATGGCAGGAGCTCGCGCGCGGCCTGCGCGAAGCGCGGCCGTCGCGGATGATCGAGGTGCTGCAGGCCTGCGGGGCACTGGCGGTGCTGCTGCCGGAGCTCGTTGGCCCGGATCAGCGGGAAGGCGGTGCGGCCGGCACGGCCGCGGGTGCGTCACGCGGCGTGAGCCCCGTCGCCTGGAGAGAGTGGCTCGCCGCGCTGGATCGCTGCGCGGCACGGCAGGAGAGCCTTGCGGTCTGCTTCGCGGTACTCGTCGCCCGGGCCGCCCCCGGAGAGGGAGCCGGGGACGTGGCCGCGCTTGCCATCGCCGAGCGCCTGCGCGCGCCGGTGGAGTGCCGGGACCTTGGCGCCCTCCTCGCGCGCGAGCGCTCCGCCGCCGGCGCCGGCCGCGGCGAGGACGACCTGCTCGCCGCCATTGGCGCAATGGATCCGCCGGCGCTGCTCGGCCTGCTCGAGCGATGCGACGGCTGGCGCAAGCCCGCCCGGGTCGAGGGCCTGGTGCATGCCGTTGCGGCATTGCATGACGTCGACCCGCAGGCACATCCCGGCGCGGCGCGCCTGCGCCGCGTACTTCAGGCAGCCCGGGCGATCGACCAGGGTGCGATCGCAAGCCGCTTTCCCGGCAAGCCCGAGGCGATCCGCGACGCGGTTCGCGACGAGCGCCTGAAGGTGATCGCCGCCACGGCGTGACGCCGGCCCGGTCGATCGGGCAGGCCAGTCCTGTCGCCCTTCCTGCGGCCGTCATGGGCGCTGCGCAGGCGGGCCTCCTAGAATCGTCGGATGAATACCGCCGCACCTGCCCGCGCCGCTGCCGCGACGACACCGGCCCGATCCACCGCCTCGTCATCCACGGCCGTGCATGAAGCCGCCGATGCCGGCCGGCGCCGGGATGCCGGCATGCTGCTCGGAATGCTCGGCGTGATCGTCTTCTCCGCGACGCTGCCGATGACCCGGCTCGCGGTCACCGACCTGCATCCGATGTTCATCGCCTTCGGCCGCGCCGCGGTCGCCGGCATCGCGGCCGCCCTGCTGCTCGGGCTGCGGCGGCCGCCGTGGCCTACCGCGCGCCAGTGGCGCCTGCTGGCCGAAACCGCGCTCGGCGTCGTGGTCGGCTTCCCGCTCTTCTCCTCCATCGCGATGCAGACCTTGCCTGCCGCGCACGGGGCCATCGTGATCGGTCTGATGCCGCTCGCCACGGCCATGGCGGCGGTGCTGTTCGCGCGCGAGCGGCCTTCGATCGGCTTCTGGCTCTGCGCGCTGCTCGGCACCGCGCTCGTCACCGGCTATGCGTCCAGCGAAGGCGGCGGCATCACCGCGGGGGACTGGGCGCTGCTCGCCGCGGTCGGGCTGGGCGCGCTCGGGTACGCGCGCGGCGGCCTGCTGTCCCGCGACATGGATGGCGACCTGGTGATCAGCTGGGCGCTGGTCCTGTCCTTGCCGGTGACCGTCGCTGTCACGCTCTGGTCGATCGCCGGCGGATGGGCGGCGGAGGTCGCGCTGCGCGACGTCGCGCCGGCCGCGTGGATCGGCTTCGGCTACGTCAGCCTCTTCTCGATGTGGATCGGGTTCTTCTTCTGGTATCGCGGCCTTGCCGCCGGCGGCGTGGCCCGCGTCGGCCAGACGCAGTTGCTGCAGCCGTTCTTCACGGTGCTGATCGCGGCGCTGCTGCTGGGCGAGACGCTGGACGCGAAGACGCTGGGGTTCGCGGCGGCGGTGGTGGCGACGGTGGCGGTGGGGCGGCGGGCCCGGGTTTCGGCGGACTGATCTTCGTTGAGGCAGCGCCCTCGGGCCGGGCCACGGTGGACGCGCTACTTCGTTGAAGCAGCGCCCTCGGGCCGGACGCGCAGGACGCGGGCTCATGCGGGGGCGCCGGCGCTGCGCGCCGGTCCCCGCGGCGGAGCGGGCGGGCGGGGGCCGGTGACCCGCGCGCTCCGCTCCGCGGGCTTGGTCCCCTGAGCCTGCCTGCGGCAGGCTCACCCC
>JAEWEW010000288.1 GCA_023389175.1 Pseudomonadota bacterium | reverse complement strand
GGCCCGCGGCGCGGGCGCGACGGCCGCGTGCCGCGCGGGCGTCGGCACCGCCCAGACCACGATGGCGATGCCGGCAATCGCCAGCAGCCCGGTCAGGGCGAAGAGGCCGGAGAGCCCCACCGCGCGGTACAGCAGCGGTGCCGCCACCAGCGAGAGCGCGAAGGACACCCCGATCATGGCGCCCACCAGCGCCATCGCCTTCGTGCGTTGCGACGCGCGGGTCGCGTCGGCGAGCAGCGCGCCCAGCGCCGCGGAGATCGCGCCCGCGCCCTGGATCGCGCGCCCGACGGCGAGCCCCGCGACCGTCTCGGCCATCGCCGCAAGCAGGCTTCCGGCGAGCATCAGCAGGAGGCCGGCAATGATCACCGGCTTGCGGCCGAACCGATCCGAGGCCGCTCCGAAGGGAACCTGGAACACCGCCTGGGTGAGGCCATACACGCCGAACGCGAAACCGACCATTGCCGCGTTGTCGCCGCCCGGCATGCCGGCCGCATGCACCGCGAACACCGGCAGGATCAGGAACATGCCGAGCATGCGCGACCCGTAAAGCGACGCCAGCCACAGGCTGGTCCGGAACTCACCGCGGGTCATGCGCATGCCGTCGCTGCCGTCCGGCCGGTCACTCACGTCGCTCACCATCGCCGGCGATGTTAGCAGCGCCGGAAGGAGCCGACCTGCGTGCCCAGCGTGATTGGGTACAATTTCCGGTTGGCCAGCAGATCCCCTTCCTCGACCTTGGACAAGAATGCAGCGCGCGCGGTGGAGCCCGGCGTGGAGCCCGGAGCGCAGCCCGGCGCTCCAGTGCCCGGCGCGGGGTTGATACGCGTGCGCGGTGCGCGCACTCACAACCTGAAGAACGTCTCCACAGACATTCCGCGCAACCGGCTCGTGGTGATCACCGGTCTTTCGGGATCCGGCAAGTCCTCGCTCGCCTTCGACACGCTCTATGCGGAAGGCCAGCGCCGCTACGTCGAGTCGTTGTCGGCCTACGCGCGCCAGTTCCTCCAGCTGATGGAGAAGCCGGACGTGGACATGATCGAGGGCCTCTCGCCCGCGATCGCGATCGAGCAGAAGTCGACCAGCCACAATCCGCGCTCCACCGTCGGCACGGTCACGGAAATCTACGACTACCTGCGGCTGCTCTACGCCCGCACCGGCACGCCCTACTGCCCCGACCATCCCGACCAACCGCTGGAATCGCAGACCGTGTCGCAGATGGTCGACACGGTACTGTCGCTGCCGGCCGATACCCGGCTGATGGTGCTCGCGCCGGTGGTGACCGGACGCAAGGGCGAGCATGCCGACCTGCTCGAGGACCTGCGCGCGCAGGGCTTCGTGCGGGTACGCGTGGGCAGCGACGGCCGCGAACAGGCGCCGGAGGCGAAAGCGGTGCACGAGCTCGACAGCCTGCCGACGCTCAACAAGTCGCAGAAGCACACGATCGAGGTGGTGGTGGACCGTATCAAGGTCACGCCGACGGTCCAGCAGCGGTTGGCCGAGTCGTTCGAGACCGCCCTGCGCCTTGCCGACGGGCGGGCGGTGGCCGCCGAGATGGATACCGGGCGCGAGCATGTCTTCTCGAGCAAGTTCGCCTGCCCGGTGTGCAACTGGTCGCTGCGCGACCTCGAGCCGCGGCTCTTCTCGTTCAACAATCCGCTTGGCGCCTGCCCGGAGTGCGACGGGCTCGGCGTCATCCAGTTCTTCGATCCGGCTCGAATCGTGCAATTCCCCAACCTGAGCCTCGGGTCGGGCGCGGTACGCGGCTGGGACCGGCGCAACCAGTTCTACTACCAGATGCTGCAGAGCCTGGCGGCGCACTACGGCTTCGACCTCGACAAGCCGTTCGAGGAGCTGCCGGAAGCGGTGCGCAACGTCATCCTGTTCGGCTCGGGTAACGAGAAGGTGCCCTTCACCTACCTGAGCGGCGCCGGCAAGCCGGTGTCCAAGCAGCACACCTTCGAGGGCGTGGTGCGCAACTTCGAGCGCCGCTACAAGGAGACGGACTCCGCCCACATCCGCGAGGAGCTCGCCAAGTACCTCAACACCCGCACCTGTCCGACCTGTCAGGGCACCCGGCTGCGCATCGACGCGCGCCACGTGCGCGTGGGGCCGCGCGGCGCCGACAAGCCAATCTGGGAGGTGACCAGCTGGACGCTCGGCGAGGCGCGCGCGTGGTTCGCCGACCTTCGGCTCGATGGTGCCAAGGCGGCCATCGGAGAGCGCATCATCCGCGAGATCGGCAGCCGGCTCGCCTTCCTCAACAACGTCGGTCTCGACTATCTCTCGCTGGAGCGCTCGGCCGACTCGCTCTCCGGCGGCGAATCGCAGCGCATCCGGCTCGCCTCGCAGATCGGCTCGGGGCTGACCGGCGTGATGTACGTGCTGGACGAACCGTCCATCGGGCTGCACCAGCGCGACAACGATCGCCTGCTGGGCACGCTGATGCACTTGCGCGATCTCGGCAACTCGGTGCTGGTGGTGGAGCACGACGAGGACGCGATCCGCGCGGCCGACCATGTCATCGACCTGGGCCCGGCGGCCGGCGAGCACGGCGGGCGCATCATCGCGCAAGGCACGCCGCAGGACATCATCGACAACGAGGAATCGCTCACCGGACGGTACCTGGGCCGACGTCTGCGCATCGAGGTGCCGGCCGAGAAAGCCGTGCCGGGCGACAAGGCGCTGCGCGTTCGCGGCGCCCGAGGCAACAACCTGAGGAACCTCACGGTCCAGTTCCCGCTCGGCCTCCTGATCTGCGTCACCGGCGTCTCGGGATCGGGCAAGTCGACGCTGGTGAACGACACCCTCTACAAGGCGGTTGCCCGCCACATCTACCGCTCCCAGGCCGAGCCGGCCGAGCACGACGGCATCGACGGCCTCGAGCACCTGGACAAGGTGATCGCGGTGGACCAGAGTCCGATCGGCCGCACGCCGCGCAGCAACCCGGCCACCTACACCGGCCTCTTCACGCCGATCCGCGAGCTGTTCGCCGAGGTGCCGGCCGCGCGCGAGCGCGGCTACGGGCCGGGCCGCTTCTCGTTCAACGTGAAGGGCGGGCGCTGCGAAGCCTGCCAGGGCGACGGCATGATCAAGGTGGAGATGCACTTCCTGCCGGACGTCTATGTGCCGTGCGACGTCTGCGGCGGCAAGCGCTACAACCGGGAGACGCTGGAGATCCAGTACAAGGGCCGCAACATCGCCGAGGTGCTGGACATGACCGTGGAGACCGCGTTCGGCTTCTTCGACGCGGTGCCGATGATCGCGCGACGGCTGCAGACGCTGCTCGACGTGGGGCTCGGGTACATCCGGCTGGGCCAGAGCGCCACGACGCTTTCCGGCGGCGAAGCGCAGCGGGTCAAGCTGTCCCAGGAGCTCTCCAAGCGCGACACCGGCCGCACGCTCTACATCCTGGACGAGCCGACCACCGGGCTGCACTTCCACGACATCGCGCTGCTGCTCAAGGTGGTGCACGCGCTGCGCGACCACGGCAACACCGTAGTGGTGATCGAGCACAACCTGGACGTGATCAAGACCGCGGACTGGATCATCGACCTCGGCCCGGAGGGCGGCGCGGGCGGCGGCGAGGTGGTGGCGCAAGGCACGCTGGAGACGGTCTGCGCCGCGCCGGCAAGCCACACCGGCCAGCATCTGCGACGGGTGCTGGCGGCGGACGCCGCGACGCCGCGCGTCGCGCGACCAGGTCGACGGGCGGCGCCGGGTCAGGACCGGAGATCGGCGCGATGAGCCTCGAATCCGTGCGGGCCTTCTTCGCCGAGAAGGCGCCCGACATCGAGGTGATCGAGCTGCCGGTGCCGACCGCGACCGTCGCCCTCGCCGCCGAGGCGCACGGGGTCGAGGCGGGGCGCATCGCGAAGACGCTCTCATTGCGGGCCGGCGACCGCAACCTGCTCGTGGTCGCAAGCGGCGACGCGCGACTCGACAACCGCAAGCTGAAGGCGGTCTTCGGCGGCAAGACGAAGATGCTCGGGCCGGACGACGTGCTGGCGCTCACCGGCCACCCGGTGGGCGGCGTGTGCCCGTTCGGCCTGGCGACCCCGCTGCCGGTCTACTGCGACATCGGCCTGCGCGCGTACGACGAGGTGCTGCCGGCTTCGGGCGGCCTGCACACCGCAGTGCGCATCGCGCCCGACCGGCTGGTCGAGCTGGTCGGCGCGAGCTGGGTGGACGTCTGCCAACGGTAGCGTTGGCCCTTCGATGCCTTGCTCGCGTCGCTTCCAACCGCAGGCGCCGAGGTCAATGCCGGACTTCCTCGATGAACGGGCCCGCGGACTGCTGCAGCAGCATCCAATCGACGATCTGGGTTCTGCACGGGGGTCATCAGCGATCGAACGACTGAGAACTGCAGCAGGACGCGCAGCGCTTCGCAGTATGTTTCACGCCTGCGGCCACTGCAAGGACGAACGGCTGGGTGCGCAGGATGCCCAACGGTTGGCGTACCGGTTAAAGTAGACGGCTCGTCAAAGCAGACGGCACATGCGAACCGCGACCGCCAACCGCTACCGCCACACCATCGACGGCCACACCTGGGCGTTTCGCGACCTGCGCGAGGTGATGGCCAAGGCGACGCCGCTGCGCTCGGGCGATGTCCTCGCCGGCATCGCGGCCGGCTCGGCGGTGGAGCGGATGGCGGCGCGGATGTGCCTTGCCGAGGTGCCGCTGCGCCGCTTCCTCGAGGAAGCGCTGGTGCCGTACGAGGACGACGAGGTCACGCGGCTGGTGATCGACAGCCACGATCCGGCTGCCTTCGCGCCGATCTCCGGCCTGGCGGTGGGCGACTTCAGGGACTGGCTGCTGTCCGACAAGGCCGACGAGGCGACGCTCGCAGCGTTGCGCCCCGGGATCACGCCGGAGATGGCCGCAGCGGCCAGCAAGCTGATGCGCAACCAGGACCTGATCCTGGTCGCGCGCAAGTGCCGGGTGGTCACCCGCTTCCGCAACACCATCGGGCTGCCGGGGCGGCTCGCCGTGCGGCTGCAGCCCAACCATCCGACCGACGACCTGCGTGGCATCGCCGCCTCGGTCGTTGACGGGCTATTGTACGGAGCCGGCGATGCGGTGATCGGCGTCAATCCGGCGAGCGACAGCCTGCCGATTCTGGGCGACCTGGTCCGCATGCTCGACGACGTGATCTCGCGGCTCGCGGTACCGACCCAGTCCTGCGTGCTCACCCACGTCACCAACACGCTGCAGATGATCGAGGACGGGCTCCCGGTGGACCTGGTGTTCCAGTCGGTCGCCGGTACGGAACGGGCTAACGCCGGATTCGGGATCACGCTCGATCTGCTCGCCGAGGCGCGCGAGGCCGCTCTCTCGCTGGGCCGCGGCTCCCTGGGCGACAACGTGATGTACTTCGAGACCGGCCAGGGCAGCGCGCTTTCGGCCGGCGCCAATCACGGCGTCGACCAGCAGACCTGCGAGGCCCGCGCCTACGCGGTGGCACGCACTTTCGAGCCGCTGCTCACCAACACGGTGGTCGGCTTCATCGGGCCCGAGTACCTGTACGACGGCAAGCAGATCATCCGCGCCGGGCTCGAGGATCACTTCTGCGGCAAGCTGCTCGGCGTGCCGCTCGGCTGCGACGTCTGCTACACCAATCATGCCGAGGCCGACTCGGACGACATGGATACGCTGCTCACGCTGCTGGGCACTGCCGGACTTACCTTCATGATGGGCGTCCCCGGGGCGGACGACATCATGCTCAACTACCAGAGCACCTCGTTCCACGATGCCCTCTACCTGCGCCGGATCCTCGGCCTCGGCCGCGCGCCGGAGTTCGACGACTGGCTGCGGCGCATGCAGATCGTCGACGATGCCGGCGGCCTGCTGCCCATGCCGGCGGACCATCCGGCGCTTGCCGCGATGCGGCGCCTTGCACCATGAGCGTCCCCGCCCGGCCGTCCGAAGGGGACGCTCCCCTCCCTCGGGGAGGTGGTCGCGCTTCGCGACCGGAGGGTACACCAGTGAAGGCCCCGGCCCGGCCACATCGGATTGCGCATTCCGATCCGTGGTCGGACCTGCGTGCCCATACCACGGCACGGATCGCCCCCGGCCGCAGCGGCGTCAGCCTGCCCACCGACGAGCTGCTGCGCTTCGGTCTGGCACATGCACGGGCCCGGGATGCCGTGCAGCGCGCGATCGACCCGGAGACGCTCGCCGCAGGCCTGCAGACGCTCGGCCTGGCGACGCTGTCGGCGCGCAGTGCCGCACCCGACCGCACCACCTATCTGCTGCGGCCGGACCTGGGCCGGCACCTGTCTCAAGCCGATCGCACGCGCTTTCGCGACGACTCCCTGAAGGCGCAGCGCGGCTGCGACCTGCTGCTCGTCGTCGGCGACGGCCTCAGCGCGCCGGCGATCGAGCGCAATGCCCTGCCGATGGTTGCCGCCCTGCACCGATCCATACCGGCCGACTGGCGCATCGGCCCGGTGGTGATCGCCACGCAGGCGCGGGTGGCGCTCGGCGACGAGATCGGTGAGCTGCTCGAGGCCGGGCTGGTCGCGATCCTGATCGGCGAACGTCCGGGGCTCAGCGCCCCGGACAGCCTCGGCATCTACCTCACCTGGGAGCCGCGCCCGGGGCGCCGCGACGCGCAGCGCAACTGCATCTCCAACATCCGGCCCGAGGGCCTCGGCTACGAAGCGGCCGCGCGGCGGCTGTGGTGGTTGTGCCGGGCGGCCAGGGACCTGCGTGCCACCGGGGTGGCACTCAAGGACCGCAGCGACGAGCCGCTGCTCGCCGCGCCGGGCGATGCTTCGTCTTGACGGCGCGGCGCGCTGCCGCAAGCGATGAAGTCGACGAAGCGGGGCGCGAGCATCCGGCTCCATCGCCCCATGTTGCACTCGTAGCCGTCGCCGCTCGTCGCCAGGAACGTGGAGGAAGCGCTCATGCGTACCCGTCTGTCGCGCGCGCCCGTTCGCCCTCGAATCCGGGCAGCTCGATGGCGCAGGCGGTCGCCACCGCCCCGCTGCGTACCAGCCCGATGGCGGCGGAAATCTCCGGGTGCAGCAACCGGTCGTCCTCCAGGTGGCCGACCTGTGCGCGCACCAGTCGGCGCACCGACTCGAGCGGCGGGCTCGACTGGAGCGGCGCGTGGAAGTCGATGCCCTGCACCGCGCACAGCAGCTCGATGCCCACCACCGCCATCGCGTTGTCCACCATCGGCAGGAGCCGACGCGCGCCATGGGCGGCCATGGAGACATGGTCTTCCTGGTTGGCGGAAGTGGGAATGGAGTCCACGCTGGCGGGCATGGCGCGCTGCTTGTTCTCCGACACCAGCGCGGCCGCGGTCACCTGGGGGATCATGAATCCCGAGTTGAGCCCCGGACGCGGCGTCAGGAACGCAGGCAGGCCGGAGAGCGCCGGGTCCACCAGCATGGCGATGCGGCGCTCGGCGAGCGAGCCGATCTCGCACAGGGCCAGTGCGATGACGTCTGCGGCGAAGGCGACCGGCTCGGCGTGGAAGTTGCCGCCGGAAAGCGCCTCGTCCGGCGCCGCGAACACCAGCGGATTGTCCGAGACGGCGTCGGCCTCGGTCACCAGCACGCTGGCCGCCTGGCGAAGCAGGTCCAGGCACGCGCCCATGACCTGCGGCTGGCAGCGCAGGCAGTACGGATCCTGCACGCGCTCGTCGCCGGTGCGATGCGACGCGCGGATGGCGCTGTCGGCAAGCAGCGCCCGCAATGCGGCGGCGGCCTCGATCTGGCCACGGTGCCGGCGCAGCGCATGGATGCGCGGATCGAAGGGCGTGTCCGAGCCCCGGGCCGCGTCGGTCGAAAGCGCGCCGGTGACCAGGGCAGACCGGAAGAGGAGCTCGGCATCGAAGAGCGCGGCAAGCGCGTTGGCCGTGGAGAACTGCGTGCCGTTGAGCAGTGCGAGCCCCTCCTTCGGCCCCAGCTCGACCGGCGCGAGCCCGGCCTGCGCCAGCGCCTCGGCGGCCGGCATCCGGCGGCCACGCAGAAAGGCCTCGCCCACCCCGATCATCACGCCGGCCAGGTGCGCGAGCGGGGCGAGGTCGCCCGAAGCGCCCACCGACCCCTGCGACGGCACCACCGGGATGACGTCCGCATCGAGCATTGCCTGCAGCAGAGCCAGCGTCGCCGGCCGGATGCCGGAGGCGCCCTGCGCGAGGCTCGCGAGCTTGAGCACCAGCATGAGCCGGGCGATCGGCGGCGCGATCGGCTCGCCCACGCCGGCGCAATGCGACAGCACGATGTTGCGCTGGAGCCGGCCGAGGTCGCCCGCGTCGATGCGCACGCTGGCGAGCTTGCCGAAACCGGTGTTCACGCCGTAGACCGGCGCGCCGCTCGCAACGATGCGTTCGACCGCCTCTGCCGACGCACGCACCCGCGACATGCAGTCCGGCGCGAGCCGCACCCCCGCGCCGCGATGGATGGCGCGCCAGTCCGAAAACGGCGTCACGCCCGGCTCGAGGAGGATGGCAGCCATGCCTACCCGCCGCGCGGGTGGTTCACGGGAATGCCCTCCTGTCGCCGGTGCCGGCGCGATCTGCTTTCCGGGGAAGGCCGCCGACTTGCGGGCTCATTCCGGCAGGCTCAGGAGGAGACTTCGCCACCGCGGCGCTGGAAGCCGCCGCCGGCCTCGATGCGGTCGGAGATCGCCTTGCCGCGGTCGCGCCACGGCTTCTCGAGGTAGCGGTAGGTGAGCACCGAGACCGCGAAGACGGCGGCAACGAAGATCAGTCCCACGACATGCTTGGCCGGCTCCGGGAACGCCTGGCCGGGCCAGCTGAGCACGGTCAGCACCGGCACGTGGGTGAGGTAGATCGAGTAACTGTGCTTGCCCAACCACTGCATCGGACGGGTCCGCAGCAGCTCGGCCACCAGGCCACGGTCGGGCAGGAGGAGGAAGACCACCAGCGCGAAAGCGAACGGTACCGCCAATTGGGCCGTGCCGAGCACGTCCTGTCTCGCGACCAGCCAGAGCGCGAGCAGGACCGCGCCTGCCTGGGCGAGACTCAGCGCAGCACCCGCCCGGGCAAGCGCACCGCCGACACGCCGGTACAGGTAGTAGAGCAGGACTCCCTGGAAGAAGCTCAGCATGCCGCGCGGCATTCCGCGCGTATCGAGCGTGCGCAGCTCCTCGGCCGCATAGGACCAGTAGACCGCGAACCAGCCGACGCACAGCGCGACGATCAGCCCGCTCGCGACGATGCGCACTCGCGACGAGCGTACCGCGAGCGTCATCAGCGCGAAGAGCGCATAGAGCCAGAACTCCACAGAGATGGACCAGGACGGATAGTTGTGCAGCTCCATCCGGATGATCCCGACGCCCTGCAGCAGCAGCAGGTCCGCGACGAGCAGGCCGAGATCGAAGAACTTCACCGCGAACGCCGGCTCGTTGCCCACCGAGATGCCGAAGTCCGCCAGCACCAGCTTGGCGGTCTGCACCGCCACCACCGCAAGCAGCGCCGCGGCGGTGGTCACCACGTGCAGCGGATAGAGGCGATAGAAGCGGCGGATCATGTAGGCCCAGGCGGAACGGGGCGTCTCCAGCCGCTCGGAGTAGACAGTCGCCATCACGAAGCCGCTGATGACGAAGAAGAGATCGACGAAGAGCCAGGCGTGCTGCAGGACCTTCGACTCGGCCGGCAAGCCGCCCCACTTGTTGTAGACGTAGGCATGGAACAATGCCACCAGCAGCGCCGCCACGCCGCGCAGGCCCTCGATCGACCGGATCAAGCCGCCACTCCGTCCGGCTCGCGATGCTGCGCCTCTCGCAGCCGCCATGCCACCTGGGCGAGCGTCTCGACGCTCGCAACCGTCATGACGGCGGCATCGATGGTCGGCCCGACTGCGACAAGCCCTTCGCCTGCGAGCAGGCAGGCAGCGCGCTCGCCGAGCGCCTCGTCGACCTGCACTGCCAGCGCGGCGGCGTCCTGCCCGGCCGGTTGCGCGCACCGGATGCGTGCCGCCTCCGCGGCCGCCGCGTCCGCATGGAAGGAAGGTATGCCGATCGCGCCGAATCGGGGCGAGCAGGCGAGCGTCATGCAGAAGACCGGACGGCAGCGCACGACTGCCTCCAGCCTGCTGCGGCGACCGAGCAGCTCGCGATGCAGCTCCCAGTCCGCAGGCAACCCGGGGCTGGCCATGCCCGGCCGATCGAGGCGCGCATCCAGCGGCACCCAGGCCACCGCATCCGCGGTCGACGCGGCCGCGACCGGCGCGCGAACCGTCAGCATGCCGGCCGCCGCGCTGCGCGCCCAGCGTAGCGAGAGGCTGGCCGGACCGGGGATGCCGGCAGCGGCGAGGTCGCGGGCGGCCGCGAGCAGCGCATCGCGCGCCTCGTCCTCGCAGCGCAAGCGCAGCGCGGGCTCAGGCATCGCCACGCGGCCCCGTTCCGCCGAGCTCGCGCACCCGCTGAAGCTCGCGACGATCACGCTTGGTGGGACGCCCGAAGATCTCGCGCGCCGGCTCGCGATACAGCTTGCGCAGGCGTGCCTGCTCCTCCCGGCGTGCGACCGATTCGGGCGACTCGCGGTAGAGCGCCTGTGCGAGCGGGGCGGAACGGCGCACATCCGAGAGGGCGGCCACCTCGACCTGGCGCTCGGTCTCGCCCTGCACGATGCTAAGCCGCTCGCCTGGCTTGAGCATCCGGGCGGCCTTCACCCGCTCTCCGCCCACCAGCACCTGCCCCTTCTCGATGGCAGCCTGGGCAAGGCCGCGCGTCTTGTAGAAGCGTGCCGCCCACAGCCATTTGTCCAGGCGCAATGCCCGGCCTTCCGTGATCGCCGCAGAGAGCTCCATCCCCTTCCTTCCGTTGCCGATCGCGCCCATTATCGCGCCGAAGACCGGCTCCGGCAGGCAAAGCCCAGGCCCGGCGGACCACCCGCGCCGGACAGCCGGCACCCACGATCCTCTTGTCTTATATTGCAGTGATGCCGTGCTCGGCGGAGTCGATAGGATCGGGAGCAGGATGACCACCTCAATACCTGTAAAAAATCGTTACTTCGAGGACTATCAGAAGGGCGAGGTATTCGAGGTCGGCGACTACCTGGTCACCCGCGAGGAGATTCTCGATTTCGCCAGCCGCTACGATCCGCAGCCTTTCCACCTCGACGAAGACGCCGCCCGATCGTCGATCTACGGCGGGCTGATCGCAAGCGGCTGGATGACCTGCAGCGTGATGATGCGCATCCTGGTCGACGGCTTCATCTCGCCGCTTGCGAGCATGGGTTCGCCCGGGGTCGACGAGGTCCGCTGGCTGAAGCCGGTGCGGCCGGGCGACCGGCTGCGCGCGCGCATCGAGGTGCTGGATTCGCGTCGTTCCAGGTCCCGGCCGGATCGCGGCGTGGTGCACTTCCGCTACGAAGGCGTGCGGCAGGACGGCGAGGTTGTCCTCTCGATGCGCGGCATGGGCATGCTTCGCTGCCGCGACGCCGGCCACAGCTGAACAGGAGGCAGGAGACGATGCCCACGCATCCCAATCCGTACCGCCAGGACCTGGACCGCAATCCGGCCAACTACGTCCCGCTCACGCCGCTCAGCCTCCTGGAGTGGGCGGCGGACGTCTACCC
>JAEWEW010000203.1 GCA_023389175.1 Pseudomonadota bacterium | reverse complement strand
CCTGCGCGAGAGCATCGACAACGTGGTCGCAAAGACGGGCCGGTCGGCCGACGAGGCCCGCGCGAGCTTCGCCCAGGTCAATCCCCAGGGGCGGATCCTCCAGCCGGCGGAGGTGGCCGATGCGGTCCGCTGGCTCTGCGGACCCGGCGCGTCGGCCATCACCGGCCAGTGCATCTCGGTGTCGGGTGGCGAGGTGATGGCGTGAGCCCCGGCTCCGGGCAGGCGGGCCGACGATGAGCGTGCCCCAGGATCCGACGCTCGCCCTGCTGCACCAGGCGCAGGAGCTCGGCCACGAATCGCGGGCCCGGCTGGATGACCATGCCTCGCTCAAGCTCTGGCTGCGCCTGCTCGCCTGTACGACCCAGCTCGAGACCGAGGTGCGACGGCGACTCAGACAGCGCTTCGGCATCTCGCTGGCGCGCTTCGACTACATGTCGCAACTCTATCGCCATCCCGAGGGGCTGCGGATGAAAGCCCTGTCGCGCTCCCTCATGGTCACCGGCGGCAACGTGACCGGGCTCACCGACGAGCTGGAGCGCGACGGGTTGGTGAAGCGCGAGCAGGACGCGCAGGATCGCCGCTCCTCGCTGGTGCGGCTGACGGCGCACGGGCGGCAGGCATTCGAGGAGATGGCGCGGGAGCACGAGCGGTGGATCCGCGAGCTGATCGGCGGCCTGGCGCCGGATACGGTGCAGCAACTCTACCGGTCGCTGGGCGCGCTTCGCGTCCAGCTGCTCGGCCAATCCAAGCAATCCTAGGAGCTATCGCATGCAGGTTCTCTTGCCCCCTGGCTGGCCCCGCCCGAAGGGCTATGCCAATGGCGTCGCCGCCTCCGGGCGGATGGTGTTCATCGCCGGCATGATCGGCTGGGACAGCGAAGGCCGCTTCCACAGCGATGACATCGTGGAGCAGACCCGGCAGGCGCTGGCCAACGTGGTGGCGGTCCTGGCGGAGGCCGGCGGGAAGCCCGAGCACATCGTGCGCATCACCTGGTACGTGACCGACAAGCGCGAGTACCTCGCCGCCGGCAAGGCGATCGGCGCGGCCTTTCGCGAGATCATCGGCGCCTACAACGCCGCCATGAGCGCCGTCGAGGTGAGTGCCCTGATGGAGGACCGGGCCAAGGTCGAGATCGAGGCGACGGCCGTCCTGCCGGCGTGATCTCTTTTTTTGGCGGGCACGCTCCCTGCTGCTCCATGGCCCGCTGATATAGTCGCCGGCGACCCGGACGCGCATGGGTGCGCGTCCCGGTTGGCAGCGCTTCCGTGGCAACCCGCCACCGGCCTGCCACCGGTCCTGGGCGACTCGCAGGGAGCCATGCCGACAGGACCCAAAGACAACGAACTCGCCGGTACCGGCGCCGAAGGCCTCGACGAGGTGCTGCTCGGGGGCTTGACGCCGGAGCGCCTCTACCTGCTGGAAGGAACCCCCGGTTCCGGAAAGACCACCCTCGCCCTGCAGTTCCTGCTCGAAGGCGTGCGCCGTGGTGAAACGGTGGTCTACACCACGCTCTCGGAGACCGAGGAGGAGATCCGGGCGGTAGCAGCGAGCCACGGCTGGAGCCTGGATGGCATCCACCTGCGCGAGCTGGTCGCCGGGGATGGCGCGATGGATCCGGATGCGCAGTACACCGTCTTCCATCCGTCGGAGGTGGAGCTGGGCGGAACCATCCGCATGATCCGGGAGGACGTGGAACGGCTCGAGCCGGCCCGCCTGGTCCTGGATTCTCTTTCCGAGTTGCGCCTGCTGGCCGGCGACGCGTTGCGCTACCGCCGCCATATCCTTTCCCTGAAGCATTACTTCGCGGGGCGTCGCTGCACGGTGCTGCTGCTGGACGACCTCACCGGTGATGCGCCGGACCTGCACACCCAAAGCATCGCCCACGGGGTGGTGCTGCTGGAGCAGGATACCCGGCCGTACGGTAACCAGCGGCGTCGCCTGAGCGTATTGAAGCTGCGCGGCAGGCAGTTCCGAAGCGGCTACCACGACTACGACATCCGCCGTGGCGGGATCGTGGTCTACCCGCGCCTGATCGCGGCGGAGCATCGCGCCAATCACGACGGGGGCCAGATCGCCTCGGGGGTGGCCGAGCTGGATGCGCTGATGGGCGGCGGGATCGAGCGCGGATCGAGCACCCTGATCACCGGCGCGGCCGGTACCGCCAAGTCGACGCTGGCCGCCCTGTTCGCCCGGACAGTGGCCCAGAATGGCGAGCATGCCGCCCTCTTTCTCTTCGACGAGGCCACTCAGACCCTGCTCGCGAGGATGCGATCGCTGGGACTCTCCCTGGACGAGCATGTCGAATCCGGTCGCATCCACATTCGCCAGGTGGATCCGGCCGAGCTCTCCCCCGGGGAGTTCGCCGACTCGGTCCGGCAGGCGGTGCTGGAGCGCGGGGTGTCTCTCGTGGTGGTCGACAGCCTGAATGGCTATCTGCACGCGATGCCCGAGGAAGACTACCTCGTCGTCCAGTTGCACGAGATCCTGAGCTATCTCGGACAGAAGGGGGTGGCCACCATCCTGATCAACGCCCAGGCGGGCCTCTTCGGCGCCATGCGCACGGAGGTGGACGCGAGCTACCTGGCCGACAGCGTGGTGCTCACGCGGTATTTCGAGCATGACGGCGAGGTGCGCATGGCGATCTCGGTGGTCAAGAAGCGCGGCAGCGACTTCGAGCGCACCATCCGGGAGCTCAGCCTGGCCGGCGGCCGGCTGCGGGTAGGCCGGCCGCTGCGGGGCTTCTCGGGCGTGCTGACCGGCGTGCCGACCCGGACGACCTCCCTGCCCGCCGATTCGATGGCCGATGCGCAACGGAAGCCGCCGGGGTGACCACGCCGCCTGCCGCCGCCGACGAGGGACGCCTGCTGATCCTGGCGCCGATCGGCAAGGATTCGATGCTCGCGGCGGAGCGCTTTGCCGCAGCCGGGATACCGTGCAAGGCGTGCGACAACGTTGGCGCGCTGGCCGAGGAGATCGAGCGGGGCGCCGCCGCGGTGCTGGTTGCCGAGGAGGCTATCGGCGAGCGCATCGATCTGCTTGTCACGGTGGTGGGCCGCCAGCCGGTCTGGTCGGACCTTCCGGTGCTCATGCTCACCCGTCCCGGCGCGGATTCCCCGCTGGTCGCGCTGGCGCTGCGCAAGCTCGGCAACGTGATCCTCCTGGAGCGGCCGGTCCGCGTGGCCGCCCTGATCAGCGCCGCCAGCATGGCGCTGCGGGCGCGAGCCCGCCAGTACGAGTCGCGGGCACAGCTCCAGTCGCTTAAGGAAGCCGATCAGCGCAAGGACGAGTTCCTCGCCATGCTCGCCCACGAGCTGCGCAATCCGTTGGCGCCGCTGCGCAATGCGGTGGAGCTCCTGCGGCTTGCAACCGACGTGCCGGATGCCGGCAGGCTGGCGGACATGATGGGTCGCCAGGTCTCGCAGATGGTGCGCCTGGTTGACGATCTCCTGGAGATCTCGCGGATCACCCGCGGCACCATCGAGCTGCGGCGAGCCCTCGTCGATCTGGCCGACGTGGTGGCGATGGCGGTGGAGACCAGCAAGCCGCTGATCGAAGCCGCCCGCCACCGGCTCGAGATCGTGATGCCGCAGGAACCGGTGTGGCTGGATGCCGACGCGACCCGCCTGGCCCAGGTGCTTTCCAACCTCATCAACAACGCGGCCAAGTACACCGATCCGGGCGGGCTGATCAGGCTCGAGGCGGCGCGGCAGGACGACGACGTCGTCCTGCGGGTGAGCGACTCCGGCATCGGCATCGAGCCGGCCCTGCTGCCGACCGTCTTCGAGATGTTCGCGCAGGGCAAGGCGGCTTCGGCGCGCTCGCCTGGCGGGGTCGGCCTCGGCCTCACCCTGGTGCGCAGCCTGGTGCGGATGCACGGCGGCTCGGTGAGCGCTGCAAGTGACGGCCCCGGAAGCGGCAGCAGCTTCACCATCCGCCTGCCCGCGGCCGAAGCTCCGGCAACGGTGCCGCCCAACGACCGGCCGAGCGCCGCACCGCCAGCCGAGCGCACCACGATTCCGGACGTGCTGGTGGTGGATGACAATGTCGATGCGGCCGAGAGCCTGGCGGCATTGCTGCAGGTGCTCGGTGCACGCACCCGGGTGGCCCACGACGGCGTCACGGCGATCGCGGCCTGTCGGGCGCAGGCGCCCGACATCGTCTTCCTCGACATCGGCATGCCGAAGATGGACGGCTACGAGGCCGCCCGCCGGATTCGCGAGCTTCCGCGTGCCGACGGCATCCACGTGGTGGCACTGACCGGTTGGGGCCAGGACAAGGATCGGCTCCGATCCGCGGCGGCCGGGTTCGACCGGCACCTGGTGAAGCCGGTGGGCCCGCAGATGCTCCAGGCCATCCTGCACACCGCCTCTGCCTCCGCAGGCTCCGATTCGGCAGTCACCGACGCTGCGCACCGCGATCCGGCCGCGGCCGGCCGCGGCTTCACTTCGCCAGTGTGATCGCGGCCACGAAGCCGTAGGACGCGACGGCGACCAGCACGAGCAGTCCGACGATCACTTCTCCGAGTTTCATGGCGTGCCTCGCTGGCAGGGGTGCGAGGCGCTATCGTCGACGATGCTCGCAGCCCGCGCCATCCGGCAGGCGGCATGCCGGTCACTCTCCCGAAGGGGGTATCCCCAGTGGCCGGCAGACCGCCAGGAGCCTGGGCTCCTAGTCGCCGCCGAGCTTGAGCCGGGCAGGCTGGCGCCGCTCCACCGCCCATTTGAGCAATGCCGCTCCCCGATAGACGCCGTGCGCGAACTTGCCGTACGGCATGGTGAGGAAGAACGCCATCACGATGCCGAGATGGATCGCGAGCAGCGGCGCCATCGCGCGGGTGTCGCGAAGGAGCAGGAGGAGCAGCCCGCTCAGGCTGGTGAGGAAGAGCAGCGCAATGAACCCGAGGTCCATGCCGCGCTGGGTCGGGTCGCCGTGCTCCGGATGGCGCCGCAGGTTGAGGCGCATGAGCCCGACCGGCCCCACCAGCAGGCCGATGCCGCCCAGGGTGCCGAGCACGACCGGCAGGCTGGTCACCGGATACGGCGCGATCCAGCCGAAGGCGTAGTGGTAGACCGTGGCCACGCAGGTCGCCGCGAAGCAGAGCAGGAAGCCGTAGAAGGTGACCTGGTGGAAGATCCGGCGTCGCTGCGTCGGCCGGTCGTCCTCGTCATTGCAGCCGAGGCTGCGGCCATCGCTGCCGCCATCGAGGTAGCGCAGGGTGAGCGCATTACCCGCGGCCTCGCCGGCCGCGGCGCCGGACACCGGGCCGGGTGGCGATTGCCGCCAGAAGCGAGTGACGCCGATGCCGAGCGCGAGCACCGCCAGCAGGAACACCACGCCGAAGAGCCCGACCAGCAGGTTGTGCGGGAACACCGCGTAGAAATCGCCGGCGAGCGGCGGCTGCACCAGCGTTCCGTTCAGGAGCAGCGCCAGTAGCAGGAAGGCAGCGAGCCCGCCGGCGAGCGAAAGCGCGACGGCAAGCGCGTTGCGCCGGTAGAGCCCGCCGAAGGCCGGCGGCCAGGCATAGTCGGTATAGGTCTGCAGCCGCACCCGTGCCATCGCGCGCGGCACGTTCACCGCGAACTCGTGCGGTGGCGCGTACTGGCAGGCATGCAGGCAGGCGCCGCAGTTGTGGCACAGGTTGGCCAGGTAGTGGACGTCGTCCTTCGGGAACTCCAGGCGCCGCGTCATCGCCGGGAACACCGCGCAGAATCCCTCGCAGTAGCGGCAGGCATTGCAGATGGTCATGACGCGCGCGACCTCGGCCTCGCCCGCGGAGAGAAGCGACGCGAGCGGCCGGGTCATGCGCCGAGGGCGTCGGCCGGTGCCGAGGCGTGGACGGTTGCCGCGGGCGCCGCCGCGGCGGCAGCCGCACTGCGACCGGCGATCCGGCCGAACACCGTGCCGATGGTCATGCCGATGCCGGCGAGGTAGCCCTTGCCGAGCACGTTGCCCGCCATCAGCTCGCCGGCGGCGAACAGGTTGGGGCTGGGCGCGCCATCGAACTGCACCCGGGCGTCCCGGTCGACCCGAACGCCGAGATAGGTGAAGGTGATGCCCGGTCGCAGCGCATAGCCATAGAAGGGCGGCGTATCGATCGGCAGCGCCCAGTTGCTCTTGGGCGGCGCGAGCCCGCTGGTGGCATTGCCGTCGAGGATGGCATGGTCGAAGCGCCCGGGCGCGCAGGCCGCGTTGTAGCGCGCCACCTCGGCCTGGAAGCGCTCGACCGGCAGGCCGAGCCGCTCGCCGAGTTCGGCGATGGTATCCGCCTTCTCGCCGGGAAAGACCGGCGGCATGAAGCGGCCGATCGCCTTGGCGTCGGTGATCGAGAACGCGATCTGCCCCGGCTGCTGCGCCACCAACCGGCCCCAGATCGCATAGCGCTTGGGCCAGAAGTCCTCGCCCTCGTCGTAGAAGCGCTCCGCGTCGCGGTTCACCATGATGCCGAGCGACACGCAGTCCACCCGGGTGCAGATGCCGCCGTCGAACTTCGGCGCGCGGGCGTCGATCGCGACGCAGTGCGATTGTGTCGGGTCGCCGATCCGGTCGGCACCGGCGTCCAGCAGGCTGCGCAGCACCACCCCGGTGTTGAATCGCGTGCCCCGGATGAGGAAGTTGTCGGCGGGCCATTCTCCGGCCGCGTTCTGGCCCCAGGCTTCCCGCATCCATTCGAGGTTGGACTCGAAGCCGCCGGCGGCGGCGACGCAGGCCCGCGCCGGTACACGCTCCTCGCCCACCCACACGGCCTTGAAGAGGCCGGCCTCCACCTCGATCCGCGACACCTGCGCCTCGTAGCGGATCTCCACCCCGAGCCGCTCGGCGCTGCGATAGTAGGCGTTGAGTAGCGCCTTGCCACCGCCGAGGAAGAAGGCGTTGGTGCGGCTGAGGTGCAGCGTGCCCGAGAGCGACGTCTGGAAGGCGACGCCCTGGTGGCGCATCCAGTCGCGGCAGCGCGACGATTCGCGGATCACCAGGCGCGCGAGCGGCTCGTCGGTGATGCCGCCGGTCACCTTGCGCAGGTCCTCCCAGTACTCGTCTTCCGGATAGGCCTCCGTGAGCACGTCCTGCGGCGCCTCGTGCATGCAGCGCAGGTTGCGGGTGTGCATCGAGTTGCCGCCGCGCCAGCTGCGCGGTGCGGCCTCCAGCATCAGCACCCGCGCGCCGGCCTCGCGGGCCGTGATCGCGGCGCAGAGCGCGGCGTTGCCGCCGCCGATCACGATGACGTCATGCATGCGACAGGGACCGCTCCCGATCGGGTTGCGCCGGCCGGGCGGCGTCCCGCGCCGCCGTTGCCTCCTCGGCGGCGAACCGGCCGGCACGGCGGCCGGAGACGAAGGCCCAGGCGAGATGGTGGCCGTGCCCCTTCAGCAGCAGCCCGCCCTGCCCAGTGGAGCCGGCGGCATACAGCCCGGCGATCGGCTGGTCGTCTGCGCCGAGCACCCGGTGCCGGGCATCGACCGCGAGCCCGCCCTCGCTGTGGACGAACACCGAGCGCACCGGGCCGAGCGCGACGAACGGGCCGGGGCCGAGCCGGCGGCGCGGCGCCTGCGCGGCGCTCGCCGCGAGCGCTTCGGCGTCCATGCCGAGGCGCCCGGCCAGCGCCGCGAGGGTCGGCGCCTCGTTGAAGACATCGCGACGGTTGCGGCGGTAGTCCGGCAGGTAGGCGTAGGCGATGCCGGGCGCCGTGGACACGAAGTGCGGCCAGGCGGAGAAGCGCCGGGCGAGCGCGTCGTCGATGAGGATCCAGGCGACCTTGTCCGGCTGGTCCGGCACCCGATGCGCGGGCCGGTCGAGCTCGTCGCCGAAGCGTTCGCCGCGCCGGTTCACCAGGATCGCGCCTTCCTCGAAGAGCGAGGGGGATGGCGCGAGCGCGGTGGTGAGGAACTTCATCATGAGCGGACGCAGCACTGCGCCGGGCAGGTGGTCGAGCGACCACTGCATCGACATCGCGAGGCCCCGCCACGGCGGCAGCCGCCGCACGAAGTTCTCCCGCGCCGGTGCGATGAAGCGCAGCTCCGGGCCCAGGGCGAGATCGCCGTTCACGATGCGGGCGCCGAGCGCCTCGGCCATGCGCTGTCCGTCGCCGGTCGCGGTCGGATTCACCCCGTCGACCTTGCTTTCCTGCTCCCCCATGAAGCGGGCCTTGTACTGCGGGTCGTTGGTGAAGTCGCCGGCCGCCAGCACCAGGCCGCCGCGGGCGACGAAGCGGACCGGGCGGCCGCCGGCGAGGCAGTCGACGGCGCAGGCGCGCCCGTCTACCGGCGCGATCGCGCGGGCCTGCACGCCGGTGCGGATGACGACCCCCGCGTCGCGTGCCCGCCGCTCCAGGTGGTAGATGAACGACCGGGAGTTGGGCAGCACGTTGTGCATGCGCGGCTGGCGATGCGGCGGCTCCGGCATCGGACCCATGAAGCGCACGCCCGCCGCCATGAGCCAGCGGAACGCATCCGGCACCTCGTCGCAGAGGATGCGGCGCAGCGCCGGATTGTCGCGCGCATCCAGGGCGCCGGCGAAGCCGGGCATGTCGCGCCAGTGGTCCGCCGGCGAATCGACGATGCCGCGGTGGAGCTGGTGCGGCGTGCCGGTGGCTGTGATGGAGCCGATGGACCATGCGGTCGAGCCGCCGAGGCGATCGTTCTTCTCGAGCAGCACGACGGCGCCGCCTCGAGCCCGCGCCTCGATCGCCGCCGCAAGCCCGGAGCCGCCGCCGCCCACCACCACGACGTCGAAGACCTCGCCGCGGCCCTCCCCCGTCTCCTCCATCATGCCGGACACGGTCGATCAGTCCGCGCCGGGCGCTCGCACCGGCAGGCCGTCGGCCGTCACACCAGGCCTCCGTTCGGCTGGATGACCTGGCCATCCACCCATGACGCCCGATCCGACGCGACGAAGGCCACCACCTCTGCGATCTCCTCCGGCCGGCCGATCCGGTTGAGCGGGCTCATCGCGGCGGAGCGCTGCTTTGCCTCCTCGGTCTTGCCGGCGCGGAACAGGTCGGTGTCGACCGGCCCGGGCGCGACCGCGTTCACCCGCACCTGGCGTGGCGCGAGCTCCTTCGCCATCGAGCGCACCATGCACTCCACCGCCGCCTTGGTCGCGCTGTAGGGTCCGACGCCGGGAACGGCATGGCGCACGAGGGACGTGGTGATGGCGATGATCGCGCCTCCGTCCGGGACCCGCCGCGCCGCCTCGCTCAGGATGTTGAAGGCGCCGACGATGTTGACCTCGACCAACTGGCGGAAGTTGCCGGTGTCGAACTGCGCCATCGGCCCCGGCGGCACATTGATGCCCGCGTTGGCAACCACGCAGTCCGGCGGCCGGCCGAAGTCGGCCTCGGCGGCCTCGAAGGCCTTGGCCACCTGCTCGGCATCGCGGATGTCGGCACGGTAGGCGCGGATGCGCCGGCCGGCGACCACGGGCGGCTCCGAGCTGCCGGACACATGGGTGTAGGCGACGTCGAACCCGTCCTCGGCCAGCGCCTTGACGCAGGCGGCACCGATGCCGCGCGAGCCGCCGAATACGATGGCGAGCCTCTCCTTGTTCATGTTGCGGTTCCTCCGGGGGTCCAGGGCTTGCCGAACGCCGGCTCCTTGAACGGTGTGGGCGGCAGCTGCCAGGTGCCGGTGGAAGGCGGCCGCACCTCGCCGTCGACATGGACATCGATGACGGACGGCCGGTTGTTGCGGATCGCCTGCGCCAACGCCCCGCGCAGGTCCTCGCTGCGGGTCACGGTGACGCCGTCGGCGCCACAGGCGCGGGCCCAGGCGGCGAAGTCCGGATTGTAGGGCTTGCCGAAGTCCTGCCCCTTGTAGAAGCCGGTGCCGAGCTCTCGCCCGCCGAACATGCCGTACTGGATGTCGCGGATGGCGGCCCAGGCGAAGTTGTTCCACACCACCCAGATGCACGGCAGGTCGTACTCCACCGCGGTGCAGAGCACGTAGGGCGTCATGGTGAAGCCGCCGTCGCCGCAGACCGAGATGCAGGGACGGTCCGGCGCGGCAAGCTTGGCGCCGAGGATGCCGCAGACGCCAAAACCCATCGACGAATAGCCCCAGCTGTTCAGCATGCTTTGCGGCCTGCGCGGCTTCCAGAACTGCATGAACCAGTTGTGGTGCACGCCTGAGTCCAGCGAGAGGATCGCGTCCTCGGGCAGCACCGACTGCAGGGCGCCGACCACGTACTCGGGCCGCAGCGGGGTGGTCGCCTCGCTGAAGTGCGGCCGGACGTGCGCCTCCCACTCCGCCTGCCAGCCGGCGACCTGGCCGCGCCAGGCACGGTACCGGTCCGCGTTCAGCTCCGGGCGACCCGCCAGCGCGGCGAGCAGTTGCGCCGTGAACACCTTGGCGTCGGCGATGATGCCGAGCGTGGGCGGATAGTTGCGGCCGAGCTCCTGCGGATCGATGTCCACGTGCACCAGCTTCGTGTGCGGAAAGTTCCAGGAGTAGCCCGGATGCCAGGTCGAGGAGGACCGGTCGTCGAAGCGCGTCCCGACGCACAGGACGAGATCCGCATGGCGGCCGGCCTGGTTGGCCGGATAGGCGCCGTTGCGGCCGATGAAGCCGAGGGTGAGCTCGCTCTCCACCGGCACGCAGCCCATGCCGTTGGGCGACGTGATCACCGGGATGCCGAGGCGTTGCGAGAGCTCCGTGAGCTCCGGCCCCGCTTCGGCCAGCGTCGCGCCGTGGCCGATGAAGAGCACCGGACGCTCCGCGGCGGCGATCAGGCCCGCTGCGGCAGCGACATCGGCCGCCGACGCGCCGGGCCGATGCGTGCCGTGCACATGCGCGGGCGGCGGCAGGGCGACATCCGCCTCCTCCTGGTAGACGTTGTACGGCACGTCGATGTTCACCGGCCCGGGGCGTCCGGTGACCATGGTGTCGAACGCCTGGCGCAGCGCGAGCGGCAGCATGTCCACCCGGGAGGGCTGGAAGCTGCGCTTCACCACCGGCCGCAACACGTTCGGGAAGTCCGCCTGGTTGTGCTTGTAGAGCTCCTGGAACGGCGCACGGTTCGCCTGTGAGGTCGGCACGTTCGAGGTGATCGCCAGGAACGCCGAGGAGTCCGAGAGCGCGGTCGCGAGCGACATCACCAGGTTGGCGGACCCCGGTCCGGTGGAGGTCAGCGTGGCGACGGGGCTGTGCTTCACCCGGAAGTAGGCGTCCGCCATGTGCCCGGCGCACTGCTCGTGCCGCGGCGAGACCAGCGTGATGCGGTCGCGCGCCTGGTGCAGCGCGTCCAGGATGCCCACGTTCCCGTGCCCGCAGATGCCGAAGACATACGGCACCTTCTGCTGGACCAGATAATCGACGATCAGCTCGCCGCCCTTCATCGTTGCCATGCTCTCACCTCGTGCGCGGCCTCGTGGGCGTGAAGGTGACGATACGCTCCTCGGTCATCTCGAGCATCGCGTAGCGCGGACCTTCCCTGCCGAAGCCGCTGTCCTTCGTTCCGCCGTACGGCATCAGGTCGACCCGCGAGCTGGACGTCTCGTTCACGTGAACGCCGCCCACTTCCAGGCGCCGTGCCGCCTCGAAGGCCGCCTGCAGGTCGTTGGTGAATATACCCGCCGCGAGTCCGAAGGGCGTCGCGTTGACCCGCTCGATCGCCTCGTCCAGCGTGTCGAAGGGCAGGATGCAGACCACCGGACCGAAGATCTCGGTGCAGGCTACCGTCATGGAATCGTCGATGCCGGCGAGCAGCGTCGGCGCGACCACGGCATCCTGTCGCTTGCCGCCCGCGAGGCAGGTGGCACCCCGGGACACCGCCTCGGCGATCCAGGCCTCGATGCGGCGTGCCTCCGCCTCGCTGATGACCGGCCCGACCACCGTCTCCGGCTGCGTCGGATCGCCGTAGGCGAGCGCCCTCACGAGTTCGGCGAGCCGCCCGGAGACCGCGTCGAGACAGGCGCGCTGCACCAGCAGCAGCTGGACCGACGTGCACACCTGGCCGGCCTTGCGATAGCCGGCACTGACGATGCGCGGCAGCGCATGGTCCAGGTCCGCGTCCGCGCAGACGATGGTGCAGGCGATCGATCCGAGCTCCATCTGCGTGCGCCTCAGGCCCGCAGCCTGCTGGATGCGGCGCCCCACCTCGGTGCTGCCGGTGAACGCGTAGAACCGGACGCGCTGGTCCTGGAGCAGGCTGTTCGCAAGGGCGGCACTGCCGTGCAGCAGCGACAGGAAGCCGGCCGGCATGCCGGCATCCACCAGCGCCTGCACCAGCAGCGCGGCGGTGAACGGGGTGCTGCTCGCCGGCTTGAGGATCACCGCATTGCCCGCCGCGAAGGCCGGCGCGATCTTGTGGGCCGGGGTGTTCAACGGCGCGTTGAACGGCGTGATGGCCACCACTACGCCGAGCGGCACCCGCAGTGTGAAGGCGAGCCGGCCGGCCTGCTGCGGCGCGCCGTCGAGCGGGATCACCTCGCCGGCGAGCCGCCGCGCCTCCTCGCCCGACAGCCGCAGCGTCTCCACGCAGCGTCGCACCTCGTTGGCTGCATCCTGCGCGGTGAATCCAGCCTCCCGCTGCATCACCCGCACGAAGCGTTCCATCCGCTCCTGGACCAGCCGGGACGCCTGCTCCAGCACGGCACCGCGCTCGTACGCGCTCGGCACGCCCTGCCGGAACGCGGCCTGCGCGGCGGCGACGGCGGCATCCGCCTGGCCGGCGTCGGCGGCACGCAGGGTCCCGAACGGCCGCAGTCGGTACTTGTCCAGCACCGTCACCTGATCGCCCGCGCCCGGCACCCAGGCGCCGCCGATCAGGCAGTCGCCCGGCGGGTCCGTGGCCGCCTGCGCATTCCTTCCGGTCGGCCCGGCGCTCATGCCTGTCATCTTGCGGCTTCCTCGTCCACGGCCGGCGTCGTCACCACCAGGAACACCAGTCCATCCAGGCCGGTATTGGTGAAGCTGTGCGCGATGCCCGGCGGGACGTAGACGTAGTCATGCGGGCGCATCACATGTCGCTCCGGGCCGAGCGTCAACACGCCCTCGCCTTCGAGGACGTAGTAGATCTGCTCCTGCACCTTGTGGGTGTGCTCCTCGACATAAGCCATCGGCGCATAACGGGAGATGCGGAAGTCGATCCGGCTGGAGCCGGTGTTGCCGGCATCCACCAGCGCCTTGGAAAGCGCGCCGCCGAAATGACCGGGGTACTCCCGCCATGCGACGTTCACCATCTTCTCGACGAGCGCCGATCTCTTCTGGTCGTTCCTGTTGGTCATGGTCATGCCTCGATTGGAAGCTCCCCGAGGGCCGGGCCTGGCTCCGCCCGCCCCTGCGAGAGGTCAGGGAAGCCTGGGATGGCCCGGCGTTTCCCCGAGCATCGTAGTCGTCGCGAGCCGCGAGCGGAAATGCCGTTTTCGGTCATCGGGTATAAGTCCGTCCTATCACAGCCACAGGACCGACTTGCGCAGGTCCAGATCGCGCAGCAGCGGCTCCGCCGGACCGGTGTGGAACACCGACCCCCGCTCCAGCGCGAACACCCGGTCGGCCAGCGCGAGGACGAGATCGAGGTTGTGCTCCACGATCACGATCGACACCTCGCCGCGCAGGCGATCGAACACGCTGAAGAGCTCCTGCACCACGGTGGGCGCGAGCCCCTCGAACGGCTCGTCGAGCAGCAGCAGCTTGACGGTGCCGGAGAGCGCCCGCGCCACCGCGACCATCTGCTGCTCGCCGCCTGAAAGGTAGTCCGCCGCCACGTTCATGCGCTCCTTGAGGCGAGGGAAGTAGCCGAGTATCCGCTCCTCGCTCCACGCCACCCCGTCGCGGCCGTCGGTGGCCCGGGCAAGCCGCCCGAGCTCGAGGTTCTCCGCCACCGTCATGCCGGCGAAGAGGCCGCGCCCCTGCGGCACGTAGGCGATGCCCATGCGGGCGATGTCCGGCGCCGCCGTGCCGGCGATATTCGTGCCACGG
Source organism: Pseudomonadota bacterium (assembly GCA_023389175.1). Lineage (GTDB taxonomy): Bacteria > Pseudomonadota > Gammaproteobacteria > Burkholderiales > Burkholderiaceae_E > Lautropia. The sequence goes on along the minus strand of JAEWEW010000203.1, from coordinate 24,256 downwards.
AACTCGATGGTGCCTGATGCGGGCTGCAGCAGGCCGCAGATCGTCTTCAGGAGGGTCGACTTGCCGGCGCCGTTGCGCCCGAGGAGCGCCACGATCTCGCCTTCGCGCACGTCCAGCGACGCGTCCACCAGGATGTGGCTCTTGCCGTAGTACGCATTGACCATGTCGAAGCGCAGCACCTGGTCCCGCTCGCCCGCCTGCCGGTCGCTGCGGCCGGTGACCGGCGGCGTGCCGGTGCCGGTATAGACCGCCTGCACCCGCGGGTCGTTGCGCACCTCAGCGGGCGTGCCGGTCATCAGCACCTCGCCCTGGTTCATCACCGTGACACGGCTCGAGAAGCCGAGCACCCGGTCGATGTCGTGCTCCACGATCAGCACCGGGATGTTTCGCGCGATGGTGGTCACCAGCCGCGACACCCGTTCGCGCTCTCCGGCCGCGAGCCCGGCAAGCGGCTCATCCAGCAGCAGCACCCGAGGCTTGCAGCCGAGCGCGATGCCCATGTCCACCAGGCGCTGCCCGCCGTAGGAGAGGTCGCCGCCCAACGTCTCCTCGATTCCCTCGAGGCCGAGGAACCTCATCAGCTCCGCCGTCTCGGCATGCACCTGCGGGAAGCTGTCCACGTCGCGCCAGGCGTTGAAGCGGCCCGGATGCCGCGACTGCAGCGACAGACGCAGGTTCTCGTAGATCGACAGCCCCTTGAACAGGTTGGTGATCTGGAAGCTGCGGGCGAGCCCGCGCCCGCAGACCTGGTCGGGCGGCTTGCCCTGGATCGGTTCGCCGTCGAGGACGATCGTGCCGTGCGTCGGCGCGAACATCCCGGAGACCAGGTTGAAGACCGTGGTCTTGCCGGCACCATTCGGCCCGATCAGGGCATGCACCTCGCCCGCCTCCAGCGTGAGACGGGCTCCCGTGACCGCGCGGATACCGCCGAAGCTCATGTCGATGCCGTCGGCCGACAGCACGACTCCCCGGCGTGGCGCCGGGCAGAGAAATCCCGGCAGCGGCAGGTTGTCGTGTATCCGGCGCCGGCTCATGGCGGCGCTTTCGGTGGGCGGCGGCCACAGCCGGCGGCTCACCTGCTCCCAGATGCCGGTGAGCCCGGACGGCGAGAACAGCACGAAGCCGACGAAGACGATGCCGAACCAGAGCAGCCAATTGTCGGTGTAGATGGAGAACATCTCCCGGAAGAGCAGGTAGAAGAGCACCCCGAGTGCCGGACCGAGGAAGCTGCGCATCCCGCCGATCACCACCATCGCGAGCAGCTCGCCGGAGAAGGCGACGGTGGTGGACTCGGCCGCGGCGAAGCGGTGGCTGAAGACCAGCAGCGCGCCGGCCAGGCCGGTGACCACGGTGGACAGCACGAAGGCAAGCAGCTTGTAGCGATCCGTGTCGTAGCCCTGGAAGCGCGCGCGCTGCTCGTTCTCCCGGATCGCCACCAGCACATGGCCGAAGGGCGACCGCACCACCCGCCAGAGGCCGTAGAGCACGGCGAAGCCAACCAGCGCGACGAAGGCATAGTAGTAGCGATCGTCGTCCAGGTTGGCGATCGCGATGCCGCCGCGCTCGATGCCGCCCAACCCGCCCTCCCCGCCGGTGAGCGCGGTCCAACGGAAGGCGATGGCGAAGGTCAGCGCGCAGAGCGCGAGCGTGAGCAGCGCGAAGTAGACGCCGCGCCTGCGCAGGATCAGGAAGCCCACCAGCAGCGACAGCAGGCTGCAGAAGGCCAGCGTGAACAGCAGCGGCAGCACGATGTGGCCGGGAAACCAGTGCAGCTGGGCCAGCGCCGCCGCGTATCCGCCGATGCCGAACCAGGCGCTGTGGCCGAACGAGACCAGGCCGGTGTATCCCACCAGCAGGTTGAGCCCCATCGTCGCCATCGACAGCACCACCAGCATGATGGCGCTGTCCATCGTGAGCCCGATCCCGTGCATCGCGAACGGCAACACCAGCAGCGCGATGGCGCCGATGACGAGCGGGCGGCGGCTGCGCGTCCTCATCGCTACTCGAACCGCTCGATGCGTTCGCCGAGGAGGCCCCGCGGCCGGAACATCAGGACGAGGAACATCAGCACGTACATCGACGCCTCGCCCGCGGCCGGCACGAAGTGGATGGTGATGCCGCGCACCACGCCCACGAGCAGCGCGGCGAGCACCACGCCCCAGAAGCTGCCGAGCCCGCCGATCACCACCACCACGAAGGCCACCGTCATGATCTCGGTGCCCATGGCCGGATGAACGATGGTGATCGGACCGAACAGCGCGCCGCCGAGCGCTGCGCTGGCGACGCCCAGCACCACGATTCCGGTCATGTACGGCTGCAGCCGGATGCCCAGCACCGCCACCATATCCGGACGTTGCACGCCCGCGCGCACCACGCGTCCGAAGGCGGTCTTGTGCAGCAGCAGCCAGAGCGCCGTCATCACCACGGCCACCACGCCGAGCAGGAAGAGCCGATAGCGGGAGAACAGGAAGTCGCCCACCGTCACGCTGCCCTTGAAGGACTGCGGCATCATCGACGAGAGCGGCGCGGCGCCCCAGATCATCCGGATGGTCTGCTCCGCCACCATCGCCAGTCCGAAGGTGACCAGGAGGCCGAGGATCGGATCAGCCGTGTAGAAGCGGCGCAGGAAGAACCGCTCGAACGCGATGCCGAGCATTCCGACCACGACCGGCGACAGCGCCACGCCGGCGCCGAAGCCGAGGCGCCGGCCTATCTCGAGCGACAGGTAGGCGCCGATCGCATAGAAGGCGCCGTGGGCGAGATTCACCACGCCGCCGACGCTGAAGATCAGCGACAGCCCGAGCGCGAGGAGCAGGTAGTAGCCGCCGAGGACGAGACCGTTGACGACCTGTTCAAGCAGGAAGATGAGCTGCATCTACATCTTGCAGGCGCTCTCCTCCCGGGTCGGCGCAAGCAGCTCCAGCGGCTGGTTGGCGGCAGGCACGGCATCGCCGAACTTCAGGAAGTCCTGGGGACCCTTGGATTCACCCTTGGCCTTCACCGTGAACGGGTAGGCCTCCTGCATCAGCTGGTGGTCCCAGGACCGGAAGTAGCCCTTGCGGGCCTTGAGGATGTCGAACTGGGCTTCGGATTCGAAGTACTTGATCAACGCGTCGGTATCGATCGACTTGGTCTCGCCCATCGCCTGCGCCATCATCTTCAGCGAGACGTACTCGATCCAGGCATGGTTCTCCGGGATCTTGTTGTACTTCTTGCGGAAGTTGGCGACGAAGGCCTTGGACCCGGGCGTATCCAGATCGTGGTGCCACACCGTCGGCCATATGCCGCCGAGGTTGCCCTCGCCCGCCGCCCAGGCATCCGCGGTGTTGAGGTTGAAGCCGACCACCGGGAACGGCAGGCCGAACTCGGCATACTGCTTCACGAAGTTGGTGACCTGGTTGCCGGCGAGGTTGGTCGCGATCAGGTCCGGCCGCGCCTGGCGGATCTTCAGCAGGTAGGGGCTGAAGTCCGTGACGTCGGTGCCGACCAGCTCGTCACCGGCCTGCTGCCCGCCATGCGCGGCGAAGAACTTCTTGGCGGCGCGCGACAGGTCGTGCCCGAAAAGATAGTCCGCCGTGAGGCTGTAGATCTTCTTGCCCTTGACCAGGTTGTCCCGGACCAGCGCCTGGCCGACCGCGTTCACCATCACCGTCACCGGGATGTCGACATGGAAGGTGTAGCGGTTGCACTCCTTGCCCCGCAGCGCGTCCGAGCGGGCGCCGATGTTCATGAAGAGCTTCTTGTTGCGGGCGGCCACCTGCGAGATGGTGAGCGCGGATGCGGAGTTGATCTCGCCCATCAGCACCGCCACCCCGTCGCGCTCGAACATCCGCTGCGCCTTCGAGGAAGCCACCTGCGGATTGACCGAGTCCTCGCTCATCACGTCGAGCTTGCGGCCGTTCACCCCCCCGGCGGCATTGATCTCCTCGGCCGCCAGCCGGATGCCCATCACGGCATACTCGCCGAGGGCGCCGAGAAACCCGGTCATCGGCGTCAGGTGCCCGATCTTGATCGGCTCGCCCTGGCCGCGCGCCCATGGCGCGATGCCGATCGCCGCCGTGGCGACTCCGGCCTGCAGCAGCGTCCGGCGCCGGCCAGATGCAGCCATGACGCCTGCAGCCATTACGCCGCCTGCCCGCGTTGTCTTCGCTCCCATGCTCCTCCTCCTTTGGCGCCCGCAACCGGGCGTCACGTGTCAGCTCGTCTGGCCAAACATCCGGTGCAACGGAAAGTGTATTGGGGGGAAGACTTCCGCGGTTATAGGGTTTTCCGAGGCTCGGCATAGCGCCGACTTATGGGGAAACAGTCACTGGCGCGAATCGCCCAGAGGACATGTCCGGATTGCCTCCGTCGGCGCCGATAAGCTAGGCTTATGCGGCACTCGCTTCCAGGACGGCGGAGATGGATCTTCGGCAGTTGCGCTACTTCGCAGAGATCGTCGAGAGCGGCAGCCTCTCCAAGGCGTCGCGCCAGCTCTTCATCGCCCAACCTGCCCTGAGCCAGCAGGTGAGCAAGCTCGAGGCGGAGGTGGGCAAGCCGCTGCTCACCCGCTCGTCCAAGGGGGTCGTACCCACCGACAACGGGCTCGCACTGTATCACCACGCGCGCTTCATGCTGCGACAACTGGACCAGGCGCTGTCGATTGCGCGGCAGGAGTCCGCGCCGGTGGCGGGCATGGTCACCATCGGCCTGCCGGCCACCACAGTGTCCGCCCTCGGGCTGCCGCTGGTGCGATGCGTGCGAAAGCGCTATCCGGGCGTGCTGCTCAACGTGGTGGAAGGCATGAGCGGGCATCTCGCGCAGATGATGCGAAGCAGCCAGCTCGACCTCGCGGTGCTCTTCAGCCGCGACGCGGTACCGGACCTGGAGTGCGACCTGCTGCTGGAGGAGGAGCTCTTCGTGATGATCCCCGCCGGCAGCCCGCTGGTCGCCGCCGGGCGCGAGGCGATCACCATGGCCGAAGCGGCGGAGCTGCCGCTCATCCTGCCGACCGGAACCCACGGACTGAGGCGACGGATCGCCGCGGAGTTCGAGCAGCGCAACCTCGCGCCGCGGGTGGTGGCCGAGATCGATTCGCTCTCGCTGCTGATGACCTGCGTGAACGACGGCATTGGCGCGACCATCAAGCCCATGGCCGCGCTGCTGCAGGACTGCGGCCGCGGCAGGCAGTGGCGTGCCATCCGGATCTCCGATGCGCAGCTCTGCCGCCGTAACTACCTCTATTCCGCCCCCTCGACCGTGCTGTCGCCGGCCGCGTCCATGGTCGGGATCGAGCTGAAGGAGACCGCGCGGGACCTGGTCGCGTCCGGCCGCTGGTCCGGCGTGCGGTTGATGCTGGATCGCTGATCCCTGGGCCGCCTTGGCCACTCAGTCCGGATCGGCCCTGCGCCGCCGGTACGGCGGCCGTCCAGGGAACCCGGCTCACCCCGGCATCGCCGGTTTCCATGGGATACACGTCATTGCTTGCACGTTCCTTCGGCAATGGTGCGAAGATACGACGAGCCGAGCACAGTCGTCATCATGGCAGAGGAGACGTCCAATGGCCGAGGAAGGGAATCCGATCAGCAGGGATGCGGTGACCGGCTTCGTCGCGGGCTTCGCGCTCGCAGTCGCGGCTGCCGCGATCTGGCTAGGGTTGTTCGGCAGCGAGCAGATCAGCAGCCGCATCCAGGCAGCGGCCGCATTGATCGTCGCGGCCGGCGTGGTGTTCGCGCTGGCCATCTATGTCGTCAATCGCCGCCAGGTCGGCGGCACGCTGGCACGGCGACGCTCGGAGAACTTCGCCGAGGCGGCAGTCGGCGAGGTCGAGCGCGCCTGGCGCACCTTCACGGAGAAGAACGGCGGGGACGCGCTGCCGCCGGCGGATCCGCTCCTGTGGGAAACAGCCGCCGCGGCGCTCATCCGCTACCGTACGCTGCGAGACCGGGTCACCGAGGACGACCACCGGGCGATCGTCTCGGATGCGGCGGAACGCGTGCGCCAGCAGTTCGCCGCCATGCTCGGCACCTACCGCGACGCCCTCACCGCCACCTACTATCACTGCGGCACCATCGACGCACGGGCGGTCGCGGTGGTCTTCGACTTCGCCACCCGTCCGCGGGTCGGAGCGGGCGCGCTGGCGTCGGTGGACGTCGGGGCGCTGGCGGCGGCGCTGCCCGAGCAAGCCGGGACACAGTATGCGGCCACGGTGCAGTACCTGACCAGCGAGGCGGCGCGAGGTGGGCCGTTCAGGGAGCGGATGCAGACCGATGGCAGGCTAGCAGTGGCGCCGACAGAGGTGCCGACCGGCGCGCGGCACTAGAGCGGAGCCTTCGCTACCGCTCGGACGCCGGCGCGCGCAAGGCCGGCGCGCGGGATGCATATCCGCCGTATCGTTCGAGCACGGCTTCGTCCAGGTCGATGCCCAGGCCCGGGCTGCCGGGAAGGTCGATCCAGCCGTTCGTGGGAAGCAACTGGGCCGGGCAGATGTTCGCGGCGAACTCGGCGAACGGCAGGTAATACTCGGTCAGGGTGAAGTTCGGCATGACGGCGCCGGCGTGAACGGTAGCGTTCAACGCCACCGTCGTCGAGTTGAAGTTGTGCGGCGAGACGGCAACGAAGTACGGTTCGGCCATCGCCGCGATCTCCTTCAGCTCGAGGATTCCGCCGACGTTGCAGACGTCTGGGTTGAGAATGTCGGCGGCCCGCTTCTCCAGTACTGGCACGAACGCCGCCTTGCCGTAGAGCGTCTCGCCGGTGACGACGGGGATGGGCACCTGCCGGCGAACCTCGGCGATGGCATCGACGTTCTCCGCGGCACAGGGCTCTTCGTACCAGTAGAGGTCGTACGGCTCCAGTGCGTTGCCGACGCGACGGGCTGATCCGGGCGACAGGCGGCGCAGCATGTCCAGCAGGATGTCGACCTCGGGACCCACCGCATTCCTCACCGCCTCGACCACCGCGACCACATGCCGCTCATGCTGTCGAGGCACGTGAGTGCGCCAGGCACCCGGCAGCGGCGAAAGCTTGATCGCGGAGAACCCCCGGGCGACGACGGATACCGCCGCCTCCGCGTATTCCGGCGGCTGCGTGCATTGGTCGCTCCAGCCGTTCGCATAGACGCGGATCTTCTCGCGGCACTTGCCGCCGAGCAGATTGTGGACCGGCTGTCCGCATGCCTTGCCGATGATGTCCCAGAGCGCTTGCTCGATGGCGCTCTGCGCGCAGTACAAGTCGAACGAGCTGCGCCGCTGACCGAAGTCATCGTGGACCGTCTGCAGAAAGTGCTTGATGTCGAACGGGCTGCGGCCCACGCAGGCCTCGCCCAGCTCCGCGATCTGGCCGACGATAGCGCTGTCCCGTCCTCGCAGCGTATAGGCCTCGCCCCAGCCATGGACACCGGCGTCCGTGCAGACTTTCACGAAGAGCCATGTTCGGCCGCGGAAGCCGGGATCGACAGGAAAACACCGGACCGAGACGATCTTCATATGGCGTGAGTCTATGGCGTGAGCCGCTTCACTCCACCTTGGCGCCCGACTCCCTGATCATCCGCTCGAGACTGGGCGCCTCGGCCTTGATCTCGGCGGCAAAGGCCTGCGGCGACGTCGACGCCGCCGCTTCCATGCCTTGCACCGCGATCCGCTTACGCACGTCGTCGCGGTTCAGCGCAGTCGAGACCGCCTGGTGCAGTCGCTGCACGATCGAATCCGGCGTGCCGGCCGGAGCAAACAGCCCGAACCAGAAGGTGTACTCGTACCCGGGCAGCCCGGCGGCAGTCGCTCCTGGAACGCCGGGTATCGCCTCCGACGCCTCAGCCTGCGAAATTGCCAGCGCCTTGATCCTTCCCGATTGGATGTGCCCCATGACCGTCGGCGCCGGCGAGAACATCACGTCGGTCTCGCCGGCCAGCAACGACAGCACGGCCGGGCCGCCACCCTTGTGCTGCACCGACGTGAACTTCACGCCACTGACCGATTCGAACACCGCCGAAGCGAGGTGAGGCGCCGAGCCGAAGCCGGCCGAGGCGTTCAGTAGCTTGCCGGGTCTCTGCTTGCCGTAGGCGACCAGCTCGGCCAGGTTGCTGACCGGCAGATCCTTTCTGGTCGTCACGATCGTCGCTGCGCGAGTCAGGCGGGACACCGGGACGAAGTCGGTGTCGGGATCGTAGCCGGCATTCTTGTACAGTGCATGGTTGATCGCCATCGCACCGGCGACGAGGAGCGTGTAGCCGTCCGCGGGCGTCTTCGCCATGGTGGCGTTGGCGATGTTGCCGCCCGCACCGGGACGATTTTCGACGACGGCCGAAACGCCTAGCTCCCGGCCCAGCTCGGCGGCCACCAGGCGCGTGACGAAATCGCCCGAGCCGCCGGGCGCGTAACCGATGACAAACTTGATGGGACGCGTCGGCCAGCTCTCGGCGTGGCCGATGCTCGCCCATGACAGGCCGATCGGCCCGAGCGCGGCGAGAAGCAACCAGCATAGCGCCCGCCGCCGGACGGCCCGCACGGCCAATGCCGACCGCGCCTTGCGGCGCAGATGAGTCGATCCCCCGAATGTCGAGCTGCTCGCAAGCATTCTCACTCCTCCTCGCGCGTGTCCCTGCGCTCAAAATAGTCGTCGATGAAATCAAGCTGCTCGCCGCGCCAGCCTCGGCCGATCGCTATCGTGTCGCCGAACTCCAGATAGCGGTCCGAGGCCGCATCGTATCCGGGCCACTCGAGTGCTCCGAGGCGGTTCGGATCGCCCGTGCGCGCAAACGCGATCCAGGCCTCGGCCATCGCGTTCGACACCGCCCGATCGATCGGATCGACGATCGAGGCGGCCTCCAGGTTGTCGAACACATACGGCAGCTCGTCGGTGTGGTGCGGGCCGTCCCTGCCCTGGGGACGGCGCCTGGCGAACAGATAGCGCCACACCGGCCGCCCCAGCCGCGACAGCGACCTGGCCAGCAGGCGTGCGCCATAGTTGAACTGGGTATCGGCGAAGACTTCGGCAACCCGGCGTCCAACCTCGTCGTCGTGCTCGGCGCGGTAGAGCTCGGCCATCAATGGAGCGTCGGCGCCGAAGTCGCTCGCGAGCAATTGGTGGTATCGGGCAAGGGACCCGATCCCCCAGTCGGCGGTCAGCATCGACCCTTCATCGACGTTGCCGCCAACCAGCATCGGCAGTGCGCGCAGGCTCCCGGATCTCAGCATGCAGCGTTCGCTCTTGCTGACCAGCCATCCGTCCTGGATCGGCCGCAGCACGCGCGCGCCCGTCAGGCTGCGGCGTTTCGGTACGAGCTGGGACGTCAGCTCGAGCAACTCGCCGCTCGAGCGGGCGCGCAGGCTGGCAAGGTCCGGGGCCACGGCCCTCCCCGCCGACTCGGCGTCGTGCAGGCTGGCTAGCGATCGACCGCACCCGGGGCTCTGGAGAATCGCCCGCTGGAACAATCCGTCCGCGAGCGGCGTGCCGAGCAGCAGCAGGATCGACGATGCGCCTGCCGACACGCCGAACACCGTCACTGCCGCAGGGTCGCCGCCAAAGCCCGAGATGTTGCGCTGGATCCAGTCCAGCGCGGCGATCTGGTCCAGCAGTCCATAGTTGCCCGAGACCGCATGCGGCGATTCAGCGCTCAGTGCCGGATGCGCGAGGAAGCCGAAGATGCCGACGCGATAGTTGAACGTGACCACCACGACGCCGCGGCCGGCGAGCGCCGCGCCGTCGCAGTACCGCTCCGAGCCCGAACCGGAGACGAAGCTGCCGCCATGGACCCAAACCATGACCGGCAGCGAGCCGGGCCGCGCCTCGGCGGGCACCCAGATGTTGAGGTACAGGCAGTCCTCCGACATGGCGGGCGCACGCGACTGCGGGTCGGGGGCCTGCGGGCAGTCGCTGCCGAAGTAGAGCGCGCGCCGCGTGCCGGTCCAACTCGTCGCGGGTTCGGGCGCGCGCCATCGGAGCCGGCCGATCGGCGGCGCGGCAAACGGTATCCCCTTGAACGACGCGACGGAGAGCGCCTCCGGACCGGGGTCGGCCGCGACCGAGCCGAGCAGAACCCCGGCGTCGGTTCGCCGGCAAAGGAAGCGCTCAAGCGATGCGTCGGTCCGCGAGTTCATCGAATCTGCCCGGCGAGCCCGGCATCCTCCTTCTTCGCCGGCCGCTACGCCGCGGCCATGCGGCCGTGTAGAGGCAGGCCGTCACGCTATGTAACGCGTGGCCGGAGCCGAAGTCCAGGACGATATGCTTCGGTCTGACTGTCGCGATTTCTTGGGGCACGCGCTTGAGGCGTCCCTCAGGGCTTGCCGAGCGTCAGCCCCTGAGACGTGTCGCGTGCCGGGCGGCAATGAGCGAAAGCCGGCCCTGCAGACCTTCGAGCGGCGCGGCCAGCGGGCCCAGCTGCTGGACGAAGTCGATCACCATCGTGCCCAATAGATCGACCAGCGCGTCCTCATGCACGAACAGCGCCCGCCTTTCGGAGCGAAGCAGGTACAGCGTGCGCTTGAGCGCCGGATTCACGATACGCCGCGCGACCAGCCTCCCCTGCCGCAGCTCCTGGATCGCACTGGCGAACGGCATGACGCTGTCGACATCGCCGTGCGCGACCAGGTCGCGCGTGGCGGTGACCGACGAGACCTCCAGCGCGACGTTAAGGTCCAGACCCATCCGCACGGCGGCGCCGCGGATCAACTGGTGTGTGCCGTCATGCCGCATCGGCAACGCCAGCGGACGCCTCGCGAGCTCCGAAAACGCGATCGTATCCGGTACGTTGCCCGAGCCGGCTGCACTGATGAACAGCAGCTCCTCCTCGATCAGCGGAACGCGCAGCAGTCCTTGCCGCTCCGTGATCTCGTAAGCGAGCGCCAGGTCCAACTCATTGCGCTCGACCGCGTCGGCCAGCTCGGAGCTCATCTCTTCGAACAGCTGCAGGTCGAACTCCGGCAGGGACTGGCGCGTCCGAAGCGTAAGGTCGCGGCTCAACAGATTGATCAGGCCGTTGGTCAGCCCCAATCGGATTCGCTCACGCTGGGGCCGGCCGGCGGCGGCGACCTGTCGCTCGGTTTCGTCGACCAGGCGCACGATCTCGTAGGCTCGACGGTAGAGGATGCAGCCGGCCGGCGTCGGCGAGACGCCGCGCGAATGTCGGCTGAGCAGGCTCACGCCGAGCGCCGCCTCGAGTTGGCGCACTTGCGCGCCGAGCGCCGGCTGCGCGACGAACAACTGCTCGGCCGCACGCGTCATGTTGCCGGTCTCGACGATCCGGATGAAGTAGCGCAGCTGGCGTAGGTTGATCGGCGTCTCCTCCGATGGCGCGGGGGGCGGCCGGCGCCGCGGCCGTGACGGTCGCTAGCAGCGCCACGGCACGTCACCCCGCCGATCGTACCGCACGCCGGCCGTTCATCATCGAGGCTTGGGCGGCGTGCCCAGGAGCGGAGTCCGGCCTCCGACGCGGGTCGGCCCACAAGCAGTCGCCCGCGAAAGTCGGCCCTGGGGAAACATTGCGAGGACCGGTCTGAGAAGCCTCTCGACATCCGACTGGCGGGAGCCTTGTCGACAAGGTCTTTCAGATCCCAAGCCGTAGCTGCCGACTACACTCGCGGGCGCACCATGTCCAAACACACGCAGAAAGGTTCTTGCATGAAAAAGTGTACCGGTTTACTGCTGATCCTTTTCATGCATGATTTCTTCTTTCATACGGCTTTGGCGCATGACGGCAGAAGAGCGTTGGTACCTTTGCCTTCCGTCGACGACTTTACCGAAGGCAATGATGGATGGGGTTTCGGAATAGGCGCCAGCGTTGAGTATGAATCCGCCTACGAAGGGTCGGACGAGTTCGGTTTTGAGGTCGAGCCGGCTGGCGGGGTCCAATGGCGCAAAGGTGACGATGTTTTCTATTGGGCGGGTGAAACACTGGGCTGGCGTGGTCTTCGTGCCAATACCTGGTTACTCGAGGCCGCTGTGGGCTTCGATGAAGGCCGAAAAGAAAGTGATTCCGATGACGGTCGTTTGAATGGACTCGGCGACACAGACGAGCGTGCTCAACTGGTGCTGCAAGCACGACTTGCTCTTGATGCCGATTGGCGTTATTGGTTGGTTGGCCGGGTGGTGACCGGAGGCAACGGAAATCTCGGCCTGTTTGGAGCGGGGCGTCGCTTCGGCGACAGACTCGACGGATCAGGATCTGAAATCAATGTCGTTGCGGTGTTTCACAGCAGCAAGTTCGCCAACAAAGATTTCGGCATCAACGCACAGCAGTCGACCGCATCCGGCTTGAATCAGACCAGGATGAGTGGCGGATTGCGCTCGTTCGGGCTCAATTACGCTTATCGCCACAGTATCAGCAAGAATTGGCAGGTTTTCGGCGAGGCACTCTACGAGCGTTTTAGCAGCGACGTTAGGGCTAGCCCAATTGCCCGCAGCAGCTATGAGGCCGAAGTAGGCGTCGGATTCGTTTATCGATTCCAGATTGACTAACGTTTGGCTGGAAAGGCGGCTTCAGCCGGTCCCGCAGTGGGCGGATCGAACGACTTAACAATTGAGTCTGACGCCGAAACTGACAACTGAATCTCGTTGGGTTCGCGAAAACTCCTACATGGCCCTCGCACGAGGAGCCAGATAGCTCGGGATATCCGTCTTATCACTTACTTCGGGAGGGCGGTGGTCGTACTTAGGATTGATGCTGGCGCCGAACCCTGCGACTACGAAGGTAGGTACTATGAGCGCCCTGGGTCGAGTATCTCCGAGATACTCCAGCCTCAGTACACAACGCTGTTTCGTCGCTTTCTCAAGTTCTGAAGAGGTTGGAGCGATCTTTTTTGGCGTCAGGGCCTGCATCGACGGCGTATCCATTCGGCGACCCGTATCCAATCGTCAGTCGACACACGCGCTCCAGTTGGATGCATAACTCCGAAAGCGGGACGGGAGAATACAGTACCGGTCAAGAGTAATCTCCGCTTCTGACTTCGGTCCATCAGAACGGTGCCCTGGTTGCACGCGAACCTGTCGAAAGCACCCACGCCGAGCACCATAACCTCCGAGGTTCCGAAAGCCGGATGAGCTGTTCAACCTCTTGACGAGATACCTCCTCGAGATGACGTCGATGGTCCGGGGCAAGCCTTCGCCAGGCTTTCAGACTAGGGCTCTTGAAGAACTGGAAGTTTGAGATCACCGCCCCCTGCAGCGTATCCATTCTTCCGGCAGCCTCGAATAGCCGTCGAAGCGCTGCCGCCAAGGGCCAATCGGCGTCGATGTAGCTGTTTCTCGTAGGCAGAGTATCGGGAGCGACTTTATCCTTAGTTCCAAAGCCAGGGTTCTCTCCCAGGATTGCCAGCCGCGCCCTGTAACGCGGAGGGGAACTTAGGATTGCGAATCCCCAGTCACCGACCTTCCGAAGTCTCGGTCGACTCTTCTCCCACTCTGCCGTCACCCTAGCGTACATGGCCTTGGTAAAGGCTTCGAGGCGCTCCTGCTTCTCGGCCATCAAAGCGTTGTCAGATTGTTCAGACTGGGACATGTTCCGTAGGGGTGGGTCGATAATGTTCGCAACGGTTTACTGGGGCTGATCTGGTATGGGTGCTAGCAGTGACGATCCGTTGACCACGGTTGAACAGCAGATAGCTACGGCTGAGGCCGAGCTTCTAAGGCTCCGGGAAAGGAAAGCGAAGTTTGATGGCTGGCGATCGACTGTCGAGCGCCAGCGGACACGAAAGGGCGCGAGTGCTAGCACTTGTCAATCAGGGCAGCCGCCCGCCTCGATGCCGGATACTGACTTATCGCCCGCGAGCCGTGTTTTCCTCGTCCTCAAGGAGGCAAAGAAGCTAGCCAGGGAGTACCGGGCTCTAACCGGCAAACCTCTAGGTATCACGGGCGAAGTGGCGGAGTACGAGGCAGCACGCCTATTGGACTTGCAGCTCACTCCAGCCAGGAATGCCGGATACGACGCTATAGATCCGCGGTCGGGGAAGCGATTTCAGATCAAAGGTCGCTGCCTACCCGAGCGGTCAGGTGCTGCGCAGCGCCTCGGAGGTATCGACATCGGCAAGGAGTTTGACGCCGTCCTGCTGGTGCTTCTCAACGAAGACTACGATGCAGTCGCGATGTACGAGGCGGAACGTGCGGCGGTGGTCGCTGCCATCACAGCGCCAGGATCCAAAGCGCGGAACGACCGCAACGCATTGCTCGTTGCCCAGTTCAAGCGCATCGGCCGCTGTCTCTGGCCAAGCTAAGCTTCAGACCATCTTCTGGCGATACTCGACCACCGGGAGCATTGGGCATTCATGGAAGCCGCGCACGGGTGCGAGTACCCCCAGCAGTACCCCCAGAAAGCAAAAAGGGTTCACGTCGCAAAACGTAAACCCTTGATCTGATTGGTCGGGACGGAGTGATTCGAACACTCGACCCCTTGCACCCCATGCAAGTGCGCTACCAGGCTGCGCTACGCCCCGACTGAGCCCGAGTATAGCAGCGGGACCGCCCTACTTCGCGGGGTCGCGCAGCAGGTCCAGCGCCGCGAGCAGGTCTGCGCGGATGGCGTCGACGTCCGATTGGCGGATCTCGAGGGCGAGATCAATCGGCTGGGTGAGCTCCGCTTCCTTGCGCCGGCCGGTCTGCACGCTTTCAGCGAGACGGTTGCGCGCGCCGCTGATGGTGAAGCCGTGCTCGTAGAGCAGCTCGCGGATGCGGCGGATCAGCAGCACCTCGTGGTGCTGGTAATAACGGCGGTTGCCGCGGCGCTTCATCGGCCGCAGCTGGGTGAACTCCTGCTCCCAGTAGCGCAGCACGTGCGGCTTCACGCCGCAGAGGTCGCTCACCTCGCCGATGGTGAAGTAGCGCTTGGCGGGGATGGGTGGCAGGACGACCCGGCCTTCACCCTTGGGCGTAGCGGTCATCCGCGCGGGTCGTCAGGCATGGAGGCAGGCGCCGCCGGCTCTCCGCGCGAGGCGGCGCGCCGCGGTGCGTCGATCTGGGCCTTGAGCTTCTGAGAGGCGTGGAACGTGACCACGCGGCGCGCGGAGATCGGGATCTCCTCGCCGGTCTTGGGATTGCGGCCGGGACGCTGCGGCTTGTCACGCAGCAGGAAGTTGCCGAAGCCGGACAGCTTCACGCTCTCCCCGCGGACCAGCGCGGCGCTGATCTCGTCGAAGAAGGTCTCCACCATGTCCTTGGCTTCACGCTTGTTGAGGCCGACCTCGTTGAAGAGCATCTCCGCGAGCTCGGCCTTGGTGAGCGTGGAGCTGTGGCGCTGCTTGCCGACCGGTACCGCGGTCCCGTTGCGCGACGGCTGCAAGGCGCCGCTGCCGTTTGCTCCATGATCGAGAACGGTCGGGTCGGTCGGCTCGACGATGGCAGGTGAAGTCATCGTTGCTCGCTTGATCGGGTTCTCGTCCATCCGGGATCCGCTCAGACCTCGTCAGGCAGGTTGCACCACGCGGCAGGAAGCTCAGCCCCGGAGCCGCGCCCCATACTCCCGCATGAGGAAGCCCAGGGCATCCGCCACGGCGGCATCGACCTCGGCATCGGCCAGCGTCCGTTCAGTATCTTGCATCCAGAACCGGAAAGCAAGGCTTTTCTCCTTATTTTCCAATCCCTTACCGCGATATTCGTCGAACAGCTTGACGTTTCGGACACAAGCCGTTGTTGCGTTGATTTTACAGTAGTTGCGAAGACGGCTTAACAATTCCCCTGCAAGCACCTGATCCGACACGACTATCGCCAGGTCCCGAATGGCCGGCGGATATTTGCTCATCGGCTGCGGCGCCGGCACCGGCCGCGCCAGGATGCCTTCGAGATCCAGCTCGCAGAGCAGGACCGGCCGTGGCAGGTCGAGGTCCTCCGCCAGCCGCGGATGCAGCGTCCCGATCCAGCCGATCGCCTTCCCGGCGCCATCCAGGATGCGAGCGGACTGGCCCGGGTGCAGGGCCGGATGCTCGGCAGGGACGAACGCCAGGTCCGCCTCGTGGTGCGCCGCGAGCAGGTCGGCCTTGAGGTCGAAGAAATCCACCGTCCGCGACGGCGCTCCCCACTGCTCCTCAACCACCGGACCGTAGGCGAGCGCCGCCAGCCGCAGCGGCTGCGCGACGCCTGCCACGGCGAACGGCCCTTCCGGCTGCTCCGGCGCGCGCAGGTAGGCCCGGCCGGCTTCGAAGAGTCGCACGCGGTCCGCCTTGCGGTTGACGTTGTACACCAGCGTGGCGAGCAGGCCGCTCCAGAGCGTCGTGCGCATCACGTCCAGGTTCTCCGCGATCGGATTCAGGAGCGGCACCGGCGTCTCGCCGCCGCCGTACCGGCTCTCGTCGCGGCTCGAAACGAAGCTGTAGTTGACCACCTCCTGGTAGTCACGCGCGGCCCAGCGCCGCTTTATTGCCAGCACCGGCAACCGCCCTTCAGGCGCCGGCTGCATGCGCGCGCTCGCGCGCGGCGGCGCGGTGCCGATGCGCTCGTATCCGTAGAGCCGCACCACCTCCTCGATCAGGTCCTCCTCGCCCGCGAGGTCGAAGCGACGTGGCGGCGGCGTCACCTCGATGTCGCCGCTTGCCGGGTCGACGCGCCATTCCAGGCCCAGCCGCGCGAACGCGCTGGTGCAATCGTCGGCCGTGAGCGGCAGGCCGCTCACCTTGCCGGCGCGCGCAACGCGCAGCCGCACCGGCTTGCGCTCCGGCAGGCCGGTGACGATGTCGTCGACCGGGCCGGCTTCGCCGCCGCAGATCGCCAGCACGAGCGTGGTGAGGTAGTCGAGATGCTCGACGGTGCTCGAGGGATCCACGCCGCGCTCGAAGCGCTGCGCGGCATCGGTCGAGAAGTTGTAGCGCCGCGGTCGCCCCGCGATCGCCCGCGGCCACCAGAAGGCGGCCTCCAGGTAGATGTCGCGGGTGTCGAGGGTCACGGCAGTGGCCTCGCCACCCATGATGCCGGCGAGGCTCTCCACCTGGGACGCCGCCGCGATCACGCCGACCGCGAGGCCGTCCTTCGGACCCAGGTCCACCGTCTGGCCGTTGAGCAGCTCAAGCCGCTCGCCTTCCCGGCCCCAGCGCACCTCGAGGCCGCCTTCGATGCGGTCGAGATCGAACACGTGGCTGGGGCGCCCGAGCTCGAGCATGACGTAGTTGGAGATGTCGACCAGGGCCGAGATGGGCCGCTGACCTGCCCGCGCAAGCCGCTCCCGCATCCACAACGGCGTGGGCGCCCGCGCGTCCACGCCGCGCACGATGCGTCCGGAGAACCGGCCGCAGAGGTCCGGCGCGCTCACCTTGACCGGCAACCGGTCCTCGATCCCGGGCGCGACCGGCTTGAACGGCGGCGGCTTGTACGGGGCGCCGGTGATCGCGGCCACCTCCCGGGCGACGCCGGTGACCGACATGCAGTGCGCGAGGTTCGGCGTGAGCTTGAGCAGGAACACCTGGTCGTCCAGCCGCAATGCCTGGCGCAGGTCGGTTCCTTCGGGAAATTCGCCTTCCAGCTCGAGCAGGCCCGAGTGGTCGTCGGCGAGCGCGAGCTCCCTTGCCGAGCACAGCATGCCGCGGCTCTCGACGCCGCGCATGGTGCCGACGCCGATCGTGGTGCCGCCGGGAAGCGTCGCACCGGGCAACGCGAGCGGCGCCAGCATGCCTTCGCGCACGTTCGGGGCGCCGCAGACCACCTGCACCGGCTTGCCGTCCCGGGCGGCGCTGCCGGCGTCGACCTCGCACACCGTGAGCCGGTCGGCGTCCGGATGCTTGCGCGTGCTCAGCACGCGGGCCACCACCACGCCGGTGAAGGGCGGTGCCACCGGCCCGCGCTCCTCCACCTCGAGGCCGGACATCGTCAGGCGATGCTCGAGCGACGCGGCGTCGATGTCGGGGTCGCAGTAGGCGCGCAGCCAGCTCTCGGGAATCTTCATCGCGGAATGCCGTTCAGGCGAACTGGCGCAGGAAGCGCAGGTCGTTCTCGAAGAAGAGGCGCAGGTCGTCGACGCCGTAGCGAAGCATGGCGAGGCGCTCCACGCCCGAGCCGAAGGCGAAGCCGATGTAGCGCTCCGGATCGAGACCGATGTTGCGCACCACGTTCGGGTGCACCTGCCCCGATCCCGACACCTCCAGCCAGCGGCCCTGCAGCGGGCCATCCGCGAAGCGCATGTCGATCTCGGCCGACGGCTCGGTGAACGGGAAGTACGACGGTCGGAAGCGCACGTCGATGTCGTCGCGCTCGAAGAACCGGCGCAGGAAATCCGTGTAGACGCTCTTCAGGTCCGCGAAGCTCACGTCCTCGTCGATCCACATGCCCTCGATCTGGTGGAACATCGGCGAGTGGGTGGCGTCGGAATCGACGCGATAGGTCTTCCCCGGGACGATGACCTTGATCGGCGGTTGGTGTGCCCGCGCGTAGCGGATCTGCATCGGGCTGGTATGCGTGCGCAGCACCAGCGGGTCGGTCGCCCCGGGGGCCTGCGGCGCGACGTAGAAAGTGTCGTGCATCGAACGCGCCGGATGATCCGCCGGCATGTTGAGCGCGGTGAAGTTGAAGAAGTCCTCCTCGATCTCCGGGCCGTCGGCGACGTCGAAGCCGATGGAGCGGAAGATCGCCTCGATGCGGGCGATGGCGAGCGAGATGGGATGCAGCCCGCCGGTGCCGCTGCCGCGGCCGGGCAGCGTCACATCGATCCGCTCGGCGGCCAGCTTGCGCTGGAGCTCGGCCTCGCGCAGCGCCTCGCCGCGCTCGGTCACCAGCGCCTCGATGCTTTGCTTGAGCCGGTTGAGCGCCTGCCCCCGGCGGGCCTTGTCTTCGCCCTGCAGCTTGCCGAGGGCTTTCATCATGGCGGTGACCGCACCCGCCTTGCCGAGGAACGCCGCCTTGGCGTCGGCGAGCTGCGCTTCGTCGGTCACCGCGGCAAGCTGCTCACGCGCCCGCCCGACCAGACTCTCGAGATCGTCATCCATGATTGGCAGCCGGGCGGCGCCGAGCCGCCCGGGTTAGATGCCTCTCAGGCCGCCTGGGCGGCCGGGCCGAGGGTGGCCTTGACCTGCTCGACGATCGCGGTGAACGCCGCCTTGTCGTTCACGGCCAGCTCGGCGAGCACCTTGCGGTCGATCCCGATCTCGGCCTTGTCCAGCCCGTTCATGAACACGCTGTAGGTAAGCCCGTGCTCCCGGGCCGCGGCGTTGATGCGGGTGATCCAGAGCGCGCGGAAGACGCGCTTGCGGTTGCGGCGATCGCGGTAGGCATACTGCCCCGCCTTCATCACCGCTTCCTTGGCGATGCGGAACACGTTGCCGCGGCGGCCCCGGTAGCCCTTCGCCTGGGCCAGTACCTTCTTGTGGCGCGCCCTGGCGGTTACGCCTCTCTTGACTCGTGGCATGTCTTTCTCCGGTTCAGGCGTACGGCATCATGGCGCGGATGCTTACCGTATCCGCCTCATGCACCTGCACGGCGCCCCGCAGCTGGCGCTTGTTCTTGGTGGTCTTCTTGGTGAGGATGTGGCGCTTGAACGCCTGGCCGCGCTTGACCGTGCCGCCCGGGCGAACGCGGAACCGCTTGGCCGCGCTCTTCTTCGTCTTCATCTTGGACATGGGAGTACCTGTAGCCTGGCCTCGCGCCCGATCGAGGTGACGCGCTGCCGCTCCGCGGCTCCCCGACGTGCGGGGAACCGGAACGCGGCAGCCTTGCGTGCTTGTGGGACCCGCCCGACGTTCGAAAGCCAAGCCTTCGATTATAGCAGGCGGCGGGGCTATTTCTTCTTGCGGGGCGCGACCATCATCACCATCTGGCGCCCTTCCATCCGCGGCATGGACTCGATCTGGGCGAGCTCCTCGATGTCGTCGCGGACCCGGGCCAGCAGGCGCGCGCCGAACTCCTGGTGGGCCATTTCCCGGCCGCGGAAACGCAAGGTCACCTTGACCTTGTCGCCCTCCTCCAGGAAGTGACGCATGTTGCGCAGCTTGATGGCGTAGTCGCCTTCGTCCGTAGCGGGCCGGAACTTGACTTCCTTGATCTGGACGATCTTCTGGCGCGCCTTCGCCTCGTTGGCGCGCTTCTGTTCCTGGTAGCGGAACTTGCCGTAGTCCATCAGCCGACAGACCGGCGGCGACGCGGTTGGTGCGATCTCCACCAGATCCACGTCCTTCTCTTCTGCGAGGCGACGGGCCTCGCCCAGGCGCACGACGCCCAGTTGCTCGTTGTCCACCCCGATCAGGCGGACTTCGGGTGCCGTGATTTCGCCATTGAGGCGATGGTTGCGTTCTGTAGCGATGCTGAACTCTCCGAAGAAATGAATCGACCTGCTGACTCGTGCCGGACCTCAGGCGCGTTGACCGCGCCTCAACCGGGCCCCGGCGTCACTTGCCGGCCGGGACGCCCTTGGACGAGACATCTGCGCCGATTCTTTCCAGGAGATCCTCCAGCGTCATGACACCCAGATCCAGGCCGCCTCGCGCACGAACAGCCACCCGCCCTGCCTGCCTTTCCTTCTCACCGACCACCACCAGGTAGGGAATCTTCTGCAGGCTATGCTCTCTTATCTTATAGCCGATCTTGTCGCCCCGCAAATCCATGTTGACCCTAAGCCCTTGTTTTTCCAAGGCGTGGGTCACCTGCCGGGCGTAGTCCGCCTGGGCGTCGGTGATGCTCAGCACCACTGCCTGGACCGGGGCGAGCCAGGTCGGCAAGGCGCCGGCGCAGTTCTCCAGCAGGATGCCGATGAAGCGCTCCATCGAGCCGACGATCGCCCGATGCAGCATCACCGGCCGGCGCCGGCTGTTGTCCTCCGCCACGTATTCGGCATCGAGTCGCTCCGGCATCATCGGATCCACCTGCATGGTGCCGAGCTGCCAGGCCCGGCCGATGGAGTCCTTCAGGTGGTACTCGATCTTGGGGCCGTAGAAGGCGCCTTCGCCGGGCAGCTCCTCCCACGGCACGCCGCAGGCGCGCAGGGCCGCGCGCAGCGTCTCCTCCGCCCGGTCCCAGTCCTCGTCCGAGCCGAGCCGCTTCTGCGGTCGCAGGGCGAGCTTGAGCGTGATGTCGGTGAAGCCGAAGTCGGCGTAGACCTGCATCGCCTGGCGGTGGAATGCGGTCACCTCGGCTTCGATCTGGTCCTCGGTGCAGAAGACATGGCCGTCGTCCTGGGTGAAGGCACGCACCCGCATGATCCCGTGCAGCGCGCCGGACGGCTCGTTGCGGTGGCAGGCGCCGAACTCGCCATAGCGGATCGGCAGCTCCCGGTAGCTGCGCAGGCTCGCGTTGTACACCTGCACGTGGCCGGGGCAGTTCATCGGCTTCACCGCGTACTCGCGCTTCTCCGAGGCAGTGAAGAACATGTTCTCCTGGTAGTTGTCCCAGTGCCCGGAGCGCTTCCACAGGCTCACGTCCAGGATCTGCGGGCACCTCACCTCCTGGTAGCCGCTCTCCCGGTAGACCTTGCGCATGTACTGCTCGACCTGCTGCCAGAGGACATAGCCCTTGGGATGCCAGAACACCATCCCGGGCGCCTCCTCCTGTAGGTGGAAGAGGTCCAGCTCGCGGCCGAGCCGCCGGTGGTCGCGCCGCTCGGCCTCCTCCAGCATGTGCAGGTACGCATCCTGGTCCTCCTTGCGGGCCCAGGCGGTGCCGTAGATGCGCTGGAGCATCTCGTTGTTCGAATCCCCGCGCCAGTAGGCGCCGGCAAGCTTCATCAGCTTGAAGACCTTGAGCTTGCCGGTGGACGGCACGTGCGGTCCACGGCAGAGATCGACGAAGTCGCCCTCGCGGTAGAGTCCGATCGGCTCCTCGGCCGGGATCGCCGCGATGATCTCCGCCTTGTACTTCTCGCCGATGGAGTCGAAGTAGCGCACCGCGTCGTCCCGCTGCCAGACCTCGCGGGTGACCTTTTCGTCGCGCCTTGCGATCTCGCGCATCCGCGCCTCGATGCGCTCCAGGTCCTCCGGCGTGAACGGACGCTTGTAGGCGAAGTCGTAGTAGAAGCCGTTCTCGATCACCGGCCCGATGGTGACCTGGGCATCCGGGAACAGCTCCTTCACTGCGTACGCGAGCAGGTGGGCGGTGGAGTGGCGGATGATGTCCAGCCCTTCCGGATCCTTCTCGGTGACGATCGCGACCTGCGCGTCGGATTCGATCACGTGGGAGAGGTCGACCAGCTTGCCGTCGACCTTGCCGGCCAGGGCCGCCTTGGCGAGACCCGGTCCGATGGAGGACGCGATCTCGGCGACGCTGACCGGTCCATCGAAACGCTTCCGGGACCCGTCCGGCAGGGTGATGTTAGGCACGTATGGGAGGAGGACTCGCGGAGAGAAAGCCTGGTAGGCGCGATTGGATTCGAACCAACGACCCCCACCATGTCAAGGTGGTGCTCTAACCAACTGAGCTACGCGCCTGCTGCGACGGGCAGTATATATCAGAGTCCCTCTCCGGCCTGCGACGACCGACGGTCGCCGTCGGCCGCGAAGGGCTCAGGCGATGCGGAAGACGCGACGGCGTCGGGCCCGCTCCTCGAGCGCGGAGACATGTCGCGACAGGATGAGGCGATCCGGATGCTGCAGCAGCAGGACGACCGAGCGACGGTCGTTGATCCAGGCCACCTTGGCGAGGATGCGCTTGCGCGTGCTGGAGACGAGCTCCAGCCATTGGCCCGGCGCGAGGTCACGCACCAGGTCCGCCGGATCGATCTCCAGACGCTGCGGGCGCTTCGGCACGTCGTCGAGCGAGGTGTTGTCGACCAGCCGACGCAGCTTGAGTTCCGAGGCGCTCTGCGCTTCAGTCGCCGCCGACGCCGGGCGAGGCTTCGATGAGCCGAGCGTGCGCCGCGATGACGGCGCGGCAGCCGGCGCATCCGGCGCGGCAGCCGGCGCGGCGGCCCGCGAGTGGCGCGTCGGCGGGGAAGCGTCCTGCTCGATCGGGAGCTCGAGAACCGGCAGGTCCTCGCCCGCTCCGGGCTGGGCGGCGCTTTCCACCTGCGGCAGCACCATGGCATCGCCCAGCACCGGCGGCTCGACGCCGCGCTCCGCGCGGCGCGGCTTGGACGCGCCTCGCGCCTGCATGCGGCGCAAGTGGATGAGAAACATCTCGTCGAAGAACGGCCGGTAGTCCTCCGGCTTCGCGCCGATGTCGCGGATGCCCTGGGTGAGGATCCTGAGCATCGCCGGGATGCGCTGGGCGAGCTCGCCGCGGCTCTGGCGGCTGCCCTGGCTGTCGAGCGTCCAGAGCAGGTCGTCGACCACCTGGAGCGCTGCCTGGTAGCCGGCGCTCTCCTCGCCGTCGCGCAGCACCGCGGTGCGCAGGTGGCGCAGCCAGACGCCCTTCAGGAACTCGGCGACCGACTCCGGCACCTGCCGGTCCTTCAGCCGCTCGCTGAGCAGCTTCTCGATCCGGCCGCTGATCTCGAACTCGCGCTCGCGCGAGGGCCGGTTGCGGTAGTCGCGCCGGTTGCGGCGGCCGGCGTTCGCCTCGAGGTCTCGGCGCTCGCGGGTCACCTTCGAGACCAGCTGTCCCATGCCGGCGGTCGCGCGACGATACTCCGTGCGCACCTGCTCCGCGAGCACCTGGCTGCGCACCTGGAAGGCATGCGCGACCACCTCCACCGCGCGCACCACCGTCTGCAGGCGGCCGTGCAGCTCGCTGCCGCGCGCCATGTCGTCGGGGTAGGCCGTGGCGATCGCCGCCACCTGCTCCACCAGCCGGCGGACCGATCGCGGCTCGTCGCTCAGGAAGCCCGGGTCCAGGCAGGCAAGGGTGATCGCGGGCAACTGCAGCCGCCACATCAGCGGGCGTGCCGGGTCCGGGATCCGCTCCTGGTCCGCGGCATAGTCGAACATCGCAGCGACCAGGTCGATGGTGGCGAGCTGCGCCGGCTCCACGCCGGCCGACCGCATCTGCCCGCGCAGCTGGCTGAAGAATTCCTGTCGCGCCTCGGTCGAGAACGGCGCATGGCCGACCCGGTGCGCGAAGGCGATCGCATCGCGCTCCAGCGAATCGACACCCGGCAGCAGCCCGGCCTGGCGGAAGGCCGCCCGGGGATCGCGCGAGCCGACCATCGGATGGGCGCCGAGGACCGTGGCGGCCGCCGCGTTCTTGACGATCCTGCGCGCGGTCTCCGCAATCGAGCCGGCGAACGCCTTGCGTCCGTCGGAGGCAGTATCGGGCGGCGCTGGGGTCGGCGCTGCTGTCGGCGCTGGAGTTGGCGCTGGAGTTGGCGCTGGGGTTGGCGCTGGGGTTGGCGCTGGGGTTGGCCCGGCCGCCAACGTCGGCGCTGCCGGCGTGGCTGCCGGCGGGCGTGCGGGTCGCGGTTCGTTCGGCCGTGCGGATGGCGCCGCCGCGACCGGCCGCTCCGGTGGCAACG
>JAEWEW010000300.1 GCA_023389175.1 Pseudomonadota bacterium | reverse complement strand
AGTCGGTGCTGCTGGCGGTGGAGGGGTCGCGGGAGAAGCCGGCGAAGGTGAAGGCCTGAAACCGGTTCAGGGATCGCCCGGCCACGGAGACCCGCCTAGGTGTGAAGTTCCAATAGGTTGTGAGTGTCCATTCGGACTGGATTTGAGAAACTGGTCATCGCCAAACGATCAGTCCGCTCAAGGGATCCAGCCGAATGAACACCCATAAGAATGCCCGACTCACCTTTGCCCGTCGACTCGAGATGGTCAAGCAGATGACCGAACTGAAGCTCACCCCCTGGGCCGCCGCGGCGGCCCAGGGGGTGAGCGAAACGACGGCCCGCAAGTGGCTCGGACGCTACCTCGTGTCCGGCGAAGCCGGCTTGCAGGACCGCTCCAGCAAACCGCAAGTCAGCCCGCGCCAGCTCGATGAGGGCAAGGCCAAGGCAATCGTGGCGCTGCGCCAGCGGCGACTGACCCAGGCCCGGATCGCCGCCGCCCTCGGGGTCTCCAAGAGCACCGTCAGCCGCGTGCTGGCCCGAGCGGGGCTGTCCCGGCTCAGCGACCTTGACCCGGCTGAGCCGGTGACCCGCTACGAGCACGACGCCCCGGGCGACCTGCTGCACCTGGACACCAAGAAGCTCGGGCGCATCGAGCGGCCCAGCCACCGCGTCACCGGCAACCGTCGCGACTGCGTCGACGGCGCCGGCTGGGAGTTCCTGTTCGTGGCCATCGATGACCATGCCAGGATCGGCTTTAGCGACATGTATCCCGACGAGCGCATCGGCAGCGCCGTGCAGTTCCTGCGCAATGCCGTGGCCTACTTCCGAAGCCTCGGCGTGCGGATCAAGGCCGTGCTCACCGACAACGGCTCGGCCTTCCGCTCCAGGGACTTCAACCAGGTGTGCGCCGAGCTCGGCCTGAAGCATCGCTACACCCGCGCCTATCGACCCCAAACGAACGGAAAGGCCGAGCGCTTCATCCAGAGTGCCCTGCGCGAGTGGGCCTATGGCTTCACCTACCAGCACTCAACCCAGCGAACCAACGCCTTGGAGGCTTGGATGCACCACTACAACTGGCACCGCCCGCATCAGGGCATCGGAGGCTTGGCTCCCATGACCAGGCTCAAGACCTCCGCCAACAACCTCTTGACGCTTCACTCCTAGACTGCGCGCTCCGTCCCGGCTTTCGGACCGGACGCCTCCCGCCAAGGGTGCCGGGGCGCAACGACTTCAGGAGGATAACGAATGGAACAGGGTGGCTACGATGCGGTGGTGGCGGAGGCTGCGAAGGCCGGACGCCCGGACATCTACCGGAACATCCACAAGGGATTGCGCCTGTGCATGAACCAGGCGCTCGAGCAGGTCGGGCGGATGGATTCGTCGGACGACCTCGACGTGGCCGCGAGCATCGGGTCGACGCGGGAGATGCTCGAGCTGTTCGCGCTGCATCTGGAGGACGAGAACGCGTTCATCCATCCGGCGCTGTCAGCCTGCAGGCCGGGCAGCGCAGACCGCACGGCGAGCGACCATGTCGGCCACCTGCAGGCCATTGCCGACCTGCGCGACCTGGTCACCTCGCTGGAAGCCGCCCGTCGCCCGCAGCGTGCCGCCGTGGCCGACCAGCTGTACCGCAGGATGGCCCTGTTCGTGGCGGAGAACCTCGAGCACATGCACTTCGAGGAAACCCACAACATGGCGGTGCTCTGGTCCGCCTGCAACGACGAAGAGATCATGGCGATCGAGCATGCGATCGTGGCCTCGATCCCGCCGGCCATGATGATGAAGTTCGTCCGCTGGATGCTGCTCGGAATGCCGCACCCCGACCGGGTCGGCATGCTGGCGGCGATGCGCGACACGGCGCCTGCGGAGGCGTTCGAAGCGGTCCGGACGCTGGCGCGGGCCCATCTGGAGGCGCGCGACTGGCGCAAGCTCGCCGACGCCCTGGACCTCGCCGAGGAGATCGCCTAGTCCCGCGCAGGTCGGAGGCACGGGTGGCGCCAGCGGTCGCGAGGAGGTGTGACGGCGCCTCGCTGCCATCCGGCGCGCACCGGGCGTCAGCCGACCTGGACGAGGTTCAGCGGCCGCGTCACGCGCAGGCAGAAGCGCCCCCGTCCGGTCTTCTCGATCCGGACGCTGGCCGAACGCTCGACCAGTCGCCGTTGCAGCAGCACGAGTCGCGCCTCGAGGTTGTCGCCGATGTCGGGCAAGCGGATGCGCGGGTCGAGCCGCAGCTCGCGGTTGGTGAACGCGATGCGGCCCTGCTGCACGTGGTCCGAAACCAGCCGCCAGAACACGGCGCCCGCGACGCCCTTGATCAGGTAGTCGTCGCCCAGGAACACGCTGTCGTCGGCCGGATAGTGACGCACCGTCAGCGGCTCGCCTCGTGCCGGCGCCGGCTGAGCCAGGCGCGCGGGAGCAGGGCTGTCCCTGTCCTCGGACGATTGCAGCACGTGCATCGTCTGCCCCACGTGGGCAGCCAGGACCACCAGCGCATCCTCGTCGTCGTAGCTGAAGCGAAGGTCCTTCGGACTTTCGACGAACAGCACGCCGACGGTCCGTCCGGCCATGGGAATCGGCACGGCGAGCTGGCTGCGCGCCTCGACAAGGCCCGGAAACGGTATCGCTTTCTCGATCATGCCCTCGAGCCCTTCGCGCAGCGCGGCCTCGCGGATCGCCCGGCCGTACGCATAGTCGGAGGTCAGCCGGGACAGTCGAATCGGCGCGCCTTCCCGCGCGGCGACACCGATCACCCCGGCACCAAGCGGAATCTCGGAGCCTACTCCCGAGGCGGAATAGCCAAGGCTCGCCACGGTGTACAGGCGGCCTGCGCCGGCCTCCAGCAGCAGGAACATCGCATGCTCGACGTCGAACGACTCGCGCAGCACGGCCAGTGTCTCGCCGAAAACGGCGTCGAGGTCCGCGCAGGCGGCGATCCGGCCAGTCGCCGTCCGCAGCGCCGCAAGGCGATTCAGCCCTTCGGGCGAGCGATCCGGACGGCCGTGGGCGATTTCGATGTCGAGCACCCGGTAGACGTCGGCACCGAGCAGCCGGAACACGTCGGTCATTCCGGTGTGCGAGGCGATGCTCGCCAGCTTGGCCCGCATGCTCTCGAACAGCGGACCTTCGACCTCGGTCCGCAGGTACTCGACGCCCAGCCGGTACATGACCGCGGTTTCGGGCTGTATCACGGTCAGCCGCGCGCGCGGGTTCGCCAGGACGTTGGCGCGGGTCTTGTTGAAGAACTGGAATGACAGCGCGACGTGCTGGCGGTCGACGTACTGCACCTGCGAAAGGTAGCTGACGTTCGGCGTCCCGTCGGCGGAGCAGGTCGCGATCAGTCCGGGTGTGGCACCCTCCAGGCAGTCCCGGATGGCATCGAGCGAGGGTCGGGTCAAGGCGTCGACCCTCGATCGCCGGCCAGCGGCGCACCGGCCCTGGGTCCGGGTGTCTGGTCGAATGCCGACCGGGGCAGGAATCGCACCGCGACGATGTCCTCGGCCGGCGCATCGAGCAGCCGCAGCGCGAACTCCCGGCTGAACCCGACGACGGCGAGCTCGGCGGCCGTGGCTTCTCGGCACCCCGCCACGGCCGCGAGATCGCCGGCGCTCGCCGTGGCGATCGCCACGCCATCGCCTTTCAGCTGTACGGTGCGGGAGGTCGACGGCTGGCTGAAGACCACCGCGATTGCTCCGTTGTCACGGAGGTCTTCGAGCACCGCGCGCCCGTCGACCCGCGACAGGAACACCGTGACCTCGCCCGAGCTCTCGACGCGGTGCCCGACGGCTCGAACCATGTTGGGCATATGCCCTGCGTCGCGGGATGCGACCGAGACGCTGAGTCCCTGGTTCAGCAGCGCGAGGTCTTCGGCGGACAGCAGCATCGGGAGGTCGCTTTCGGCTCCAGGTGGCATGGCGGGCGCACCGGAGTCTAGCGCCGCCGCCCCGCGGCGGAAAGCGAAGGCCGAATGGCGTCGGCGGTCGATGCGCACGAAGACGCTACGAGACTCGGGGCGCCGGCGGATCGCAGGGGGCTAGAATCGACCGGTTGCTGCACAACCCGGCGGACCACGGCCATGAACCAACCCCATCCCCTTTTCGATGCCCTGAAGCGCCCGATGCCGGCCGCCCTCGCCGAGGCCCTGTCGGCGCGATTCGGCGACCGGTTCTCCACGGCGCAGGCGGTGAGGGACCATCACGGCAAGGACGAGTCGCCTTTTCCGACGGTGCCGCCGGACGGCGTGGTGTTCGTGAAGACCACCGAAGAAGTCGTCGAGGTGGTCAACCTCTGCCGCGAGCACCGGTTCCCGCTGATTCCGTATGGCGTCGGTTCCTCCATCGAGGGGCAGCTGCTCGCGGTGCACGGCGGCCTCTCGGTGGACCTGTCGGGCATGAACCGGGTACTGTCGATCGCCGCGGCGGACCTCACCGCCACCGTGGAGCCGGGAGTCACGCGCAAGCAGCTCAACCAGGAGTTGCGCGACACCGGCCTCTTCTTCCCGATCGACCCGGGCGCGGATGCGACGCTGGGCGGCATGGCCGCGACCCGCGCGTCCGGCACCAACGCGGTCCGCTACGGGACGATGCGGGAGAACATCCTCTCGCTCACGGTCGTCACCGCCGACGGCAAGGTGGTGCGCACTGCCAACCGGGCACGCAAGTCGTCGGCCGGCTACGACCTCACCCGGCTCTTCGTCGGCTCCGAGGGAACGCTCGGCCTGATCACCGAGGTGACGGTGCGGCTCTATCCGCAGCCCGAGGCGATCTCGGCCGCGGTGGTCAACTTCCCGAGCGCCAAGGCGGCGGTCGACACCGTCATCCAGACCATCCAGATGGGCGTGCCGGTCGCACGCTGCGAGTTCATCGATCCGCCGGCCATCCGGGCGATCAACCAGCACAGCAAGCTGGAGCTGCGCGAGGCCTACACGCTGTTCTTCGAGTTCCACGGCAGCGAGCAGGGTGTCGCCGAGCAGGCGGAGATCACCCAGCAGATCGCGACGGAGCAAGGCGGCGCGGACTTCGAATGGGCCTCGCGGCCGGAGGACCGCACCCGGCTGTGGAATGCCCGGCACAACGCCTACTTCGCCTGCCTGCAGCAGCGGCCGGGCTGCAAGGCGATCTCCACGGACACCTGCGTGCCGATCTCGAACCTGGCGACCTCGCTGGAGGGCGCCCGCAAGCTGCTCGAGGACAGCGGCTTCCAGTCCATGATCATCGGCCACGTCGGCGACGGCAACTTCCACTGCGTCATCCTGGTGAACCCGGACGACCCGGAGGAGATGCGTCGCGCCGAGCTGGTCAACGACCGGATCGTGCGGCTCGCGCAGTCGCTGGACGGCACCTGCACCGGCGAGCACGGCATCGGGCTGCACAAGATGGGATTC
>JAEWEW010000074.1 GCA_023389175.1 Pseudomonadota bacterium | reverse complement strand
GCGGCGTCCGCCGCCGTCCGCGCCAGCCGTTCGCAGCGCCGGCGGGCCGGACGCCCCGCCGCCAACTGAATCCGTCGAATGGAAAAGCGCGTCCGCTTCAAGTCGAAGCTGCTGCCGTGGCTGCTGCTCGCGCCGCAGCTCGCGGTGATCGTCATCTTCTTCTTCCTGCCGGCGGCGCAGGCGCTGATGCAGTCGGTCCAGCGCGAGGACGCCTTCGGCTTCAGCTCCGAGTTCGTCGGCCTGGCCAACTTCCGGGCGCTCTTCAACGACCCGAGCTACATCGATTCCTTCTGGACCACGGCGGTGTTCTCCGTGATGGTGGCCGGCTTCGGCATCGCCATCTCGCTGCTGCTCGCGGTCTTCGCAGACCGCATCGTGCGCGGCGCCACCGTCTACAAGACGGTGCTGGTCGTCCCCTACGCGGTGGCCCCGGCCGTCACCGGCGTGCTCTGGACCTTCATGTTCTCGCCCAGCGTCGGGGTGCTCGCCTGGTGGCTGTGGCAGGTCGGCATCGAGTGGAACCACCTGCTCGACGGCGACCAGGCGATGGCGCTGATCGTCATGGCCGCGGTGTGGAAGCAGATCTCCTACAACTTCCTTTTCTTCCTCGCAGGGCTGCAGTCCATCCCCAAGTCCCTGATCGAGGCGGCCGCGATCGATGGCGCCAGCTTCTGGCACCGGTTCCGCACCGTGGTGTTCCCGCTGCTCTCGCCCACCACCTTCTTCCTGCTGGTGATCAACATCGTCTACGCGTTCTTCGACACCTTCGCGTTCATCGATGCGACCACCCAGGGCGGCCCGGGGCAGGAGACCAAGATCCTGGTCTACAAGGTGTTCTACGACGGGTTCAAGGGCCTTGACCTCGGCAGCTCCGCGGCCCAGTCCGTGGTGCTGATGGCGATCGTCATCACACTCACGGTGATCCAGTTCGGCTACGTCGAAAAGAAGGTGAAATACCAGTGATAGAGCGTCGTCCGCTGCTGACGTTCACCTCGCATGCCGTCGTCCTGCTCGGCATCCTGGTGGTCGCATTTCCCATCTACCTCACCTTCGTCGCGTCAACGCACACGGCGCAGGATATCGTGCAGGCGCCGATGCCGCTGCTGCCGGGCGCGCACCTCTGGGAGAACTACCAGACGGCCCTGAGCGGCGGCGGCGGCGGCCCCGGATCGAACGCGCCGGTGGCGCGGATGATGTGGGTGAGCTTCGTCACGGCCATCGTAATCACCGTCGGCAAGATCGCGATCTCGCTGCTCTCGGCGTTCGCGGTGGTCTACTTCCGCTTTCCGCTGCGCATGCTGTGCTTCTGGGCGATCTTCGTGACGCTCATGCTGCCGGTGGAGGTGCGGATCGGGCCGACCTACAAGGTCGTCTCGGACCTCGGCATGCTGAACACCTACTCGGGCCTCACCATCCCGCTGATCGCGTCGGCCACGGCGACCTTCCTCTTCAGGCAGTTCTTCCTCACGGTGCCAGACGAGCTGGTGGAGGCCGCGCGGATGGACGGCGCCGGGCCGATGCGGTTCTTCAAGGACGTGCTGGTGCCGTTGTCGGTCAACAGCATCGCCGCGCTCTTCGTGATCCAGTTCATCTACGGGTGGAACCAGTACCTGTGGCCGCTCCTGATCGCCACGGACGAGAGCATGTATCCGGTGGTGATGGGCATCAAGCGGATGATCAGCGGCGGTGATTCCGGCAACGACTGGAACATCGTCATGGCCACCGCCATCCTCGCCATGGTGCCGCCCACCATCGTCGTGCTCGCGATGCAGAAGTGGTTCGTCAAGGGCCTGGTGGAAACAGAAAAATAGACATGGCATCGATATCGTTGCGCAACGTCGTCAAGAAGTACGGCAGCGGCGCCAAGGCGCTGCAGGTCATCCACGGCGTGAATGCCGAGATCCGTGACGGCGAGTTCATCGTGATCGTCGGCCCGTCCGGCTGCGGCAAGTCGACGCTGCTGCGGATGGTGGCCGGCCTGGAGGAAGTCACCGGCGGCGAGATCGCGATCGGCCCGCGGGTGGTGAACGAGCTGGAGCCGGCCGACCGCGACATCGCGATGGTCTTCCAGAACTACGCGCTCTATCCGCACATGAGCGTGTTCGACAACATGGCCTACGGCCTGAAGATCAAGAAGCTGCCGAAGGACGAGATTCGCCGCCGGGTCGACAAGGCGGCCAAGATCCTGGAGCTGTCGGCGCTGCTCGCGCGCAAGCCGCGCGAGCTCTCCGGCGGCCAGCGGCAGCGCGTCGCCATGGGCCGTGCCATCGTGCGCGAGCCGCAGGTCTTCCTGTTCGACGAGCCGCTCTCCAACCTGGACGCCAAGCTGCGGGTGCAGACCCGGCTGGAGATCCAGAAGCTGCACCGCGAGCTCGGCATCACGTCGCTCTTCGTCACCCACGACCAGGTCGAGGCGATGACGCTCGCGCAACGGATGATCGTGATGAACGCGGGCAACATGGAGCAGATCGGCACGCCCGACGAGGTCTACACCCGGCCGGCCACCACCTTCGTCGCGAGCTTCATCGGCGCGCCGCCGATGAACCTGCTCTCCGGCCGGGTCGAGGGCGGCCGCTTCGCGCTGGGAGAGGTCGGGCTGGACCTGCCGCCCGGAGAGCGCCCCGCCCGCACGGAGCCGACCCTGATGGGCGTGCGACCGGAGCACCTTCGCCTGGCCGAGGCCGGCTGGCCGATCACGGTGGAGCTGGTCGAGGTCCTCGGCGCGGAGCGCCTGCTGTACAGCCAGATCGGCGACCAGCCGATCGTCGTGCGGACCGACGACTCGGCCCTGCATCCGGAACCCGGACAGCGCCTCCACGTGACCCCGATCCCCGGCAAGATCCACTGGTTCGACCCGGCGAGCGGGAAGCGGATCTGAACCAGCGCCGCCGGCCCCGTGCGGCCTGCGGCCAACCGACATCGCGTGGTGCCTTCGATGGACGTCGACTTCGACAACTGGCCTTATCCGCGCTGGGTAGCTCACCGCGGCGCGGGCAAGCTCGCGCCCGAGAACACACTCGCGGCGTTTCGCCTGGGGGCGCAGCATGGCTACCGCATGTTCGAATGCGACGCCAAGCTGAGCGCGGACGCGGTGCCCTTCCTGCTGCATGACGACACGCTGGAGCGCACCACCAACGGCACCGGCACCGCCGGCGCGCTGCCGTGGCATGACCTGAGGGCGCTGGATGCCGGCGGCTGGCACAGCGCCACCTACGCCGCCGAGCCGATCCCGACGCTCGCGCAGCTCTGCGCCTGGGCCCGGGCCAACCGCTACCTGCTGGATGTCGAGATCAAGCCGACCGCGGGCACGGAGGAACGCACCGGCCGCGATGTCGCCCGCGCCTGCGAGGCGCACTGGCAAGGCGCGGAGATTCCGCCGCTGCTCACCTCCTTCAGGCCGGTGTGCCTCGAAGGAGCCAGGGCGGCCGCACCGCGGCTGCCCCGCGGGCTGCTGCTCAACGAGCTGTGGGACGGCTGGCTCGACGTGGCCCGCCGCCTCGGATGCGTGGCGATCGTGGTCAAGCACACGCTTGCGGAACCCGCCCTCGTCGCGCAGGCCCATGCCGCGCGCCTGCGGGTCGGCGTCTACACGCCGAACGACGTGCCGGACGTCGACCGGGTGCAGGCCGCCGGCGTTGACCTGATCGTGACCGACGCGGTCGACGTCTACTCGCCGCGCACATGACCAGGGTGCGCCCGCTGCTGCGGGGCCGGCGGATCCGCAGCGCGCTCGCGACCGGCCTGCTCGCCGCCGCGTTCGCCTTGCCGGCAGCGGCGTTCGACCTGCAGGGCCATCGCGGCGCGCGCGGCCTCGCGCCGGAGAACACCCTGGCCGCCTTCGAGCGCGCCCTCGCCGTCGGCGTCCACACGCTGGAGCTCGACGTCGGCATCACCGCCGACGGTGTGCCGGTCATCGTGCACGACATTGCGCTCAGTCCGGCGGTGACCCGCGACGAGCGCGGCCGGTGGATCACCGACTCGCCCCTGGTGCGGTCGCTCACGCTGGAGCAGCTGCAGCGCTTCGACGTCGGCCGCCTGGACCCGGCGAGCGCCTATTCGCGGCCCTTCGCCGACCAGGCACCGAGCGATGGCGAGCGCATCCCGACGCTCGCATCGCTGTTCGCCCGGGTGGCGACACTCGGCGCGACGCGGGTGCGCTTCAACATCGAAACCAAGATCGACCCGAGGCGTCCCGCCGACACCGCGGACCCGGACACCTTCGCCAGGGTCATCCTGAAGGCGGTGCGGGACGCGGGCATGCTCGAGCGGGTCACGCTGCAGAGCTTCGACTGGCGCACGCTGCAGGCCGCGCGCCGCCTCGCCCCCGGGCTTGCCACTGCCTGCCTCACCACCGAGAGCGGTGCGGCCGACGTGCGCGATGCCGCGGGCACCTGGACTGCGGGCTTGCGGCTGGTCGACCACGGTTCGGTGCCGCGGCTGGTGAAGGCCGCCGGCTGCGACGCCTGGTCGCCCAACTTCCGCCATCTCGAGGAGGCCGGTGTTCGCGAGGCACAGGCGCTCGGCCTGCAGGTGATTCCCTGGACGGTGAACCAGCCGGCCGACATGGCGCGGCTGCTCGACTGGAAGGTGGACGGGCTGATCACGGATTTCCCGGACCGCCTGCGCGAGCTGCTGGCAAGTCGCGGACTGGCGCTGCCGCCGCGCTATCCGCGCTGAGGCTTGCCGCGCGAGGCGTTGCCTGAGGCGTTGGACGGCTGGAAGCGGATCACCCGCCAGAGCCATCCGATCACCGCGCCGCCGATCACGATGATCGTGACCGGATCCAGCCAATGGACGATCTGGTCGTAGCGGTCGCCGAGCAACAGCCCCAGACCCGCGAGCAGGCTGGTCCAGGCGACGGTTCCGAGCGACGACCAGAGCAGGAACTTCCAGAACGGCATGGCCATGATCCCGGCCGGCGCGGAGATCACGGTGCGCAATGCCGGCACCAACCGGCCGGAAGCGACCGCCCAGCTGCCGTGCCGGTCGAACCACCGGTTGGCGCGGTCGATGTCGTCGGCGGTGATGGTGAGCCAGCGTCCGTGCCGGTCGGACCAGCGCTTGAGACGCTCGGCGCCCAGCTTCGATCCGGCCCAGTACCACGGCAGCGTGCCGAGGAGCGAGCCGATGCTGCCCGCCGCCACCACCAGGGCGAAGCTTAGGTCCCCGCGGGCTGCCACCGCGCCGGCAAACGGCATGATCAGCTCCGACGGCACCGGCGGGAACAGGTTCTCCAGCGCCATCAGCAGCGCGACCGCCAGGTACCCACCCTCGGTGATGAACGATGTGATCCAGTCGGCCATGTCAGTGCCCGGCCGCCCCAAGCCACTGACGGGCCCCCTCGGGGGGCAGCGAACGCAGTGAGCTCGGAGGTGGTTTCATGCAGTTGCGCTCGAGGGGGCACCCGCCACAGCCAGAATGGTGCCCGCCTGGGATGCCGTGGCGTCCTAGTACTGCGTCGGCGGCACGGTGACCCGTATGCCCTCCAGCGCCTCGGTCATCCGGAGCTGGCAGGAGAGCCGGCTCTCGGGCCGCCGCTCGGCGGCGGTGAACTGCAGCATGTCCTCCTCGGCCTCGTCCGGCGGCGGAAGCTTGTCCGCCCACGCAGGATCCACGTAGACGTGGCAGGTGGCGCAGGTGAGGGCGCCGCCGCATTCGGCAACGACGCCGTCGACATTGCAGCGGATCGCCGCGCGCATCAGGCTTTCCATGCGCGCCACGTCGATTTCCTTCTCGCTGCCGTCCGGCTGGACGAAGACTGCCTTGGGCACGGTCGATTCCTCTGGTTGTCGGTTGCACCCGCCGGATCCCGGCGAGCTTTTGTGGATTGTCCCACGGCGGTGGTATCGTCGAAGGATCGCAGCTGCCCCGAAGCGCCTCGCGCCACTGATGCTCCACAGGATCTTCGCCCCCGCCTCGGTCGATTCGCTGTTCTCGGATGCGGCGCTGCTCGCGGCCATGGCACGCTTCGAACGCGGCCTCGCGCAGGCGCAGGCAGCCGCCGGCATGATCCCGGAGTCGGCTGCGCAGGCGATCGGCCGCGCCTGCAACGAGCTCGGCGATCCCGCGGCCTCCGATGGCGCCGCGCCGGAGCTCGCAGGCGGGCGCTTCGATCCGGCCAGGCTCTATCCCGCTGCCCGTACCGCCGGCACGCTGGTGATCCCCTTCCTCAAGGCGCTCGGGGAACAGGTGGCGACGATCGATGCCGATGCGGTGCGCTACCTGCACCACGGCTCCACCAGCCAGGACGTGATCGATACGGCCCTCGCGATGCAGTGCAAGGAAGCCGGACGGCGGCTGCTCGATGGGCTCGAGCGCACCGGCGGCGCGCTGACCGCGCTGGCCCAGTCGCACCGGGACACGATGATGATCGGCCGCACCGTGATGCAGTCGGCCTCGCCGATCCCCTTCGCGTGGAAGGTTGCCGGCTGGCTGGATCCGCTGTCGCGATCGCGCCGTCACCTGCGCACTTCGCTGCTCGACGTGGCGGTGCTGCAGTTCGGCGGTGCCGTGGGCACGCTCTCCGGGCT
>JAEWEW010000057.1 GCA_023389175.1 Pseudomonadota bacterium | reverse complement strand
ACGTCTACGTGCACTACGCGTCGCTGCCGTTCAACGGGGCGTCGATCATCGCGCGCATGACCGTGGATCCGGCCAGCCCGGACGAGATTTCGGCCGATCGCCTGACCAAGACCGTCAAGGTGCTGATGAACATCCCGCAGCCGTACTACAACCACTACGGCGGCATGATCGCATTCGGTCCGGACGGCAAGCTCTACATCGGCAAGGGTGACGCCGGGTGGGAAGGGGACCCGCTGAATGCCGGGCAGGACCTGAACGTGCTCTGGGGCAAGATCCTGCGCATCGACGTGGACAGCGACGATGACGTGCCCTACAAGGTACCGAAGGACAACCCGTTCGCCCAGGCGGACCGACCACAACTCATGTCGCTGTTCGGCATCACCGAGCAGGGGTTCACTGCCAACAAGATCGGATCGCGGCCGGAGATCTGGGCTTACGGGCTGCGCAATCCCTACTCGTTCCATTTCAACCCGAAGAACGGCGATCTCTTCATCGCCGACGTCGGCCAGAACCACTGGGAGGAAATCAACTGGCAGCCGGCATCCTCCAAGGGCGGTGAGAACTACGGCTGGAAGCACAACCAGGGCTCCCATTGCCACCCCACCACCGGGCCGGGCGAGAAATGCCCGATCGTCGGCCTGCTGCCGGTGGCGGAGTATCCGCACCAGGAGCCCTATCCCGGCGCGGAGAAGCTGCGCGACGGCTGGGGCTGCTCGGTCCAGGGCATGGGGGTGGCTAACTACGGCGGCCTGAAGGACACCTATGTCGCGGGTGACTGGTGCTCCGGACGGCTGTTCGGCGTTGCCTGGGATCCGGCGGCCTCCAAGTGGAACATGCAGGAACTGCTCCAGTCGTCACTCCAGTTCACGTCGGGCAACATCGACGCCGATGGCTTCGTGCTGGCCACCAACTGCAACTGCTTCTACACGGACGACAAGGGGCCGACCGCCAATCCGCCCGGTTCGCTGTGGCGGCTCATGCCGGCCGACCAGGTTCCGGCCGGCGCGGAGGTCGCGCGGGTCAGGCAATAGGCGCTGTCAACCACCAGTATGTCGGGCGAAAGCGATTGGATGTAACCAGGCGGTCGGCACTGCGGTGCCGGCCGCTCACCTTTCGGTCCAACGCGGCCACGCTTGGCGTGGCCGTGGTGGTTGCGGTCTGGTCGTCGGGACAGGCCATCGCGGCCGCAGCCGAGGCGAAAGTCGTCTTCAAGCATCCGTTTGACGGCGCGCCGGTGGACGTTAAGCTGAAGCCGGGGGAGGTTGAGACTCCGGCGCTCGAGCGGTTCAAGGCCGACGGGACCAACGTGTACCGGGACGATCCGGCGGCGCTGGCCGACGGCAAGAAGCTGTACAACGAGAACTGCCAGGTCTGCCACAACACGGACGGCTCCGGGAAGATGGGTCCGTCGCTGATCGGCGGTAACTTCATCTATCCGCAGACGGCAGACGACGTCGGTATGTTCGCAATCATCTACGCCGGCGCTTCCGGGGCGATGCAGTCCTTCGCCAGTCGCGGGATGGCCCAGGACGACATGTTGAAGATCATCGCCTACGTGCGCAGCCTGGCGAAGTGACGGCACCGGGGTATTCCCGGTGCATCCCGGCGCAGGCGCTGCGGTAGTATGGGAGGATAGCCCGCCGCTGCGGGCCGCTGTTGCTTCAGACTTGACCAAGAGCCACACTCGATAGCCACAAGCAAAGGAGACAGCACGCATGGCACTGAACACACGCCGCAACCTGCTCAAGGCCGGCACGGCACTGGGGGCCACCGGCCTGGTCGGGATCCCTGCGGTCAACGCCCAGCCGACATGGAACAACCAGCCCGAGAAGGGCGCGCGCTTGCGGGTGTTGCGCTGGAGCCGGTTCGTCCAGGGCGACATCGATACCTACATGGCCAACGTCAAGAAGTTCACCGAGAAGACCGGGATCGAGGTCCGGGTGGACAACGAGGGCTGGGAGGACGTGCGTCCGAAGGCGGCGGTGGCCGCCAACGTGGGCAGCGGGCCGGACATCATCCTGTCGACCAACGACGACGCCAACATGTACCCGGACAAGCTGGTGGACGTCACGGACCTGTGCGAGTACCTCGGCGCCAAGTACGGCGGCTGGTATCCCTCGGTGCAGGCCTACCTGCGCCCGGACGGCAAGAACTGGATCGGCGTCGGCCTCGGCTCGGCGGGCGCGATGATGGTCTATCGCGGCAGCCAGGTGAAGGCGGCCGGCTTCGATACCTTCCCGAAGGATACCGACGGCTTCCTGAAGATGATGAAGGCGCTGAAGGACAAGGGCACGCCCGGCGGCTTCGCGCTCGGCAACGCCACCGGCGACAGCGGCTGGACGCACTGGCTGATGTGGGCCTTCGGCGGCAAGATCGTGGACAAGGACAACAACGTCGTCATCAACAGTCCGGAAACCCTCAAGGCGCTCGAGTACGGTCGCGAGCTCTACGCCACGTTCGTCCCCGGCACGCTGTCCTGGCTGGACCCGAACAACAACAAGGCGTTCCTGGACGACCAGGTCAGCGTCACCAACAACGGAATTTCGATCTATTACGCCGCGAAGAATTCGCAGGATCCGAAGATCAAGGCGATGGCCGACGACATCCAGCATGCGGCCTTCCCGGTGGGGCCGGTGGGCGAGCCGACGGAGTACCACCTGTTCTTCAACCAGATGATCTTCAAGCACTCCAAGTATCCGAAGGCGGCCAAGGAGTTCCTCCGCTTCATGATGGAGGAAGAGCAGTTCGGCGCCTGGCTGCAGGGCTGCGGCGGCTACATCTCGCATCCGCTCGCGGCGTACGAGAAGAACCCGATCTGGACCGTGGATCCGAAGCATACGCCGTACCGGGACGCCACCAAGAACCTGCGTCCGGCCGGCTATGCCGGCACGCTCGGATATGCGTCGGCCGGCGCGCTCTCGGACTTCATCGTGACCAACATGGTGGCCGAGGCGATCAGCGGCGCCCGGTCGCCGAAGGAAGCCGCGGAACGGGCCCAGAAGCGCGCGGAACGCTACTACAAGGTCTGACGAAGCATGGCGCAGCAGCAGGACGCCGGCCGGATCCATGGCGGGGGTGCGGTCGCCCCGGTCGATGGGCTGGCCGGGTCCGGCCTGCCGCTGCGCGGGTCCGGCGGGCCGCCGCGCCAGCCGCTGCTCGCCCGGCTGCAAAACAGCCGCAACGGGCTCGGCCTGGTCTTCATGCTGCCCGCGGCGGCGCTGCTCATCCTCTTCCTGTCGTATCCGCTCGGCCTCGGGGTGTGGCTCGGCTTCACCGACGCGAAGATCGGTCGCGGCGGCGAGTTCATCGGCGTCGAGAACTACGAGTTTCTCTGGGGCGACAGCGTCGCGCGGCTCGCGCTCTTCAACACGCTCTTCTACACCTTCGTCGCGAGCGTCCTGAAGTTCCTGCTCGGCCTGTGGCTGGCGCTCCTGCTCAACCGCGCGCTGCGCGGTGCCACCTTCCTGCGCGCCGTGGTGCTGCTGCCCTGGATCGTGCCGACGGCGCTTTCGGCGATCGCCTTCTGGTGGATCTACGACTCCCAGTTCTCCATCATCAGCTGGGTGCTGATGAAGCTCGGGCTGATCGACAACTACATCGACTTCCTCGGCGATCCCTGGAACGCGCGCTACTCCACCATCGCGGCCAACGTCTGGCGCGGCATCCCGTTCGTCGCCATCTCGCTGCTCGCCGGGCTTCAGACCATCTCGCCCGCGCTCTACGAGGCGGCCGCGATCGACGGCGCCACGCCGTGGCAGCGCTTCTGGCACATCACGCTGCCGCTGCTCACGCCGATCATCGCGGTGGTCATGACCTTCTCGGTGCTCTTCACCTTCACGGACTTCCAGCTCATCTACGTGCTGACC